>VGEV01000153.1 GCA_016869175.1 Alphaproteobacteria bacterium
GTCGATGGCGGGCTCGGCAACGACACGATTTTCGGCGACGACCTGGTGGAAGGGCCGGATGACGGCGACGACCAGATCCAGGGCGGCGGCGGCAACGACACCATCTTCGCCGGCGGCGGCAACGACCAGATGGCCGGCGACGGCGGCAACGACACCATGTCGGGCGGCTCGGGCAACGATGTGATGCTGGGCGGGGCCGGCAACGACACGATGTCGGGTCACTCGTCCGGCGACTTCATGGACGGCGGCGACGGCGCCGACAAGATGAATGGCGACGAGGGCGCCGACTGCATGAAGGGCGGAGACGGCAACGACACCATGGATGGCGGCGATGGGGCCGACACCATGCTGGGCGGCAACGGGGCCGACACCATGCTGGGAGGCCTGGGCCATGACCGGATCCATGGCGGCGACGGCGACGACAAGATCAGCGGCGGCAAGGGTAGCGATGCGCTGGCCGGCGGCGCGGGCAACGACACCTTCATCTTCTTCCAGGACGAGGTGGACGGGGTCAACGATCACGACGTGATCAGCGACTGGGATTCGGGCGACCGGATCATGCTGTGGGGCCAGCCGGAATTCACTCCGGTCAAGATCCAGTACATCAACGCCGACTTCGTGCCCGGCCCGGGCAACGACGAGACCAACGACGTCTTCATCCAGTTGAGCAACGGGCAGAAGATCACCATCCTGAACGCCAAGGCCGACTTCGCCGAGGCGCTGGACTTCACGCCCAACTTCGTCGACAACACGGTGCCGGACGGGGCGAACGCGGACGACTTCGTGCATGCCGGGTTCGACCCGTCCTGCATCATCGACTGCGTGGTGCCGCCGGTGCCGAACGTGCCGGTGCCGTTCGACTTCTGGGCGAGCTTCGGGCAAGTCTGAGCAATGCCGGTGGGGTCGGCTTTGGCCGACCCTATCTGACGAACACGGCAGAGTGCGATCTGGAGGCCGGGTCGGGCGGCAACGCCCAACCCGGCCTTGCCGTTTCGCCGCTTGGCTGCCAGAGATCTCGGCGCCGGCCCTTGGCCGCGTCCTCGCGGGGAAATCCGCCGAAATCCGCCGAAATCCGGTGACAGTCTACGCTTTAATAATCCGGTGACAGCATTCGCTTTACCTGGCCGCGCGCGGGCGCGGCGCGCGGCCGGCGGCCGGTCAGTCGATGGCGCGGCCGAAGAAGCGGGCGAACAGTGCCGCCTGCGGCGCCGCCATCACATGCCCCGGCATCACCGCATGGCCGCGCCGGGCGGCGGCTTGCAGAAACGGCGTCACGATCGGCTTGGTCACCACATCCGCGCAGACCGCGCCCGGCGCCAGCCGGTCGACCGCCACCGGCAGGGCGTCGGCCGCGCCCATGCCGAGCGGCGTGGCGTTCAGCACCAGTTGGCAGCCTTCCGGCGCGGGCTCCGCCACCCAGCGTGCGGCCACGCCAGGCACCGCGGCCGCGACCGCCGCCGCCAGCCGTTCGGCCTTCTCGCGCGCGATGTCGTAGAGGTCGAGGCCGGCAACCCCGGCATCGGCCAGGGCATGCGCGATCGCCGCGCCGGCGCCGCCCGCCCCCACCTGCAGCACCCGGCGCCCCGCCGGGTCGTGTCCCAGGCCGTGCAGGCCGGCGACGAAGCCCAGGCCGTCGAACATTTCGCCCGTCCAGCTCCCGTCCGCCTCGCGCCGCACCGCGTTGATGGCGCCGATGCGCCGGCCCATCGGCAGCACCCGGTCAACCAGGCCGAGCATCGCCTGCTTGTGCGGAATGGTCAGGATGAGCCCATCCAGGTTGCCGAGCCGCTTCAGGCCGGCCACGGCGCTGGCCAAGTCGGCCGCCGCCACCCGCATCGGCACCAGCACGGCATCGATCCCGGCCCGCGCCCAGGCGGCGTTCAGGAAGCCGGGCATGCGCACTTGGTCGATCGGGTCGCCCAGTTCGCCATAAAGCCGGGTCGGCCCATCGACCGGCGGCATCGAGCGGTCCTACTCGGCCGGCTCCTTCACCTTCGGCAGCGCCACTTCCGCCAGGCCTGCCGGCGCGGCACCGATCCAGGGATGCTCGGAAACGTCCAGCACCACGCCGTCGGGCGCGCGGAACTTGGTCTCGTAGAACGAGGCCTTGGCTTCCGGTTCCTGTTTCATGAAACAGGCGGCGCCCAGCCCCTCGAGCTTCGCCATGGTGGTGTCGAGGTCGTCGACCAGCACGCCGAAATGGTGAAGGCCGACGTAGTCGAGACCCTTGCCCAACTGGTCGATGTTCTTGAACTTCAGCACCGCCAGGTTGAGCGTGCCGTCCGACAGGAACACGCCCCAGGCGATGCCCTCCGGGCTGTGCGGGTCGCCGGTCCGGCCGACCTCCTGGAAGCCGAAAGCCTCCTTGTAGAAATTCGCGGTCTTGATGGGATCGTTGGTGGCGAGCGCGATGTGTCGGATCTTCGCCTTGGCCATGGGGGGTTCCTCCCGACAGTCGTCCGGACGGCCGTGTTTGGGCGCGCATGATGCGGCGGATCGGCGCTGCCGGCAAGGCAAGGCCGGCTGGGCAAGCGGGCCGGCGATGACGTCGGCGGGACAGGCGGCGGCAACGCGGCCGGTCATGCGCGGGCAAGGCGCGAAGGCCGCGGCGTTCCTCGCCCGGTACCGGCAGCCCCCGCGCCGTCGTCATCCCCAATCCATGGGACGCCGGCGGGGCCAAGCTGTTGGCATCGCTCGGCTTCCAGGCGCTGGCCACCACCGGCCCGGGCCTCGCGTCCAGGCGCGGCCGGCGCACCGTCGCGCGGCAAGAGCTGATCGACTGCGTCCGCGCGCACGAGCCCGGCGCGGCGGCCGCTTGACAAGCCGGCCGGGCTGACTACTTATACGGTACCAAATTAGTCCCCTATTGGGGGAGAAGCCCGATATGCGTCTGAATAGATTGACGGATTATGCCGTCGTCATGCTCGCGCATATCGGCCGACCGGGGCGTGAAAGCGGCCCGGAGGCGGGAGGTCGGCGGGTGGTGACGGCGGCCGAGATGGCGGCCGATTCCGGCGTGCCACTGCCGACCGTCGCCAAGCTGATGAAGCTGCTGGCGCAGGCCGGCATCCTTGCCTCGCAGCGCGGCGCCCTGGGCGGCTATCGGCTGGCGCGGGCGCCCGAGCGCATCACCATGGCCGAAATCATCGCCGCGCTGGAGGGACCGATAGCGCTGACCGCGTGCGTCGATGGCCGCGAAGGTGACTGCGAGGTGGAGAGCCTCTGCCCGATGCGCGGCAATTGGGACAAGGTCAACCGGGCGGTACGCCAAGCGCTCGACGCGGTGACGCTGGCCGACATGTCGCTGGAGCCCCAGCGGTTCCCGCCGGTCGCCGCGGCGGCCGCGGCGCGGCCCGTGGCGCAAGCGTCCTAGAGAGGGGGAAGCGCATGGCACTCGACGCCGGCACGGTCGCCGCGGTTGACGCGCTGGCCGAGCGTTACAAATACGGCTTCGTCACCGACATCGAGCAGGAGACGGCGCCCAAGGGCCTCAACGAGGACATCATCCGCTTCATCTCGGCCAAGAAGGCGGAGCCGGAATGGCTGTTGGCCTGGCGGCTCAAGGCCTATCGCCACTGGCTGGAGATGCGCGACCCCAAATGGGCCCGCGTCAAGCATCCGCCGATCGATTTCCAGGACGCCTACTATTACGCGGCGCCGAAGACCAAGGAGGGGCCCAAGAGCCTGGACGAGGTCGATCCGGAACTCTTGCGCACCTACGAGAAGCTGGGCATCCCGCTGCACGAGCATGAGATCCTGGCCGGGGTCGCGGTCGATGCCGTGTTTGACAGCGTCTCGGTCGCCACCACCTTCAAGAAGAAGCTGGAGGAGGTGGGGGTGATCTTCTGCGCCATCTCCGAAGCGGTGCAGAAGCACCCCGAACTGGTGCGCCGCTATCTGGGCACCGTGGTGCCCTATTCCGACAACTTCTACGCCACGCTCAACTCGGCGGTGTTCACCGACGGCTCGTTCGTCTATTTGCCGAAGGGCGTGCGCTGCCCGATGGAGCTCAGCACCTATTTCCGCATCAACGCCGCCAAGACCGGCCAGTTCGAACGCACGCTGATCATCGCCGACGCCGGCGCCCATGTCAGCTATCTGGAAGGCTGCACGGCGCCGATGCGCGACGAGAACCAGCTGCACGCCGCGGTGGTCGAGCTGGTGGCGCTGGACGATGCCGAGATCAAGTATTCGACGGTGCAGAACTGGTATCCGGGCGACGCCGAGGGCCGGGGCGGCATCTACAACTTCGTCACCAAGCGCGGCGCCTGCCGCGGCCGCCACTCCAAGATCTCCTGGACGCAGGTGGAGACCGGCTCGGCCATCACCTGGAAATACCCCTCGTGCATCCTGCAGGGCGAGGGGTCGTCGGGCGCCTTCTACTCCATCGCCATCGTCAACAACCGCCAGCAGGCCGATACCGGCACCAAGATGCTGCATATCGGCCGCAACACGCGCTCGACCATCGTCTCCAAGGGCATCTCCGCCGGTCGCGGGCAGAACACCTATCGTGGCCTGGTGCGCATGCAAGGCGGGGCCGAGAACGCGCGCAACCACACGCGCTGCGACTCGCTGCTGATCGGCGGCGCCTGCGGCGCGCATACCGTGCCCTACATCGAGAGCAAGAACCCGACCGCGCGGGTCGAGCACGAGGCGACCACGGCCCGGATCGGCGAGGACCAGCTTTTCTATTGCCGGCAGCGCGGCCTGGACGAGGAACAGGCGGTCTCGCTGATCGTCAACGGTTTCTGCAAGGAGGTGCTGCAGGAACTACCGATGGAGTTCGCGGTGGAAGCGCAGAAGCTGGTGGCCTTGAGCCTGGAAGGGAGCGTCGGCTGATGTTGGAGATCCACGATCTGCACGTGAGCGTGGGCGGGGCCGAGATCCTGAAGGGCTTGAGCTTGAACGTGGCCGCGGGCGAAGTGCATGCGGTGATGGGGCCGAACGGCTCGGGCAAGTCAACGCTGTCCTACGTCCTGGCCGGCCGGCCCGGCTACGACGTGACCGCCGGAACGGTGCGCTACAAGGGCCGCGATCTGCTTGCCATGGCGCCGGAGGAGCGGGCGGCGGCCGGCGTGTTCCTGGCCTTCCAGTATCCGGTCGAGCTGCCGGGCGTGTCGGGCGCCACCTTCCTGCGCACCGCGCTCAACGCCGTGCGCAAGGCGCGCGGCGAGAAGGACCTGGATGCCATGCAGTTCCTCAAGGCCGTCCGCGAACGCTTGCGGTCGTTGTCGATGACCGAGGAGACGCTGAAGCGCGCGCTCAACGTCGGCTTTTCGGGCGGCGAGAAGAAGCGCAACGAGATGCTGCAGATGGCGCTGCTGGAGCCGGACCTTGCCGTGCTGGACGAGACCGACAGCGGCCTCGACATCGATGCGCTGAAACTTGTGGCCGACGGCGTCAACGCCTTGCGGGCGCCCGGCCGCGCCATGCTGGTGATCACACACTACCAGCGCCTGTTGTCGCATATCGTGCCGGACCGCGTGCACGTGCTGGCGCGCGGCCGTATCCAGCGCTCGGGCGGCAAGGAACTGGCGCTGGAACTGGAGGCACGCGGCTATGCCGAGTTCGGCCATGCGGCATGAGCGGGCGATGGGCCTGGACCTGACGCCGCCGGGGCTCAGCGCCGAGCGCTTTCTCAGCGAGGGCGAGCCGCTGGCCGGCGGGCCGGCCTGGCTTGCCGCGCTGCGCCAGCAGGCAACGCTGCGCCTGCGCGTCGAAGGGCTGCCGGCGAACGACGACGAGGGTTGGCGGCAGACGCCGCTGGCGGCGCTGAAACGCTTTCCGCTGGGCGGTCGGGCCGCTGCCGTCGCAACGCCGGCCAGCAGCCTGTTGAGGGCGGAGGAGCGCGCGGCCCGGCTGGTGTTCCGCAACGGCGCCCTGCAGCCGGCGGCGGGCGACATGGCGGCGCTGCCCGCGGGCGTCACGCTCGCCAGCTTGGCCGAACTCTGGCGGGCGGAGCCGGCCCGGCTCGCCGGACGGCTGGGGCGGCTGTCGGCAACCGAGGGCTTGCCGTTCGCGCAACTGAACCTGAGCCTCGCCGCCGATGGCTATGCGCTGCTGATCGACGACGGCGTGCGTCTGGAACGGCCGGTCGAAATCGTGTTCGCGGGCGATGGCGAAGCCGCTTGGCATCCGCGCGTGCTGATCGCGCTCGGCCGCGACAGCACGGCCGCGGTGCTGGAATGCCATGTCGGCCGGGGCGCCTATCTTGCCAACGGCGTCAGCGAATTGCTGCTGGCCGCGGGCGCGCGGCTTGGCTACTGCCGGGTGCAGGACGAGGCGCCGGCGGCGCTGCACCTGCATGCCGGCATGGCGGAATTGGCGGGCGGGGCCCGGCTGGACAGCGTGGTCTTGAGCCTGGGCGGCGGTCTGGCACGCAACGAATGGCGGGTGCGCCTGGCGGGCGAGGGAGCGGAGGTGCGGCTGGACGAGGTGTTCGCGCTGCGCGGCCGGCAGCAGGGCGAAACGATCAGCGTGATCGAGCACCTGGCACCCCATACCGGCTCGGCGCAAGTCGCCAAGGGCGTGCTGGATGGCCACGCCCGGAAGGTGTTCCAGGGCAAGATCGCGGTCGCATCCGGCGCGGCGAAGGCCGCGGGCAGCCAACTCAACAAGACCTTGTTGCTGTCGCGCACGGCCGAGGTCGCGAGCAAGCCGGAACTGGAGATCAATTGCGACGACGTGCAGTGCAGCCACGGCGCCGCGGTTGGCGCGCTGGACGAGGACCAGCTGTTCTATTTGCGCAGCCGCGGCGTTCCGCTGCTCCAGGCGCAAGCCCTGCTGGTCGACGGCTTTCTTGACCAGGTGGTCGAGACGGTCGCCCTGCCGACGGTGGCGGCGGCATTGCGCGCACGCATCGCGGCCTGGCTGGCCGAACGCGAAGGGAACGGCACATGAGCACGTCCACCGCACGGGCCGGGCACAATGTCGGCGCCGAGTACGATGTCGAAGCCGTGCAGCGGGATTTCCCGATCCTGTCGCGCCGGGTCTACGACCGGCCGCTGGTCTATCTCGACAACGGCGCTTCGGCGCAGAAGCCGCGGGTCGTGATCGACGGCATGCGCGACATGCTGGAAGGCGAATACGCCAACGTGCACCGCGGCGTGCACTATCTCAGCCAGAGGGCGACCGACCGCTACGAAGCCGTGCGCGGCAAGGTGGCGCGTTTCCTCAACGCCGAGAGCGAGGAGGAGATCGTGTTCGCGCGCGGCGCCACCGAGGCGATCAACCTGGTGGCGGCAAGCTGGGGACGCCGCTTTCTCGAGGCCGGCGACGAGGTGGTGCTGTCGGTCATGGAGCACCATGCCAACATCGTTCCCTGGCAGTTGCTCAGGGCCGAGAAGGGCATCGTGCTGAAAGTGGCGCCGATCGACGCCGAGGGCAATTTCCTGCTCGACCGTTTCGTCGACTTGCTCGGTCCGCGCACGCGCCTGGTCAGCCTGGCGCATGTCTCGAACGTGCTGGGCAGCGTGCTGCCGGTGGCCGAGATCGTTCGGGTGGCGCATGCCCGCGGCATCCCGGTGCTGCTGGACGGTTGCCAGGGCGCCACCCACATGCCGGTCGACGTGCGCGCGCTCGGCTGCGATTTCTATGTCTTCTCCGGCCACAAGCTCTATGGCCCGACCGGCATTGGCGTGCTCTACGGCCGCGCCGAGCGGCTGGCGGCGATGCCGCCCTATCAGGGTGGCGGCGACATGATCGCCTCGGTGTCGTTCGAGGAGACCACGTTCAAGCAGCCGCCCCACCGGTTCGAGGCGGGCACGCCGGCGATTGTCGAAACCGTCGGCCTGGGTGCCGCCATCGACTATGTGCAAGGCATCGGGCTCGCCGCCATCGAGCGGCACGAGCGCCGGCTGCTGGCCTATGCGCACGAGCGGCTGGCCGGGATCCCGGGCATCCAACTGGTCGGCCAGGCGCGCGAGAAGTCGGCCATCTGCTCGTTCGTGGTGGAGGGCGTGCACGCGCACGATGTCGGTACCATCCTTGACCGGGCCGGGGTTGCGGTCAGGGTCGGCCACCATTGCGCCGAGCCGCTGCACAGCCATCTGGGCCTGGCCGCCACGGTGCGCGCCTCGTTCGCTCTCTACAACTGCCGGGCCGATGTCGATGCGCTGGCCAACGGCCTGATCGCGGTCAAGGAGATGTTCGGCTGATGCAGGATTCCTTGCGCGAGCTCTACCAGGAAGTGATCCTGGACCATGGCCGCCATCCGCGGAACTTCCGCGCGGTGCCGCAGGCGCCGAACCAGGCCAAGGGCAACAATCCCATGTGCGGCGACCGGATCCAGGTTTATTTGACCTTGGATGCCGACGGCCATATCGCCGATGCCGCCTTCGACGGGCGCGGCTGCGCGATCTCGCAGGCCTCGGCCTCGCTGATGACCGAGATCCTGCCGGGCAAGACGCGCGAGGAGGCGCTGGCTCTGTTCCGCGCCCTGCACGAGCTCTGCACCAAGGAACATTACGACGTGGCCGCCCACGCCGACGCCGATCCGGAGGCGATGGAACGGCTGGCGGTGCTGTCGGGCGTGCGCGAGTTCCCGATGCGGGTCAAGTGCGCGACGCTTGCCTGGCACACCATGAAGGCGGCGCTGGCGGGCGAAGGCAAGGCGACGACCGAATGACGCAAGACAGTCGGGGCAGGCGTGGAGAGTGGGAGATGAACGCGGAACCGCAGCGGGACTTCCTGGCGACAGCGGGCGGGCGCGAGCCGACCGCCAGGGCCGGCCGGCCGCGTGGCGCCGATGCCGGGCCGCCGCCCAACGAGGAGGCGGTGCTGGAAGCGCTACGCTGTGTCTTCGATCCGGAGATCCCGGTCAACATCTACGATCTGGGCCTGATCTACCGCCTGGACGTGCGCGACAACGGCGATGTCGAGGTGGACATGACGCTGACCGCGCCGGGCTGTCCGGTGGCCGGAACCATGCCGGGCGAGGTGGCGCGCGCGGTGGCGGCGGTGCCGGGCGCCGGCGAGGTCACGGTCGAACTGGTCTGGGATCCGCCCTGGGATCACAGCCGGATGACCGATGCCGCCAAGATCGAACTCAACATGTTCTGAGGGGCACCCGCCATGCCGCAACCGATCCTGAAACTGACCGACAGCGCCGCGGCGCGGGTCAAGGAACTGATCGCGCAAAGCGCCGAGCCGGTGCTGGGCCTGCGCGTGGGCGTCAAGAAGGGCGGCTGCTCGGGCCTCAAATACGAGGTGCAGTACGCCAAGGAACGCAGGAAGTTCGAGGAGGTGGTGGAGGACAAGGGGGTGCGGGTGTTCGTCGAGCCGACCGCCATCATGTTCCTGCTGGGCTGCGAACTGGACTACAGGCGCGACACCTTCGAGAGCGGCTTCGTGTTCAGCAATCCCAACGAGAAGGACCGCTGCGGCTGCGGCGAGAGCTTCCGCGTCTGAGCCGGCGCGCCCGGCAACAGCCCTGCAACAATGCGTGCCTAACGTCCGCCGCGTGTGCTTAACCCGGTTTATTCACGAGAGGCCATGATGTGATGGGCAGGGAGGCAAGGCGATCACGCGGCATGCGTGGTCGTTGCGTCTTTTTCATCGCGGGTTGGTTTGTCGGGTGTCGGGTTATTGGTTTGGGATTGCGGGAACGGGTGTTTTCGGGGCATCGGCCCCGTCGGTCATGGAGCGGCGGGTCGAAGCGCGCCGGCGAGCAAGCGGATGAGAGCGGCATCCGGGCAAACGGCGGCGAAGGCGATGCGCACGCGATGGGCGGTCTCGACGATGCGGGCGCCGAGCTTCAACAAGCGCAGGC
>VGEV01000154.1 GCA_016869175.1 Alphaproteobacteria bacterium
GTTCCACGTCCTTCATCCCCCCGCCCTCTGCCAAAACCGCAAAGAGCTATCTGCTGCTGGATTTTTACTCCGGCGCAACCGGACAATCCGGCCGCTTCAGTGAGGGATTTTTGCCCCGGCGCTTACATGTTCGCCGAGCCCGACCGGCTTTCGCCGCAGAGCCTGGCAACCTACTTCCCCGACCTCGAACGGCGTTTGGGCGGCATGCTCGCGCAATTGCCCTCGAACGACACGCTGCTGGCCGCCACGCTTGCCGCCGGCCGGGCGGTGCTGGGCGAGGCGGCCGTGCAGGAGCTACCGCGGACCGATGCCAGGATCGATCGCGCGCCGGCGCTGGCCGAGATCGGCGGCGATCCCAGGCCGCATTTGCGCCGCTTTCCTGCCCTCTTGCGCAACCTGGAGGAACTCGACCAAGCCGCCGAGGGGCGCGGCATCCTCAGCCTGGCACCGGAACTGGACGGCGTGGTGCGACGCGTGCCGGCGGTGGCGCTGGTCGCGGGCAGCGTTCGGCCGGTGCTGACCATCGAGATGCTGCGTTTGGCGACCGGCGGCGGTGCGCTGGGCGTGAGAGTGGACAAGGCGGGCATCGCCGGCCTGGTGATCGCCGGCATCGGCGTGCTGAGCGACCGCGACGGTCAGCCGTGGGTGCGCTACGCGCCGCGCGATGCCCGCCGCGTGCTCTCCGCCGTCGATCTGGTGCGCGGCACGGTGCCGGTCGAGCGGCTGGCCAATCGGCTATTGCTGTTCGGCACCTCGGCGACTGGCCTGGGCGATCTCAAGACCGTGCCGCTCGGCGCCAATTTCCCCGGCGTGGAAGTCCACGCGCAATTGCTCGAGACGATCCTGTCGCAGCGCTATCTGCTGCGCCCGCATGTTGCCGTGGCCCAAGAACTGCTGGCGGTGGCGCTGGCCGGACTGCTGCTGATCGGCCTCTTTCCGGTGGTCGGCCCACGGCTGAGCCTGCTGGTGCTGGCGACGGTTCTGACGGCACTGTTCGGCGGCTCCTGGTTGTTGTTCGAGCAACAGTCGCCGCTGCTGGACGCGACCTTTCCAGGCGCGGCGGCGGTGCTGCTCTATGGCGGTCTCGCTTATGCCGGCTACCGCTCGGCCGAGCGTCGGCGACGCGAGGTGCGCACGGCGTTCAGCCAGTATGTGTCGCCGGTGCTGGTCGAGCGGCTGGCCGAGAACCCGGACGGCCTCAAGCTGGGCGGCGAATTGCGGCCGATGACCGTCATGTTCGCCGATGTGCGGGGCTTCACCACCATCTCCGAGCAGTTCCGCGACGATCCCAGCGGCCTGACCCAGCTGATCAATCGCTTCCTCACGCCGATGAGCGAAGCCGTGCTGGCAACCAACGGCACCATCGACAAGTACATCGGCGATTGCCTGATGGCGTTCTGGAACGCGCCGCTCGACGATCCCGACCATGCCGGCCATGCCTGTTCCGCCACGCTCGACATGTTCGAACGGCTGGGACGCCTCAATGCGGAATTGCGCCGCGAGACGCTGGGCGACGCCGCGGCGCACGAGGAATATGTGCTCGCCAAGCGGCTCAGCGCGGGTCAGGGCCTGTCGCGGGACGCCGCCAAGGCGTTCGAACTGCTGTGCCAGGAAGCCGAGCGCGGCTTCGCCAACGCGCCGTACAGCCTGGGCAAAGCCTATCGCGACGGTCAAGGCGTGGCCGCGGATCCGGTGGCCGCGGCGCGCTGGTTCGAGGCCGCGGCCGAACAGGGCTACGCCAAGGCCCAGCGGCATATTGGCGTGCGCTATGCGCGGGGCGAAGGCGTGTCGCCCGATCTGGTGCGGGCGCTCACCTGGCTGACCATCGCGGCGCGGCAAGGCTTGCGCACGGCGGAGGAACTGCGTGAAGAGCTGTTGGCCGGCGCCGCTGCCGGCCAGATCGCGGAGGCCGAACGGCAAGCCAGGCTGTTTCGGCCGAGCGCGCAGAAACGGGCGGTGCATCTGGAAATGGGCATCGGCCTGTCGACCAGGCCGTGCGTCGTCGGCAATATGGGCTCGACTCAGCGCTTCGACTATTCGGTGCTGGGCGATACCGTCAACCTGGCGTCGCGGCTGGGGGCGCAATCGAAGAATTACGGCGTTGGCATCGTGCTGGGCGAAGCGACGCGTATCGCGGCGCCGGCCTTCGCCGCGCTGGAACTCGACCTGTTGGCGGTCAAGGGGCGCAACCGGGCCGAGCCGATCTATGGCCTGCTGGGCGACGCCGCGCTGGCGGAAAGCGCGGCGTTCCGCGAGTTGACCAGAGCGCACGAGGCGATGTTGCAGGCCTATCGGGCGCAGGACTGGGGCGAAGCGCGGGCCGCCTTGCGCTTGGCCGCGACCAGGGGCGAGGAGCTGGAATATCTGTACGAGCTCTATCGCCGCCGTCTGGACCATTACGAGGCCGATCCGCCCGGTCCCGGCTGGGACGGAGTGTTCGTCGCGCACAGCAAGTAGACGTCGAGGCGCGATTAAAGGGAGGGAAAATTGGCGGGACGATTGGTTGCTAGCGCCGTGGCACCGCACACGCCCCGCATGGGTTTCGCGGCCAAGGCGCCGGACTTCCTGCAAGGCGTGATCGCGGGCCTTCGCGAAATGGGCACGGCCTTGCGCGCCTTCCGGCCCGACCTGCTGGTGCTGCAGTCGGCGCACTGGGTGACCACGTTTCCCTGGTACGCGACCTGCCAGGTCCGTCATCGCGGCGTTTGCGTCGCCGACGAAGCGCCCGACCTGATTCCGGGCATTGCTTATGACCGGCCGGGCGCGCCCGAGTTCGCGGGCGGTTTGATCGACCGGCTGGCCGCGGCCGGGCTGCCGGCCGGGCGCAACGACAGCCCGCACTACGCCTGGGACTATGGCACGTGCGTGCCGCTGCAATATCTCGATCCCGAGGCCGGCCTGCCGGTCGTGACGCTCAGCACCTGTTTGGCCGCCGACCTGCAGGAATGCATGACGGTCGGCCGGATCGTGCGCGAGGCCGCCGAGGCCAGCGGCAAACGGGTCGTGTTCATCGCCAGCACGGCGTTCGCCCACCTGCTGGTGCGGGGCCCGGCGACACAGCCGCCGGCGGCGCACCAGGCGGCCGATCGACGACTGCTGGATCACTTGCGCGGCGGCGACGTGGCCGCGGCGCGGGCGGAGTTCGAAAGCTATGCCAGGACCGTGCATGCCGAAATGGGTGGTCGGCCGCTGGCGACCTTCCTGGGCACGCTCGACGGCGGGCCGGCCGGGCGCCAGGTCGGCGCCACCTATGGCAGCTACGGGCAGTCTTCCGGCAGCGGCAATATCAGCCTCGCGGTGTGGCCGATCGCCGCCTAGGCCTTACTCGCTCGGCCGGATCAGGCGGCAGGTCTGCTGACGTTCCTTCAACGTCTGGCAGAGCGCGCGCGCCGCCCCCTCGGTGAGCGGTCCGGCCTGTATCCGGTAGAGCGTGTCACCGGCCGCCGAATTGAACGGCAGCACCGACAACGACAGCGCGGCCAGCTCCTCGCGATAAAGCCGCCTGAGGCGCCGCCATTCGGCCTCGCCGGCGGTTTCGTGCAGCACCGTCGCCAACTGTACGCGCCAGCCGCCGGGCGCCGCGCCGCCCGGGGGCGTGATCAAGCCCAACTGGCGCATCGCCTGCAACTGTTGCTGGGCACCCAAATGGCCCTTGTCGGCGGCGGCCTGGAACAGCTCCCGCGCACGGCCAAGGTCGGTCGGCACGCCCTCGCCATTGGCATGCAGCGTGCCCAGCAGGTAAATCGCCTCGGCATCGCCCGCCTCGACCAGCGGTGCCAGCAACCGGTGCGCGGCTGCGAAATCGCCCTGCTTGATCTTGGACGTGGCCATTTGGTGCTCTGCCGCCACCGCCGGCGCGGCCGCGAACCCGGCAGCCAGCATCAGGCCCCACACCGCTCCAACAAGTCCCCGCATCGTCGCCGGCAACCCCCTTGCCTGGCTGTCGCACCAACGCCATTAGGTGCGGCCATCGCCGCGTCGTTGCAAGCTAATAAGAGGTAGGCCAGCCGCGCATCAAGTACCGGCCGCCGCCCAAGTCGATATCGGCCGGACCATGGCTCTGGCGCAGGATGACACACGGCTTGGGCACGCCGACCAGGCCCGGCGCCGGCACGAAATTCATGATCCGGCCGGAAATGCGCTGGCGCTCCGCCTGGCGCGCAATTCCCGCCGTTCCGTCTCACGCGCCAGGCTAGCTCCCCCTTGCGTGCCGCCGATAGCGGAGCAGCGCTAGGCGGGTCTTGCCATAGCGGCGCTCGTCGAACACCAGGAACTCGTCGGGAAACCCTTGCGCTTGGCTTGTGCCCTCGCACGCCAAAACCGCGCCCTCGGCCAGCCAACCGTTGCCCGCCAGCGCCGTCAGGATGGGCGCGATCAGATCCTGGCCATAGGGCGGATCGAGGAACACGAGCTGGTGCTGGCGCGGAGCCGGGCCGGGCCGGCGGGCATCGCGGTGCAGGATCAGGCATTGTCCGGCCAGGTCCAGGGCCCGCGCGTTGCGCTCGATCAGGCCGATCGCGGCGGCGCTGTCGTCCAGGAAGGTTGCGGCCTCGGCCCCGCGCGACAAGGCTTCCAGACCCAGGGCGCCCGTGCCGGCGCAGACATCCAGCACCGCCAATCCCGGCAAGCCGGCTTCGGCGAAGGGACCGTGCGTCAGGATGTCGAACAGCGCCTGACGCGCGCGGTCGGCGGTCGGGCGGATGGCGCGATCCGCGGGCGGCGCCAGGCGGCGCCCTCTAAGCCGGCCGGCGACGATGCGCATCGCGTCTGGCCGGCCCGGCGACGAGCGCTCGCCCGGCCTGGCCGAGCTGCGCCGCCAGCACCCGCTGCGCGATCTCGGCCACCGAACCTTCTGGCAGTTCCCCCAGTTGGAACGGGCCATAGGCCACGCGGATGAGCCGCGTGACCGTCAATCCCAGATGCTGGCAGAGCTTGCGCACCTCGCGGTTCTTGCCCTCCTGCAAGGCCATGGTCAGCCATGCATTGCTGCCCTTGACGCTGTCGAGCCGCGCGTCGATCGGTCCATAGCGCAGGCCATCGATCGTGGCGCCCTGGCTGAGCCGGGCGAGCGCGGCGACATCGACCACGCCATGCACGCGCACCCGGTAGCGGCGGGTCCAGCCGGTTGCCGGCAGTTCCAGATGGCGCGCCAGCGCACCGTCGTTGCTCAGCAGCAGGAGCCCCTCGGAATTGAAGTCCAACCGGCCGACGCTGACCAGGCGGCCAAGCTGCGGCGGCAGGTTCTGAAACACCGTCGGCCGGCCGTGCGGATCGCGCTCCGTCACGAGCAGACCCTTGGGCTTGTGGTAGCGCCAGAGCTTGGCTGCCGCCGGCACCGGCAGGGTTCGGCCATCGACGGTCACGCGCTGGTCGGGCGTGACCACCACCGCCGCGCTGTCCAGCACCCGGCCATCGACCGCCACCCGGCCCTCCGCGATCCAGCGCTCGGCTTCGCGCCGGGAACAAAGTCCGGCGCGCGCCAGGCGCTTGGCGATGCGCTCGCCGGCTTTGTCGGGAAATGGCTCGCTCATGCGGTGCCGCAGTGTAGAGCCGATCTTGACCCGGGCAAGCCGCCGGCGAATGGTGAGGGCATGAACGGGTATCGCTTCATGGACTTGGCGCTGGCCGAAGCGGCGCGGGCGGCGGCGGCGGGCGAGGTGCCGGTGGGCGCGGTGGTGGTCGGGCCGGGTGCCCGGGTGCTGGCGGCGGCGGGCAACCGCACCGAAACCGACCGCGACCCGACCGCGCATGCCGAGATGCTGGCGATCCGTGCCGCCGCGCTGGCGAATGGCGGCCAACGGCTGGCCGATTGCGACCTCTATGTCACGCTGGAGCCTTGCGCCATGTGCGCGGGCGCGATCAGCCTTGCCCGCATCCGCCGGCTCTATTACGGCGCCGACGATCCCAAGGGCGGCGCGGTCGTGCACGGTCCGCGCTTCTTCCAGCAGCCGACCTGCCACCATCGGCCGGAGGTCTATGCCGGGATCGGCGAGACCGCGGCGGCGAAGCTCTTGCGCGACTTTTTCCAGGCCCGACGCTAGCGCGGCGCCCGGCGTAACGCCATCGCCCCGACGATGCACTCCGCCCAAGCCCCCCGCGCTAACCCATTGAAGATAGAGCCATGGCATCGCTGCGGTTGGAACCGTCGCGGTTCAATCCGAAGCGATATTGCTCTAGACTTTTGCGCACCAGATCAAGGACACGGCCAGGCGGCCGAAGACGGAAGGGGCTCCGCATGCAATTCGAATTCTCCGACCGCACCAAGCAGCTGATGGAGCGGTTGCAGCGGTTCATGGACGATCACGTCTATCCGAATGAAGCGGTCTACAGCCAGCAGCTCGACGGCGCCAAGGACCGCTGGCAACCGGTGCCGATCGTCGAGGAGCTGAAGACCAGGGCCAAGGCGGATGGCCTGTGGAACCTGTTCCTGCCCGAAAGCGAGCTGGGCGCGGGCCTCACCAACCTGGAATACGCGCCGTTGTGCGAGATCATGGGCCGTGTGCCTTGGGCGCCGGAGGTGTTCAACTGTTCCGCGCCCGACACCGGCAACATGGAAGTGCTGGTGCGCTATGGCACGCCGGCGCAGAAACGGCAGTGGCTGGAGCCGCTGCTGGAGGGCAAGATCCGCTCCTGTTTCGCCATGACCGAACCGGCGGTGGCCTCCTCGGACGCCACCAACATCGAAAGCCGGATCGAGCGCGACGGCGAGCATTACGTCATCAACGGCCGCAAATGGTGGTCTTCCGGCGCCCCCGACCCGCGTTGCAAGATCTTCATCTTCATGGGCAAGACCGACCCCAACAACCCCAGCCGCTACAAGCAGCAGTCGATGATCCTGGTGCCGCGCGACACGCCTGGCGTGAAGATGGAGAAGATCCTGAAGGTGTTCGGCTACGACGACGCGCCGCACGGCCATGCGCAGATGCTGTTCGAGAACGTGCGGGTGGCCAAGGAGAACATGCTGCTGGGCGAGGGCCGCGGCTTCGAGATCGCGCAAGGCCGGTTGGGGCCGGGGCGCATCCACCATTGCATGCGGCAGATCGGCGTGGCCGAGCGAGCGCTGGAATTCATGTGCAAGCGGGCGAAATCGCGCGTCGCCTTCGGCAAGCCGGTGTCGGAGCAGACGGTGACGCTGGAACGCATCGCCGAAGCGCGCATCCGCATCGAGCAGGCGCGGCTGTTGGTGCTGAAGGCGGCCTACATGATGGATACCGTGGGCAACAAGGCGGCGCGCAAGGAAATCGCCATGATCAAGGTGGCGGTGCCGAACATGACCTTGCAGGTGGTGGACTGGGCAATGCAGGTGCATGGCGGCGGCGGCGTCAGCCAGGAATTCCCGCTGGCCTTCTGGTGGGCGCATTCGCGCACGCTGCGCTTCGCCGACGGGCCGGACGAGGTGCACCGCAACCAGTTGGGCCGCATGGAATTGCAGCGCTGGAACTGAGCGTGGGCGCCACCCAGCATTTCGCCGACAGCTACGCCGGGGCGCGGACCGCGTTCCTGGCCGCAGCCGAGGCCGCGGGAGCCGCGGTGGAAAGCCTGCCGCACCCGCTCAAGGGCCCGGACAACGAGGCGTTGGCGACCGACGTGGCGCGGCTCGGCCCGGCGCAAGCGCGGAAGGTGTTCCTCGCCATGTCCGGCACGCATGGCGGGGAAGGCTATTGCGGCTCGGGCTGCCAGACAGGGCTGCTGCGGGAGGGCCTAGCAACGCGCTTGCCGCGGGACACGGCAGTCGTTCTGGTGCACGCCATCAACCCGCATGGCTTCGCGCATCTGCGCCGGGTGACGGAAGACAATGTCGATCTCAACCGCAATTTTGTCGACCACGCCAAGCCCCATCCGGCCAATCCCGGCTATGCCGAGCTGCACCCGCACTTGATCCCGACCGACTGGGACGAAGCGGGACGGGCGGCGGCGGACCGAGGACTGGCGGCGTTCGTTGCCCGACACGGGGGCGCGGCCTACCAGCAGGCGGTGTCAGGCGGGCAGTACACGCATGCCGACGGCCTGTTCTTCGGCGGTCGGGCGCCCACCTGGTCGAACCGCACCTTGCGCGCCCTGGTCGCCCGGCATTGCGCCGGGGCGGCGGCCGTCGCCTTCATCGACTTCCATACCGGGCTGGGGCCGCGGGGCTATGGCGAGCCCATCTCCATCACCGATCCCGATTGCCCGGCCGACAAGCTGACCCGCGCTTGGTTCGGGCCAGAGGTGACCAACCCGATGGCCGGCACTTCCACCTCGGCGCGCGTCGTCGGCACGGTGGCGGAAGCCTTCGCCGACGGCTTGGCGCCGGGCACCGCCTTTGCCGGCCTGGCCCTCGAATACGGCACGCTGCCCCTGGGCCAGGTGCTGGAAGCCCTGCGGGGCGACCATTACCTGGCCTGCCACGGCACGCCCGGCAGCGCGCAATGGCGCGAACTGAAAGCGAGAATGCGCGCCGCCTTCTATGGCGAGGAGGCGGCCTGGAAGACCTCGGTGTTCACCCGCGCCGCCGATTTCGCGCTGCGCGCGCTCGACGGTCTGGCGCAAGCATGAGGCAAGACATGGGACATTGGCGGACGATGGAACCGGCGGAACTTACCCCGGCCAGTCTAGCGGCGCTCTATGCCAACCGGCTGCCGGCCATCCGCGTGTCGGGCTTCGCCAGCCCGCAGGAATGCCGCGCCTTCGCCGCCGCCGTTGGCCGGCACGAGATGAAGGTGGTGGTGGGCGAACGCAAGGCGGCGGTGGAAGCCTTCGCGGCGCAGAAGATCGGGCATCTGGGCCTGACGCAGGCGGAATACAAGCTGCGCGGGGTCGACGCCTATCTGACTGCTTCGCAGGCGGCGCAGGCGCAGGTGGCCGATGTCTGCGCCCATTCCTTCGATCCCCTGGCGCGGCTCATCGACCGGCTGCAAGCCAATGTCCCCGGCCGGGTCGGCATCGCCAGCGAGGTCGACGGCCGGCCGTATTTCTGCGGCATCATCCGCGATTCCTCGAACGGCCTCATGCTGCACGCCGATTTCGCGCCCTACCAGGCGCCGCAATACGCCATCTCCAGGATCGAGGCGCAGATCGTCTGCAATTTCTATGTCGAGACCCCGGCCGAGGCTGGTCTCACCACGCTCTACGACGCGCCCTGGCAGTGGCGGCCGAGCGCGCCCGGCGAGGTGGCCGAAAACTATCCCTTGCCCGAGGCGATGGTGGCCGACGCGCCGGCCTTCAGTTTCCGCCCGCGCGCTGGCGAGGCCTGGTTCTTCAACACCCGCAACCCGCATCGGGTCGCGCCCTCGGCGGCCGACGGGCAGAGTCGGCTGGCCATCGCCTGCTTCATCGGCCGGATGCCGTCCGGCGACCTCGTGCTGTGGTCCTGAGCGGGCGGCAGGGCGGGACGGAAGTCGGCTTGCCGGGCCTCGGCCCGCAATCCTATGCGCGCCCTCGCCGCCGTTTGCCCGGATGCCGCTCTCATCCGCTTGCTCGCCGGCGCGCTTCGACCCGCCGCTCCATGACCGACGGGGCCGATGCCCCGAAAACACCCGTTCCCGCAATCCCAAACCAATAACCC
>VGEV01000155.1 GCA_016869175.1 Alphaproteobacteria bacterium
CCCATCGCGTGCGCATCGCCTTCGCCGCCGTTTGCCCGGATGCCGCTCTCATCCGCTTGCTCGCCGGCGCGCTTCGACCCGCCGCTCCATGACCGACGGGGCCGATGCCCCGAAAACACCCGTTCCCGCAATCCCAAACCAATAACCCGACACCCGACAAACCAACCCGCGATGAAAAAGACGCAACGACCACGCATGCCGCGTGATCGCCTTGCCTCCCTGCCCATCACATCATGGCCTCTCGTGAATAAACCGGGTTGGGAACCACGGCATGCGTCCACGCTGGCTCGCGCTGACTGCGACAATTGGCCTCGCCGCCTCCGCGGCCAGCGCCGCGGACCCGACCGGCACCTGGCTGACCAAGGACGGCGAGGCCAAGGTCCGCATCGGAAGCTGCGGCGAGGCGGTCTGCGAGCGCATCGTCTGGCTGAAGGAACCGCTCGACGAGGCAGGCGAAGCCAGGCGCGATCGCAACAATCCGGCGGCGGACTTGCGCGCCCGGTCGATCCTGGGCCTGGCGATCATCGAAGGCATGCTGCCAGACGGTCCGGCCAGTTGGGGCGGGGGCCGCATGTACAGTCCGCGCGATGGCCGCAGCTACCGCGCCACCATGCGCCTGGCCAGGCCGGACCTGCTGGAAGTCCGTGGATGCGTGCTGGTGGTCTGTGACAGCCAGGCGTGGACGCGCCCTGAATAGCGGCGGCGACCGAGCGGGCTTGAAATATTTATATTGATTTGATATATTGAATTCCGAGATTAGCAATGGGGAGGCGCCCGCACCGACGCCGTCCCAAGCAACGCGGAGCGATCATGGACGTGCGCACCCTGTGCCTGGGCATTTTGGCCTTGGGCCCGGCGTCCGGCTACGAGATCAAGAAACGTCTGGAAGGTCCGTTCCGGCACTTCTATGACGCCAGCTTCGGCTCGATCTACCCGGCGCTGAGCCGGCTGTTGCACGAGCGGCTGGTGTCCTGCGCCCACGAAGCGCAGAGCAACCGCCCCGACAAGAAGGTCTACACGCTGACGCCGGCGGGCCGCTTCGAGCTGGTGCGCGAGTTGTCGGCGGAACCGACGCCCGACCGGCTGCGCTCGGAGTTCCTGGTGGTCATGATGTTCGCCGACCTGCTGCCGACCCGCCACGTGGCCAGCCTGGTCGATGCCCGACTTACCTGGTATCGCGAGACCCTGGACAAGCTGCACGACTTGCAGGCCTGCGAACTCAATCCGCAGCAGCGCTTCGTGGTCGGCTACGGCATCGCCGCCTACACCGCCGAACTGCAATACATCGAGGAAAACCGGCATCTGGTGGAGGGCACCGCGCTGCTGGCGCAGCTCGCCGGCGGCACCGAGCGGCCAGCTCCGTTGGCCGAGCCGTTGCCCGCCAACCCGGCCCAAGGCTGAGGGGCTAGGCCGATCATGCGACGTTCTTATTGGACAGCCCTTGGCATAGCGCTGGCCGCCAGCGCTTGGGTGGCCTACGGCGAATATGGCGCCCGCTTAGGCTTGGCCGCGCCGCGCAAGCAGGCAACCGTTGCACTGCCCGCCCACGGCAAGCCAGAGGCGCCCCTGCAGGCCGTGCGCACGCTGTCCAGCGAAGCCTCCTCGCATATGCGCGAGGTGGTGGCGCGCGGACGCACCGAGGCCAAGCGCAAGGTCGAGATTAAGTCCGAAATCGTCGGCCGCGTGGTGGAGCTGCCGGTGGCCAAGGGGCAACGCGTCAAGCGCGGCGAGCTGCTGGCGCGGCTGGCGATCGACGATCGGCAGGCCTGGATGGCGGAGGCCAAGGCACAGGTGCGGCAACGGCAGTTGGAGTACGACGCCGCCGTCGAGCTCAACAGGAAAGGCTTCCGCAGCGATACCAACTTGGCCGCGGCCGGCGCCGCGCTGGACGCCGCGCGGGCCCGGGTCGCTCGGATGGAGGTGGAGATTGACCGCACCGCGATCCGCGCGCCCTTCGACGGCGTTGTCGAGACGCGCGCGGCCGAGATCGGCGCCTTTGTCAAGGATGGCACCGCGGTTGCGACGCTGGTTGACGAGAACCCCTATCTCGTCGTGGCCAACGTGACCGAGCAGGAGATCGCCCGCTTGACGCTGGGTGCGCCGGGCCGGGCGCAGCTGGTTACCGGCGAGACGTTGGAAGGCCGGATAGGCTACCTCGCCAGCACGGCGGAACCGGCGACCCGGACCTTTCGCGTCGAGCTGGAGGTTGCCAATCCCGGGTTGACGCTGCGCGACGGCGTGACGGCCGAGCTGCGGTTGCCGACCGAGACACTGCCGGCGCATCTGTTGCCGCCCTCGACCCTGACGCTCGACGACAAGGGCGTGGTGGGCGTGCGCTGCGTCACGGCGGAGAACACGGTCGTGTTCCATCCCGTGCAGATTGTCAAGGAGACGCCCAACGGCCTGTGGCTGGCCGGCTTGCCGGCCAGGGTGCAGGTGATCGTCGTCGGCCAGGACTTCGTGCGCGAGGGCGAGCGCGTGCGGGTGCTGACGGGCAAGGGCAGCCTGTCGTGAACGCGCTGATCGATGCCGCGCTCGGCCGTTCGCGCATGGTGCTGGCAACGCTGGTGCTGATCGTGCTGATGGGGGCGCTGTCCTACGGCACGATCCCCAAGGAAGCCGACCCCGACGTCAACATCCCGATCATCTATGTCCGCCTGGCGCTCGAGGGGATCTCGCCGGAGGATGCCGAACGGCTGCTGGTGCGGCCGATCGAGCACAAGCTCAAGGCGATCGAGGGCGTCAAGGAGATACGCTCGACGGCGCGCGAGGGCGGCGCGTCGGTGATCCTGAAATTCGACGCCGGCTTCAACGCCGATCAGGCGATGATCGACGTTCGCGAAAAAGTCGACGAGGCCAAGCCGGACTTGCCGGACGAAGCCGAAGAGCCGACGGTGCACGAAGTCAATGTCGGCCTGTTCCCTGTGCTGGTCGTGGCGCTTTCCGGCAGCGTGCCGGAACGCACGCTGCTGAGCGTCGCGCGCAACCTGAAGGACGAGATCCAGGGCATTCCGGCGGTGCTGTCGGCAGAGCTGTCGGGCCATCGCGACGAGCTGCTGGAGGTACTGGTCGATCCCGCCCGGCTGGAAGCACTGCAGGTGACGCAGAGCGAGTTGATCCAGGCGGTGACGCTGAACAACCGCCTGGTGGCCGCCGGCGCGCTGGACACCGGGCAGGGCCGCTTTGCCATCAAGGTGCCCGGCCTGTTCGAGAACCCGACCGACGTGATGAAGATGCCGGTCAAGGTGAAGGGCGATGGCGTGGTCAAGCTGGGCGATGTGGCCAGCGTGCGGCGGAGCTTCAAGGACCCCACCCAGTTCGCCCGGGTGAATGGCCGCCCAACCATCGCCGTCGAAGTCAAGAAGCGGCTCGGCACCAACATCATCGATACCATCGAAGAGGTGCGCCGGGTGGTGGCGGAGGTGCGGCCGGCCTGGCCCGCCGGCATCCAGGTCGATTTCCTGCAGGACCGATCGACCGACATCCGCACCATGCTGGCGGACCTGGAGAACAATGCGATCAGCGCCATCCTGCTGGTGATGGTGGTGACGGTGGCGGCACTCGGCCTGCGCTCTTCCACGCTGATCGGCATCGCGGTGCCCAGTTCCTTCCTGTTCGGCATGCTGGTTCTCGACTCGCTCGACTTCACCGTCAATATCGTCGTGCTGTTCGCGCTGATCCTAGCGGTCGGCATGCTGGTCGACGGCGCCACCATCGTGGTCGAGTACGCCGACCGCAAGATGGTGGAAGGCCTGCCGCGAAAAGACGCCTACGCGCAGGCCGCCAAGCGCATGGCCTGGCCGGTGGTCGCGTCGGTTGCGACGACCCTGGCCGCCTTCATGCCGTTGCTGTTCTGGCCGGGGGTGGTTGGCGAGTTCATGAAGTTCCTGCCCCTGACGCTGATCGCCACCATGGTTGGCTCGCTGCTGGTGGCACTTATCTTCCTGCCGCCTCTGGGTGCGCTGTTCGCGCGACCGTCGGCGCAGGACCCGGCCGAGGCGCGCAATCTCGCCAGCATGGAGACCGGGCGAATCGAGGACATCCGCGGATGGACGGGTGCCTATGCCCGCATGCTGCACGCCGTGGCGCGCCATCCGACGAAGGTCGTGCTGCTGGCCGCGGCGACGCTGGTGGCGGTGCAGACCGCCTATTGGTCGCTTGGCCGCGGCGTCGAGTTCTTTCCCGATGTCGAACCCGATCGGGCGCTCGTCTATGTGCACGCCCGCGGCAACCTGGCGAGCGAGGAGAAGAACGAACTGGTCCGCCAGGTGGAAGCGGAAGTCTTGCAAGTCGCCGGCATCCGCACGGTCTATTCCCGCATCGGCGGCAACAACGCCGCCGGCAGCGACGAGAAGTCGGAAGATGTGATCGGCACGCTGTTCCTGGAGTTCACCGACTGGGAGGGTCGGCCCAAGGCCAGCCACATGCTCAGCGAGATCCGCGCCCGCACGGCCGGCCTGCCGGGCCTGGTCGTGGAAGCCAAGAAGCCGCGCGCCGGTCCGCCGGCAGTGAAGGACATCCAGATCGAACTGCGTTCGCGCCAACCGGAACGGCTGGACGGCGCCGCCGGCAGGCTGCGCGAGCACCTGCTGACCGTGCCCGGCCTGCAGGACGTCGAGGACAGCCGGCCGATGCCCGGCATCCAATGGGCGCTCCAGGTCGACCGCGCGCAGGCCGGCCGGTTCGGCGCCGACGTCAGCACCGTCGGCTATGTCGTGCAGCTTGTCACCAACGGCATCAAGCTCGGCGAGTATCGCCCCGACGACAGCGACGAGGAGATCGACATCCGCGTCCGCTACCCGGCCGAGCAGCGCGGCGTCGACCAGCTTGACCGCCTGCGCGTGCAAACCCGCGACGGGCTGGTGCCGATCGCCAATTTCGTCGAACGCAAGGCCGAGCCGCGCACCGGCACCCTGAACCGCACCGACGGCTATCGCGCCCTGCGCGTGCTGGCGAATGTCGAGGAAGGCCTGTTGGTCGACGACAAGGTGCGCGAGCTCAAGGCCTGGCTGGAGCGCCATCCGCTCGACCCGGCGGTGACGGTCAAGTTCAAGGGCTCGGACAAGGACCAGCAGGAAGCCCAGGCCTTCCTGCAGAAGGCCTTCGGCATGGCGATCTTCCTGATGGCCATCATCCTGGTGACCCAGTTCAACAGCTTCTACCGCGTCTTCCTGATCCTGACCGCGATCATCATGTCCACTGTCGGTGTGTTCCTGGGCCTGATCATCACCGGCCAGACCTTCGGCATCGTGATGACCGGCATCGGCATCATCTCGCTGGCCGGCATCGTGGTTGGCAACAACATCGTGCTGATCGACACCTACGCGATCCTGCGCAAGGCGGGAATGGCGCCGCTGGAGGCGGTCTGGCGCACCGGGGCGCAACGGCTGAGGCCGGTGATGCTGACCACTGTGACCACCATCGTCGGCCTGATACCGATGATGCTGCAGGTCAACATCGACTTCGTCGCGGCCGACATCAGCATCGGCGCGCCGGCCACGCAGTGGTGGGTGCAATTGTCCACGGCCGTCGCCTTCGGGCTAACCTTCGCGACGTGCCTGACGCTGATCGTGACGCCTTGCCTCTTGATGCTGGGCGAGAATGTCGGCGCCTGGCGTGCGCGCCGGCGCCAGCGGCCGGCCCAAGCCGGGCTGAACCAGGCTTTGCCGCAGGCCGCCGAGTAGCTCAGCGGCGATCGAGTTCCGCGGCCGGCTGCGCCGTCGCCAGCGGCAGCGCGGCGGCCGGCGGCGCGGCTTTCCGCATCCGGCGTTGCGACAGTATGCTGAACGGCAAGCTGCCCAGATAGGCAAGGCCGACGGCCGACAACATCAGCCAGGGATACGTCACCAGCATCGCCGCGCCGACCGCCACGCCGACCAGCGTGGGCAGCACGTGTTCGCGCTTGATCCGCAGCCGCTTCAACGAAAATGTCGGCAGTCGACTGACCATCAAGAAGCCGACGAACAGCAGCCAGGGGGCGGTGACGAACGGCGATCGCAGCAACTCGAGTCCGAGCTGGAAGCTCAGCATCAGCGGCAGCATGGCGCAGCCGGCACCGGCTGGCGCGGCAAGGCCGGTGAAAAAGTAGCCGGCCCAGACCGGCCGGTTCGGCTCGTCGATCGCGGTATTGAAGCGGGCCAGCCGCAACGCGCAACAGGTGCTGTAGGCCAGCGCCGCGATCCAGCCGATATTGCCGAACTCGCTGGCGCTCCATTGATAGAGCAGCACCGCGGGCGCCACGCCGAAGGCGACGAAATCCGACAGCGAGTCGAGTTCGGCGCCGAAGCGCGTGGTGCCGTGCAGCAGCCGGGCGATGCGTCCGTCCAGGCCGTCGAGCACGCCGGCCACCACGATGGCCAGCGCCGCCGCCTCCCAGCGCCCCAGCAAGCCGAAGCGGATCGCGGTCATGCCGGCGCAGAGCGCCAGCACGGTCAGAATGTTGGGCAGCAGGCTGTTGACCGACAGCGCGTTGAAGCGGGCGGGGCGGCGGCGCAGCATGACTAGCGGATCTCGCCACCCCGCGACCGGCGGGCATCGCCTGCTTCGGCCAAGACGGTTTCGCCGGCGATCGCGCGCTGGCCGACGCAGACCAGCGGCGCATAGGCGGGATCCAGATAGACCTCCATCCGACTGCCGAAGCGGATCATGCCGAAGCGCTCGCCCGCGCGCACGCGCTGGCCCTCGTGCAGCTTGCACACGATCCGCCGGGCGATCCAGCCGGCGATCTGCACGAAGGCGAGCGGCCGGCCCTCGATGTCGTGCAGCAGCACCGACTGCCGCTCGTTGCGTTCGCTTGCTTCCGCGTAGGAAGCGTCCAGAAAGCCGCCAGGACGATAGATCGCCCGCACGATCTCGCCGTCGGCCGGCACCCGGTTGATGTGGCAGTCGAACACGCTGAGGAAAATCGCGATGCGCAGGCGCGGCTCGGCGCCCATTTCCAGCTCGGGCGGCGGCGGTGCCGGCACCACCTCCACGATCAAGCCGTCGGCCGGCGCCACCACCAAGCCGGGCGCGACCGGCGTGACGCGTGGCGGATCGCGGAAGAAATAGGCGCACCAGGCGGTGGCGACGAGCCCCAACCAGCCGAATGGCCCCCAGATCCAGAACAAGATCAAGCTGGCGACCGCGAAGATTGCCACGAAGCGGTAGCCCTCGGCATGGATCGGCACCAGCACCGAACTGAGCGACTTCACCGGCGCCCTCCTCTTGTCCTGCGGGTCCGCGGCAGTGATGTGGGGGCTGCCGGTGCCAAGGTTAAGAGGCCGCGGCCAACGTCGGCTTGTCGGCCGGCACGATTTCCGCTGCCTCGGCCAGACCCTTGAGCCGCTGCTCGGCCGCCAGCACTTCCTGCTGACGCGCCCACATCCGGGCGTAGACGCCATCGCGCGCCAGCAACTCGCCATGCCGGCCGCGCTCGGCGATGCGGCCGTCGACCAGCACCAGGATCTCGTCGACATTCACCACCGTCGACAGACGGTGCGCGATGGTCAGCGTGGTGCGCTCGCGCGATACGGCGGACAACGCCGCCTGGATCTCTTTCTCGGTCTCGCTGTCAAGTGCCGACGTCGCCTCGTCGAACAGCAGGATAGCAGGCCGCTTCAGGATGCTGCGGGCGATCGCCACCCGCTGCTTCTCGCCGCCTGACAGCTTCAGGCCGCGCTCGCCCACCATGGCGTCGTAGCCTTCCGGCAGGCGGCCAATCAGCCCGTCGATCTGCGCCAGTCGCGCCGCTTGCGTCACTTCCGCGTCGCTGGCTTCGGGGCGGCCATAGCGGATGTTGTAGCCGATGCTGTCGTTGAACAGCACGGTGTCCTGCGGCACGATGCCGATGGCGGCACGCAGGCTGGCCTGCGTCACCTGGCGGATATCCTGGCCGTCGATCCGGATGGCGCCGGC
Organism: Alphaproteobacteria bacterium; assembly: GCA_016869175.1. Lineage (GTDB taxonomy): Bacteria > Pseudomonadota > Alphaproteobacteria > VGEV01. The sequence goes on from VGEV01000155.1 coordinate 7,897, forward strand.
GCCGACATCGTAGAAGCGATAGAGCAGACGCGAGATGGTCGACTTGCCGGCCCCCGAGGGGCCGACGATGGCGACGCTGCCGCCCGCCGGCACGCGGAAACTGACTTGGCTGAGGATGGGCCGGGCCGGATCGTAGGCGAAGCTGACATTGTCGAACTCGATCGCGCCGCCCGCCGCCACCAGCGGCTTGGCGTCGGCCGCGTCCTCGATCTCGCGCGCCATGCCGCGCAGTTCGAACATCTTCTCCATGTTGATCAGGCTCTGCTTCACCTCGCGATAGACCATGCCCAGGATGTTGAGCGGCTGGTAGAGCTGGATCAGGAAGGTGTTGACCAGCACGAAGTCGCCCAGCGTCATGCGGCCCTGGCGCACGCCATAGGCGGCAAGCAGCATGGCGCAGCTGGCGCCGAGGGCAATGATCAGGCCCTGGCCGATATTCAGGAGCGACAGCGTCATCTGGCTCTTCACCGCCGCCAGCTCGTAGCGCGCCAGGGCCTCGTCGTAGCGGCGCGCCTCGTGCTCCTCGTTGCCGAAATACTTGACCGTCTCGAAGTTGAGCAGGCTATCGACGGCGCGGGTGTTGGCGGTGGTATCGGTGCGGTTCATCTCGCGCAAGTAGCGCGTGCGCCATTCGGTGATGGTCAGGGTGTAGGCGATGTAGCCGCCGACCGCGACGAACGTGACGGCGGCGAAGGCGACATCGTAAAGCCAGAGAAAGATGCCCACCACCATGGCCAGTTCCAGGATGGTGGGCAGGATGTTGAACAGGCTGAAGCGCAGCAGGAAGGCGATGCCTTCGGTGCCGCGCTCGATGGCGCGCGACAGGCCGCCCGTCTGCCGCTCCAGGTGGAAGCGCAACGACAGCGCGTGCAGATGGCGGAAGGTGCCGAGCGCGATGGTGCGCATGGCGTGCTGGCCGACCCGGGCGAACACGAGATCGCGCAGCTCGCCAAAGGTCTGCGCGCCGACCCGGCCCAGGCCGTAGCCGACGATCGCCAGCAGAACCAGGCTCCAGGCGGTTCCCGGCCGGTCCAGCGCATCGACCGCCAGCTTGTAGAGGAACGGCACGCAGACCAGCACCACCTTGGCCAGCACCATCAGCAGCAGCGCCAGCAGCACGCGCCGTTTGAGGTCGGCGTGGCCCTTGGGCCACAGGTGGGGCAGCAGGGTGCGCAAGGTGGCGAACTGGGCGCCTTGGGCCGCGTCCTCGGTCGCCTGGAACATGCCGCGCGCCATGCGCTAGGTCCTGTGGACTCTTGGGAGTCTCGAATCGCGCGATCCGTGATTGAAGGCTGCTTTTCGGGAGGCATCCTTGGGCGTCATGGATCGGCTCGTGCTGAGCGACGAGCAATGGAGCAAGATATCGGGTCTGATCATCGGCCGGCCCGAGCAACGCGGCTCGACCGGGCGGGACAACCGCATGTTCGTCGAAGGGGTGCTTTGGATCGTTCGCACGGGCGCG
>VGEV01000156.1 GCA_016869175.1 Alphaproteobacteria bacterium
ACTGCATCGACACGCCACCGCAGACCAAATAGACCCCGCCACAGCACCCAATCCGCAGGCTGGGCCGCAGGCCATGCCCTCATCGGCGATGCTTCGTCGTCAATGATGGGGTTCTTCGAGGCGTCCTTGCGTTCAAACCGAACCCGCCGGTTCGATTTGACCGGAAATTGCCCTAGCCCCGCAGCATCTCCGCCACCTTTGCGTGCGCCGCGTTGAGCAGGGCGGCGGCGAGATCCGCGTCTTCCAGCGCCCGCGCCATCGACACGGCGCCGATCGAAAGCGCCAGCAGCGCCAGGGTGTCGCTCTTGCCGGCGTGCCGTCCGCGGTCGAGTTCGCCGATGAGCTCCCGCAGGGCCGAGGCATAGGCCCGCTTTGCCGGACGGCCCGCCCGCGCCACGTCGCCGGCCAAGGCGGCGAAGCTGCAGCCGCGCCCGACTTCGGCCAAGTGGCGGGGATCGAGATAGTCCGCGAGAATGGCACGCGCATGTTGGTGCAGACCGGAGGGATCGACCGCCGCGCGAGCCGCCAGCAGTCGGGTAAGGCCGTGCTGACCCTGAATCACTTCCACGAACAGGGCGCGCTTGCCATGGAAATGCGCATAGAAGGCGCCGCGCGTCAGCCCCGCCGCGGCCATGATCCGGTCGATGCCAACGCCGCGATAGCCGTGCCGGCGGAACAGGCCGGCCGCCGCGCGCAGAATGCGCGCCCTGCTTTCTGTCTTCTGCCGGAGATTTGGCGGCACGTTTGCGCCTCGCTTATGATGTAGGAGCTTTGTTATGATACCTATCATATCATAAGGTGCCGGCCATGAACGTCGAGTTGCTGCAGTTCCGCTTCTCCCCCTACAACGAGAAAGTGCGCTGGGCGCTGGACTTGAAGCGCGTGCCGCACCGCCGCCGCAGCCTGCTGCCGGGGCCGCACATGCCGGTCGTGCGTCGCTTGACCGGACAGACGCAGACGCCAGTTCTGCGGCTGGATGGCGCGCCCGTGCACGGCTCGGCCTGCATCATCGAGTCCCTGGAGCGAAGCTACCCAGAACCGGCGCTCTATCCGGCCGCGTCGTCCGAACGGGCGGAGGCACTGGCGCTGCAAGCCTATTTCGATGACCAAGTGGGGCCGCGCACGCGGTGCAACGTGCTGGCGGCAGGCGAGGCGGCGATGCAGGTGGCGCTCGACCGGGTGGCGCAAGGGGCGGCGGCCACCGGGTATCTGGTGGGCGGGCGGTTCAGCCTGGCCGACCTGGCGGCGGCCGCCATCCTGGCGCCCTCGCTCGCCCTGCCGGGCACGCCAATGGCCCGCCCGGAGCCGATGCCGGAGGCGCTGGCCGCGTGGACCGGCAGCTGGGCGGACCATCCCGGCGCCCGCTGGGTAGCCCGGATTTACGCTTCGCACCGGCCGCCGGTGGCCGATCGCGATGGCGCGTTCGCCTATGGATGATGCGGCGGACCACGGCCGCTTGATCGCCGCCCGCCGGCGGCCTATGTAAGCCGCTTATTTTGCTCCAAGGACAGGGGTCATGAGCTATCGGGTCGCGGTGGTCGGCGCCACGGGCAATGTGGGCCGGGAAATGCTGAATATCCTGAGCGAGCGCGACTTCCCTTGCGCCGCAGTGGTGCCGCTGGCCAGCCGGGCGAGCCTCGGCAAGGAAGTCTCGTTCGGCGATGCGACGCTGAAAGTGCAGGCGCTGGAGCATTTTGACTTCGCCGGCACCGACCTGGCGCTGTTCGCCGCCGGAAGCGCGGTGTCCAGGGAATGGGGCCCCAAGGCCGCCGCCGCCGGCGCCATCGTGATTGACAACGCGTCCTACTTCCGCATGGACCCGGACGTGCCGCTGGTGGTGCCGGAGGTGAACCCGGAGGCGCTGGCGGGATATCGCCGGCGCAACATCATCGCCAACCCCAATTGCTCGACGGCACAGATGGTGGTGGCGCTGAAGCCGCTGCACGACCACGCCCGGATCAAGCGGGTGGTGGTGGCGACCTATCAGTCCACCTCCGGCGCCGGCCGGGCCGCCATGGACGAACTGTTCGAACAGACCCGGGGCATCTACGTCAACGACCGGCCCGCGCCCAAGGCGTTCGCCAAGCAGATCGCTTTCAACGTCATTCCCCAGGTCGACGCCTTCATGGAGGACGGCGCCACCAAGGAGGAATGGAAGATGGTGGTGGAGACCAAGAAGATCCTGGATCCGGCCATCAAGGTCAGCGCCACCTGCGTGCGGGTGCCCACCTTCGTCGGCCATGCCGAGGCGATCAACCTGGAATTCGAGCGGCCGATTGACGACGCCAAGGCGCGCGAGTTGTTGCGCCAGGCGCCGGGCTGCATGGTGATCGACCGACGCGAGGCCGGCGGCTACGTCACGCCGGTCGATTGCGTCGGCGAATATGCCACCTATATCAGCCGCATCCGGGTGGACGGCACGGTCGAGAACGGCCTCAGCATCTGGGTGGTCTCGGACAACTTGCGCAAGGGGGCGGCGCTCAACGCCGTGCAGATCGCCGAGTCGCTGGTGGCGCGTCACCTGAAGAAGGCGGCGTGAGAGCACTGTCCGCATGGGCACTGGCGGCGGCGCTTGCGGCCGGCGCGCCGGCGCTGGCCGATCCCCTGGCCGGGGCGCGCGCCAGCTACGACAAGGGCGACATGACGGGGGCGTTCGGCCAGTACAAGGCGCTGGCCGAAAGCGGTGATCCGCGCGCCGAGACCGCGCTGGCCATGATGTATTTCCGTGGCGAGGGCACCAAGCCCAACCTGCACCTGGTGGAAAGCCTGTTACAGAGCGCCGCCGGCCGCGGCCACGGGCCGGCCGCCTTCACTCTTGGCCGGTTCTACCTGAGCGGCGGCTTGGGTCTGGCCGATCCGGAGAAGGCGCAAGGGCTGTTCGAGCAGGCGCTGGACAAGGGCGAGGCGGGGGCGGCGCATTTCCTGTCGCTGATGCATTACGGCGGGCTGGCGCAACCGCGCGACCTGGAGAAATCGGCCAAGTATGCCCGGATCGCCGCCGATGCCGGCCTGGCGGACGCGCAATACCATCTCGGCATGCTGTATTTCAAAGGTGAGGGCGTGCCGCGGGACGAGCTGGAGGCCTATTACTGGGTGTTCATCTCGTCGCAGCATGGCTTCGCGCAGGCGACGGGCCTGGTGCCGGAATTCAACCGCCGACTGAGCCGCGAACAACTGATGACGACCGAGCTGCGCGCCAGCCAGTGGCGCAAGAAAATCCCCTGAAGCCAGCCCCCGGCGTTGAGCGGCCGCCCTCATGCTCTATAATCTCCTGGATGGGCGCGCCCGGGGTTAACGCGGATTGACGGTGACGTGACGACGACATTGCTCAGGAAAAGCAGCTTCACGCGCGAGGATCTGATCGCCTGCGCGCATGGCCTCTTGTTCGGCGCCGGCAACGCCCGGCTGCCGTTGCCGCCGATGCTGATGTTCGATCGGATCGTGCGCATCGCCGACAAGGGCGGTGCCTATGGCAAGGGCGAGGTCGTGGCGGAGTTCGACATCAAGCCCGACCTGTGGTTCTTCAAGTGCCATTTCGAGAACGATCCGGTCATGCCGGGCTGTCTCGGCCTGGACGCCATGTGGCAGCTCGTCGGCTTCTTTCTCGGCTGGCTCGGCCTGCCGGGCAGGGGCCGGGCGCTCAGCACGGGCGAGGTGAAGTTCTCCGGCGAAGTGCTGCCGTGCGCGCGCAGCCTGACCTATCTCATCAGCGTCAAGCGCCTGATCACCCGCAAGCTGAACTTGGCGATTGCCGACGGGGTGCTACAGGTTGACGGCAAGCCGATCTACGAGGCCCAGGACTTGCGGGTCGGCGTTTTCGTTTGAGGGGCGGCCATGCGGCGCGTTGCGGTCACCGGCCTGGGCATCGTCTGCAGTATCGGCAACGACGTGGACGAGGTGACCGCCTCGCTGAAGGCCGGGCGCTCGGGCATCGTCTTTGAGGACAAGTACCGCGAGCTCGGTTTCCGCAGCCAAGTGCACGGCTCGCTGAAGATCGACCTCGACGCCGTGGTCGACCGCCGCCTGCGCCGCTTCATGGGCGATGGGGCAGCCTACAATTATCTGGCCATGCAACAGGCCATCGCCGACGCCGGCCTCAGCGAGGCCGAGGTGTCGAACGAGCGCAGCGGCCTGATCGTGGGTTCCGGCGGCCCCTCGACGCGCGACCAGATCGCCGCCTGCGACACCGCGCGCGAGAAGGGCGCCAGGCGGGTCGGCCCGTTCATGGTGCCGCGCTGCATGTCCTCCACCAATTCGGCCTGCCTTGCCACCTTCTTCAAGATCAAGGGCGTCAACTACTCGATCAGTTCCGCCTGCGCCACCAGCGCGCATTGCATCGGCAACGGCATGGAACTGATCCAGTTCGGCAAGCAGGATATCGTCTTCGCCGGCGGCGGCGAAGAACTGGACTGGACGCTTTCGGTGCTGTTCGACGGCATGGGCGCCATGTCCGCCAAGTTCAACGACCAGCCGGCCCGCGCCAGCCGCGCCTATGACGTCGACCGCGACGGCTTCGTGATCTCGGGCGGCGGCGGCGTGCTGGTGCTGGAGGAATTGCAGCACGCCAAGGCGCGCGGCGCCACGATCCATGCCGAACTGGTCGGCTATGGCGCCACCTCCGACGGGGTTGACATGGTGCAGCCCTCGGGCGAGGGCGCGGTGCGCTGCATGCGCCAGGCGCTGGCCACGGTCGACGGACCGATCGACTACGTCAATACGCATGGCACCTCGACCCCGGTGGGCGACGAGCGCGAGATCGAGTCGCTGAAGGAGGTGTTCGGCGAGGGGGTGCCGCCGCTCAGCTCGACCAAGTCGCTGACCGGCCATTCGCTGGGCGCCGCCGGCGTGCACGAGGCGATCTATTCGCTGCTGATGATGCGGCACGGCTTCATCGCCGCCTCGGCCAACATCGACAATCTGGACCCCAAATGCGGCAACGTGCCGATCGTGCGCGAGCGCTGGGACGACGTGATGCTGAGCCGCGTGCTGTCCAACAGTTTCGGCTTCGGCGGCACCAACGCCAGCCTGGTGTTCCAGCGCCATGACGGTTGACCGGGCGGGCGAGGAGACCGCCGCCTTGGCCCCGGGACCGGCGGCGGAACCGCGCCTCATGGCCGGCAGGCGCGGCCTGATCCTGGGCGTGGCGAACGACCATTCGATTGCCTGGGGCATCGCGCAGAGCCTGTCGTGGGCCGGCGCCGAGCTCGCCTTCACCTACCAGGACGAGGCGTTCCGTCGCCGCGTCGAGCCGCTGGCGCATGGCCTGGGCAGCCGGCATGTGCTGCGCTGCGATGTTGCCGAGGCGGAGCAGATCGACCGGGTGTTCGCCGAACTGGCCGGCAGTTGGCCCGGCCTGGATTTCCTGGTGCATGCCGTCGCCTATTCCGACAAGGCCGAGCTGCGCGGCCGGTATATCGACACCACGCGCGAGAACTTCCGCCGCTCGCTGGCGATCTCCTGCTATTCGTTCACCGCGCTGGCGCGCCGCGCCGCGGCGGCGATGCCCCGGGGCGGCGCGCTGGTCACGCTCAGCTATCTGGGCGGACAGCGGGTGATGCCCAGCTACAACGTGATGGGTGTCGCCAAGGCGGCGCTGGAGGCCAGCGTGCGCTATCTCGCGGTCGATCTCGGCCGCGACAACATCCGGGTCAACGCCATCTCGGCGGGTCCCATGCGCACGCTCGCCGGTTCGGCGATCGGCGATGCCCGCTATGTCTGGCGGCATAACCGCGCGCACGCGCCGTTGCGCCGTAATGTCAGCCTGGACGAGATCGGCGGCACGGCGCTCTATCTCTTGAGCGACCTGTCGCGCGGCGTGACCGGCGAGATCGTCTATGTCGACGCCGGTTTCCACGTCATCGGCATTCCCGGACCGGGCCAGGCCGAGGCGGCGGGGTAGGTTCAGGCGACGCGGCGGTCCCCGGGCGTCTGGCGCCCGCCGTCGCGCGCGGGCGGGCGCTCCAGGCCCGGCAATTCCGGCTCGCGCAGTTCCGGCCGGCGCACCCGCTCCAGCGTCATCTCCAGAAGCTGCCGGTTGTGCGACATGAGGTCGCTCAGCAGGCCGGCCAGGAAGGTGAAGATGCCGACCACGAACAGCGCGCCGCCCAGCACCAGCGACTGGATGTGGCCGTCGCCCTGGCCCAGCGCCCACAAGACCAGGAACCGGAAGATCGGCAGCGCGCCCAGCAGGCCGAAGCCCAGGCCCAGCGCCAGGAACACCCGGGCCGGCTGGTACATGGCGTACATGCGCAGCATGGTGGTGAGCGAGCGGGCGATGAAGCCCAGGTTGCTCTTGAACAGGCGCGAGGGCCGGGTCTTGGCGTTGGTGCGGATCGGCACCGCGGCCACCGCCATGTGCTTCTTGCCGGCCTGGATCAGCATCTCGACCGTGTAGCTGAACGGCGAGACGATGTTGAGCTTGAGCGCGGCGTCGCGGCGGATGGCGCGGAAGCCGCTGACGGTGTCCGGCACTTGCGTGCCCGAGAGGTAGCGCACCGTGGCGCTGCCCAGCTTCTGCAGCAGTTTCTTGACCGGCGAGAAATGCGGGATCAGGTGGGTCTGCCGGTCGCCCACCACGATGTCGGCCTTGCCCTCCATGATCGGCTGGATCAGCTTGGGGATGTCTTGGCCGAAATACTGGTTGTCGCCGTCGGTGTTGACGATGATGTCGGCGCCCAGCTTCAGCGCGGCATCCAGCCCGGTGCGGAAGGTGCGCTCCAGGCCGCGGTTGTTGCGGTGCCGCACCACGTGGTCGACGCCGATGGCGTGCGCTATTTCTATAGTGCGGTCGGTCGAGCCGTCGTCGACGATCATCACCTCGACCCGGTCGATGCCGGGGATGGCGCGCGGGATGTCGGCCACGGTTTGCGGCAGGGTGTGTTCCTCGTTGAAACAGGGTATCTGGACGATCAGTTTCATGGCGAGGCACCGGGTGGGCGTGGCGGGCGCGCCGGGGCGTTCGGCGAGGTCTCGAGGACGGCGTGCGAAAACTCGACCTGAGGCAGCTCGCCCGCTATGCCGGCTTCGGCGTGTTCAGCGCCTGCCTGACGCTGGGCCTGCCGGTGCTGTTGCGCGAACTGGCCGGCCTGGCCGCCGAACTGGCGGTGGCGATCACCTATCTCATCATGCTGGGCGTCAACTTCGTCGCCGCGCGGCGCTTCATCTACCGCGCCTCGGGCGGCCTGGGGCGCCAGGGCCTGCGCTATCTCGCGGTCAACGCCAGCTTCCGCGCCATCGAGTATCTCGCCTTCCTGGTGCTGCATACCGGCTTCGGCGTCTACTATCTGTTCGCCCTGGTCGCGGTGGTCGGCTGTTCGTTCGTCTCGAAATACTTCCTCTACGGCCGCTTCGTGTTCGGCCGCCGCTGACGGCCGCCGCGCCAGGCTCTAAGCTGGCCGCCGCCCGAGCCAGCGAGTGATCCCCATGCGTCTCACGCACATGATGCTGCGCGCCGCCCGCACCAACCGCGCCGGCAGCGCGACCGTGGCGGGCCAGCGGCGGCGGAACTGGCAGGAATTCGCCGCCCGCGTCGCCCGGCTGGCCGGCGGCCTGAAGCGGCTGGGCATCGGGCCGGGGGAGCGGGTGGCGATCCTGGCGCTCAACGGCGACCGCTATCTCGAATTCTTCTTCGCCGTGCCCTGGGCGGGCGCCGTGTTCGTGCCGATCAACACCCGCCTTGCCGTGCCGGAGATCGCCTTTTGGCTGAACGACAGCGGCAGCCAGGCGCTGTTCATCGACGATGCCTTCCTGCCGCTGCTGCCCAGGCTCAAGCCCGCGCTCGCCACGGTTCGCCACCTGGTCTATCTGGGCGACGGCCCGGCGCCGGCCGGCCTGACGCATTACGAGGCGCTGCACGACGGCGCCGCGGCGGCAGACGACGCCGAACGCAGCGGTCACGATCCTGCCGGCATCTTCTATACCGGCGGTACCACCGGCCAGTCGAAAGGCGTGATGCTGAGCCATGCCAACCTGCATGCCAACGCGCTCAACGCCGCGATCGGCCTACGCTTCGACCGTCATACCAACTGGCTGCATGCGGCGCCGATGTTCCACCTGGCCGACGGCACCTCAACCTTCGCCGTCACGCTGATGGGCGGCGCGCATTGCTTCATCCCGAAATTCGACGCCGGCGAGCTGCTGGCCGCCATCGAGCGCTATCGCGCCAGCCATTCCTGCCTGGTGCCGACCATGATCAACCTGGTGGTCAACCATCCCGACCTGCCGGGGCGCGATATCGCCAGCTTTCGCGGCGTGCTTTACGGCGCTTCGCCCATGCCGGAAGCGCTGATCCGCAAGGCGCTGGACGTGATGCCCAGGGTCGGCTTCTTTCACGGCTACGGGCAGAGCGAATGCTCGCCCATGCTGACGTTGATGGGCCCCGAATACCACGTGCTGGAGGGGCCCAATGCCGGCAAGCTGACCAGTTGCGGCCAGCCGGCGGCGGGGGTGGAAGTGAAGATCTGCGACCAGGCCGGCAACGAATTGCCGCGCGGCCAGATCGGCGAGATCCGCGCGCGCGGCGCCAATGTCATGCTGGGCTACTGGAACCAGCCGGAGCTGACCCGGCGGACCATCGTCGATGGCTGGATCCGCACCGGCGATGGCGCGACGATGGACGAGGACGGCTTCGTCTACATTGTCGACCGCTTGAAGGACATGATCATCAGCGGCGGCGAGAACGTCTATTCGGCCGAGGTCGAGGACGCGCTCTACCGCCATCCCGCCGTGCTGGAATGCGCCGTCATCGGCATCCCGCACGACAAGTGGGGCGAGCAGGTGCACGCCATCGTGCGCTTGCGGCCGGCTGCCACGGCCGGCGCCGAGGCGCTGATCCGGCACTGCAAGGCATTGATCGCCAACTACAAGTGCCCGCGCAGCGTCGCCTTCGTCGAGGCGCCGCTGCCGCTCTCCGGCGCCGGCAAGATCCTCAAGACCGAGCTGCGCAAGCCCTACTGGTCGGGCCGCCGGAAGCAAGTCAACTGACGGCTCAGGCCAGCACGCCGCGCCGGCTGTCCGGCGCACGCTCCTGGCGCTGCGCCTCCTTGTTGGCTTCGACCGCCTTGGTGTTCTCGGCCTTGACCGTTTCCTTGTCGTCCTCGCGCTGCCGCTGGGCGCGCAGCGTATTCAGCGCCTGGGCTTGCCGCTGGCCGTTATCGGCGTTGACCTGCATGCTTGGTTCCTGACCTTCTGGACACCTCGAAAACCTCTGGCGTTGAGGGTCGCGGGTTGATTCTCTGACCTCTGGCGATGGCCGGAGGCGGGGATGGCGGGACAGGCTGGTTTCTTCGACACGGACGAGCGGCTGGCGTGGCTGT
>VGEV01000157.1 GCA_016869175.1 Alphaproteobacteria bacterium
TGAACCCCCAACGAGTATCTCTCCCTCACCCGACAGCAGAACCCAACGTCTCATATCTACTGAACCCGGACACGGGCTTGACAGTGCCCGCCGGCGGCGGCCTAAAGAGCCGCCGGCGCCGATTTGAGTCAGATTGCGGGCGCGGTAAAAATGCAGCTAACCCGGCGGACCGAGGGCTGCCCGTCTGTCATGGGCGGCCTTTCGTTTTCCGGGCTGGCGAGCTGCGCGTAACCGGACAACGAGACAGGGGAGTGACGAAACATGAGCAACCAGCCGCAATCCAAGCACCCGGAAACGATCTTGCTGCACGCCGGCTACCGCGCCGACCCGGCGACCGGCGCGGTGGCGGTGCCGATCTACCAGACCACCTCCTACCAGTTCGAGAGCGCCGAGCACGCCGCCGACCTGTTCGCCTTGCGCAAGCTCGGCAACATCTACACCCGCATCATGAACCCCACGACCGACGTGCTGGAGAAGCGGGTGGCGGCGCTGGACGGCGGCGTGGCGGCGCTGGCGCTAGGCTCAGGCCAGGCGGCCTCGGCCTTCGCCATCCAGAATCTGGCGGCCGCCGGCGACAATATCGTCAGTTCGACCGATCTCTATGGCGGCACCTGGAACCTGTTCGCCAACACCCTCAAGCTGCAGGGCATCGAGACCCGCTTCGTCGATCCGCAGGATCCCGAGGCGTTCCGCCGCGCCACCGACCACAAGACGCGGGCCTACTATGCCGAGACCCTGCCGAATCCCAAGCTGAAGGTATTCCCCATCGCCGAGGTGGCCCGGATCGGCCGCGGCTTCGGCATTCCGCTGATCATGGATAATACCGCCGCGCCGATCATCTGCCGGCCGTTCGCGCATGGCGCGGCGGTGAACGTCTACTCCACCACCAAGTATATCGGCGGCCACGGCACCTCGATCGGCGGCATGATCGTCGACGGCGGCAATTTCGACTGGGCGGCGCACAAGGAGCGCCAGCCGCTGCTGAACACCCCCGATCCCAGCTATCACGGCGCGGTCTGGTCCGAGGCGGTGAAGCCCCTGGGCCCGATCGCCTATATCATCCGCGCCCGGGTGGTGCTGCTGCGCGACCTGGGCGCGTCGATGTCGCCCCTGTCGGCCTTCCAGTTCATCCAGGGGCTGGAGACGCTGCCGTTGCGCATGGAACGGCATTGCGCCAACGGCCAGGCGGTGGCGCAGTTCCTGGTCAAGCAGCCCGGCATCAGCAACGTGATCTACCCCTCGTTGCAGACCGGCGAGGCCAAGCGCCGGGCGGACGCCTATCTCAAGGGCGGCTACGGCAGCCTGGTCGGCTTCGAGCTGGCCGGCGGGCGCGAGGCCGGCCGGCGCTTCATCGACGCGCTGCGACTGTTCTACCACGTCGCCAACATCGGCGACGCGCGCAGCCTGGCGATCCATCCGGCCACCACCACCCATTCGCAGCTCTCGCCCGAGGAGCAGCTCGCCACCGGCGTCAGCGATGGCTACGTGCGGCTGTCGATCGGCATCGAGCATATCGAGGACATCCTGGCCGACCTGACCCAGGCGCTGGCGGCGGCGGGCACGGCGCGGCGGGCGGCGGAATAGCGCGCGGGCGGCGGGCCAGGCCCGCCGCCCACCGCCGCCGGCGAAAGGGGCGCGATGGAGCTCTTCTACCTGGTCGGCCTGGCGCTGGTGCTCTACTTCCTGGTCGCGCCGGCGCTGGGCCTGGTCGCCTTCAATCGCACAAGCCGGCTGGAGCGGCAGGTCGTGGTCCTGCGCCAGGAACTGGGCGCCCTCCGCGCCGGCGCCGCGCCAAGCCCCGAGCCGGTACCGGCCGCGGCGCCGATGCCGGTGCCGGCCGCGGTGCCGATGCCAGAGACGATGCCGGAGCCGCAGCCGAGCGCCGAAGCCGTGGTCGAGACGGAGGCCGTCCGGCCGGTGCCGCCCGCGGGCGGGCAACCGAAGCGGCCGTGGGAAGAGCGCCTTACCGGCCGCGGCCTGGTCTGGCTGGGCGGCGCCACGCTGGCGCTGGGCGGCGCCTTTCTGGTCAAGTATTCGATCGACCATGGGTTCATCGGTCCCTTGGCCCGGGTCGTGCTTGGCCTTCTGTTCGGGCTTGCGCTCGTCGCCTTTGGGGAATGGCTGCGCCAGCGGCCGTCGGAACGGCGGCTTGCCGCGTGGCGTGCCGACCAGATTCCCCAGGCCGTCGCCGGCGCCGGCTTCTTCACCCTGTTCGCCAGCGTCTATACCGCCTATGCCCTCTACGGCCTGGTCTCGGCCGGCGCCGCCTTCGGCGCTCTGGCGCTGGTGGCCTATGGCGCCGTGCTGTTCGCCCTGGCGCAGGGGCCGTTCCTGGCGCTGCTCGGCATCGTTGCCGGCTACGCGACGCCGTTTCTGGTGGCCGCGTCCGAGCCGTCGGCGCTGGCGCTGTTCGCCTATCTCGCGACCCTGGTCGCCGCCGGCCTTGCCATCGTCACCTATCGCGGTTGGTGGTGGCTCGGCTGGGTCACCTTGACGGGCGGCGGCCTGGTGCCGTTGCTGTGGCTGGGCGCCGGCTGGCGCGCGGGCGACGACGTGGTGCTCGGCGTCTTCCTGGTGCTGCTGGCCGGATTGTTCGTGGCCGCGCGCCTGCGCTTCCCGCCCGCGGCGCCGGCCGACACCGCGCTCTTCGACTTCGCCGGCATGGCGGCGGCCGATCGGTTGGCTCTGGGGGCCGTGCTGATCGCGCTGCTCGATGTGTTTGTGCTGGTGCGGGTGGCGGACTATGCACCGGCGGCGGTGCTCGCGCTGGCGGCAATCGCCGGCCTTGGCCTTTTGCTCGGCCGGCGGGCGGCGGCGCTGGAAGTGGGGGCGCTGGCGGTGGCGGCCACGGTATTGCTGGCGCTGGCAACCTGGCACATCGCACACCTTGTCGGCGTGCCCACGCGCGAGATGCTGCTCGACGCCGGCAACGGCGCCGGGGTGCGCGATCCGGTGATTGCGCCGGCCGCCCAGGAGTTCTGCTTTGTCGCCGGCGGTTTCGCGCTCGCCTTCGCCGGCCTCGGCTTCGCGCTGCTGTGGGGCGCGCGCCGGCCCTGGTTGTGGGCCGGCCTGGGGGTCGGCATGCCGACCGCCATCCTGGCGCTTGCCTACGACAAGATCGCGGACTTCACCCCCGACCTGCGCTGGGCGGCGGTGGCGCTGCTGCTGGCCGGTCTGGCGCTGTTCGGCGCCGAACGCACGCAGCGCCATCGCGCCGCCGCGGGCCTTACCGGCGCCGTGGCCAGCTATGCGGCCGGCGTCAGCGCCGCCTTGGCGCTCGCCTTGACCATGGCCTTGCGCGACGCCTGGCTGAGCGTGGCGTTGTCGCTGCAACTGCCCGCCCTGGCCTGGATCGAGGCCAGGCTCGTCGTGCCGCGGCTGCGCTGGCTGGCGCTGGCGGTGGCCGCGGTGGTCCTGGCCAGGCTGCTGGCCAATCCCTTCGCGCTCGATTACGCCCTGTCAGTTAGGCCGTTCCTGAACTGGCTGAGCTATGGCTACGGTGTACCGGCGCTGGCCTTCTGGTGGGCCGCCAGGGGCTTCCGGGTCGCCGCCGACGACGCCACCGTGGCGGTGCTGGAGGCGGGCGCGCTGGCCTTCGCCGTGATGCTGGTCAGCCTGGAAATCCGGCACATCGTGCACGATGGCCGCGTCGACCACTGGAACTACGAGTTCGCCGAACGTGCCATGCACGCGTTCGCCTGGCTTGTCAGCGGCGCTGCGTTGCTGGCCCGCGAGCAAGCCCGCCAGCGACGCGTCCTGCGCTGGGGCGCCTTGCTGCTGATCGGCTTGGCGACCGCGTCGATTCTGCTCGGGCAGCTGCTCATCGGCAGCCCCCTGTTGTGGACCAGCACGATCGGCAAATGGCCGCTCTTGAACTGGCTGCTGCCGGGCTACCTGCTGCCGGGCATTCTCTACCTCTACTTGTCGCGGCTGGCCGATCGCTTGGGCCGGCCGTTGCTCGCGCGCACCGTCGGCGGGCTCGGCCTGTTCCTGCTGTTCTGGACGCTGACCATGGAGGTCCGGCTTGCCTTCCATGGGCCCTATCTCAGCGGCGCGCTCACCTCGGACAGCGAGTGGTATGCCTATTCAGCGGCCTGGCTGTTGTTCGGCGGCGCATTGCTGGCGCTGGGCCTGTGGCGCGGGGAATCGGCGCTGCGCTGGGCCTCGCTCGCCGTCGTGCAGCTCACGGTCGCCAAGGTCTTCCTCTACGACATGAGCGCGCTGACGGGCCTGTTGCGCGCGTTCTCTTTCATCGGCCTCGGCGCGGCGCTGCTCGGCATCGGCTTCCTCTACCAGCGCCTGGTCTTTCCACCCAAGCCGTCGGCGCCGACATGAACGGCCGCGCTAAGCCGTCGTGAGTCCCTGGCGGGGGAGCGCGATGCGTTGGCGCCCGATCCTGCTGGCATTGCTGCTGGCGCTTCCGGCCGGCGCGGTGCCGGCCGAGGAGTTCCGGCTGACCCTGCTGCACAGCAACGACGTGCACGGCCGACACCTGCCGGCCAATCCGCTGGGCGCCGGCTGCCGGCCGCAGGACGTGGCGGAGAACGCCTGCTTCGGTGGTGCCGCGCGGCTGGCGGCGGCGGTCGCCCGGCTGCGCCGCCAGGCAGCCAACCTGTTGCTGCTCGATGCCGGCGACCAGTTCCAGGGCACGCTGTTCTACGCCCATTACAAGGGTCGCGCGGAAGCGACGCTGATGCGGCGGCTCGGCTACGACGCCATGGCGGCCGGCAACCACGAATTCGACGACGGGCCGCAGGTGTTTGGGCGGTTCATCCTCGAGGTTGGCCTGCCGGTGCTGGCGGCCAATCTCGATGCCAGCGGCGAGCCGGCGCTGGCCGAGCGGCTCAGGCCGCATGTCCTGCTGCAACGCGGCGGGCGAAGCATCGGCATCGTCGGCTATGTCACCGAGGATACGCCCGTCATCTCCAGCCCCGGCCCACGCGTCCGCTTCCTGCCCATCGAGCCGGCGCTGGAGCGGGCGGTCGGGCAACTGACCGCCGCCGGCGCCGACATCATCGTGGCTTTGGGCCATGCCGGCCTCGCGCGCGACCGCGAGATCGTCCGGCGGGTGGCGGGCCTCGACATCGTGGTGGGTGGCCATTCGCACAGCCTGCTGTCGAACCGCGAACCGGGCGCGGCCGGGCCTTATCCCGTGGTCGAGCGTGGGCCGACCGGCCAGCCCGTGCTGGTGGTGCAGGCCGGCGCCTGGGGCCGCTATCTGGGCCGGCTTGAAGTGGCCTTCGACGCCGCCGGCGTGCCCGGCAAGTGGCAGGGTGAACCGCTGCTTCTGGATGCCGGCATCGCGCCCGATGCCGAAGTGGCCGCCTTGGTGGCGGAGCTCGACCGGCCGTTGCAGGCCTTGCGCTCGGAAACGATCGGCGAGGCGGCGGAAGATTTCGCGCTGGCCGGCTGTCTTGCCGGCGAATGCGCCATCGGCAACCTGGTGGCGGAGGCCATGCTCTGGGCGGGCCGCACCGCCTGGGCGGAGGTGACGGTCCAGAATGGCGGCGGCATCCGCGCCGGCCTGCCCAAGGGGCCGCTCAGTCGCGGCCAGGTGATGGAGATGCTGCCTTTTGCCAACACGCTGGCGCTGTTCAAGTTGAAGGGCAGCGACTTGCGCGCGGCGATCGAGGGCGGGCTCGGCCGGGTGGGGCAGGGCAGCGGCGCCGGACGCTTTCCGCAGGTCGCCGGTCTCGGCTTCGCTTTCGACCCGACACGGCCGCCGGGCGAACGGCTGTCGGCCCTCAGCGTCGGCGGCGAGCCGCTGCGGCCGGAGCGGCTCTACACGATCGTGACCAACAGTTTCCTCCGGCGTGGCGGCGACGACTACCGGGCATTCGCCGAGCGCGCGGTCGAGCCCTACGACCACGGGCAGAATCTGGACGAGGCGGTGATCGCCTATCTCGCCGCCCACCGGCCGGTGGCGCCGCGTCTTGATGGGCGCGTCCAGCGGGCGGCCAGATAGGCGTGCCCCTAGTCGGACCGATTGCCAAGGCGCGGGCGCAGCAGCACGGGACCGAATATCGCCAGGAATAGAGCATAGGCGACGATCCACAGCCCTCCCGCCAGTGGCAGCAGTCCGGTCGCCATGGCGGGCAACAGCGCGGCGCCAACGCGGGTCAGCGCGCTTGTCGCCACCGCCGCATAGAGCGCCGTCGTGCCGGGCGAAGCGTGCAAGCTCCGCCCCGTATGGCCCAGCGTGGCGCGGGTCATGACCGCCAGCGTCATGAGGCCGATGGCCCCGGTCGTGAGCGCGTGCACGCCGCCCGATACCAGGCTGGCATCCCACAGGATCGCGACGCCGAGCAGCACCAGCCCCACCGGGATCCAGGCGTAGCCCGCATGCAGGGCCAGCACCAGGGGCTCGGCCAAGGTCCGCCAGCCGGGCCAGCCGGCAAGACGCGCGAACTGCGCGAGGGCGGCTGCCAGCAGCGCGCCGCCGCTCACCCAGGCCTCGGGCAGCGCGATCCATGCCGCGAAGGCGGCAGCCGTCAGGCCATGCGCCAGGTGCTCGATCAGTGGCGGCGAGGTTGCCGCCCGCGGCTGCCCCGTCCGCGCGAACCAGTTGTTGGTGAAGCTTGGCGTGATCCGCCCGCCGATCAAGCCGATCAGCAGGATGAGGGCGGCCAGAGCCATGCGCTGGCCCGTTTGCTCGGCCGCGATCAGTCGCAGTGCCTCCAGATGGAAGCACACGTTCGCCCCGGCCAGCAGCGCGATCAGCGCCAGCACTCCGAGGTTGCGATAGTTCCTGCCGGCCAGAATCTCCCAGCCGGCGAGAAGTGCCAGGGCGAACAGGAACGGCGCGTCGAGGATCAACAGGGAGTAGCCCGGCAGCGACGGCAGGAGGGAGCCGAGACGGCCCAGCAGCCAGAGCGTCCAGAGCGCCGCCAATGCCCGGCCGGCCACTGGCAGCCGGCCGGTCCAATTGGGTATGGCGGTCAGCGCGAAGCCGGCGACAACGGCCCCGCCATATCCGAACAGCAGCTCGTGCGCATGCCAGCGGCTGAGACCGTCGAATGCCGCCAAAGCCACATCCAGGCCGCCCAGTTCGGCAAGGCGCACGCCGAGCACGGTCACGGCCCAGGCGCCGGCGCCCAAGAAAAAAGGCGGAAGCCGTCGCGGAACAGCACCGCGCTGGCCTGGCACCGCTGCCTTCTGGCGGCCGTCGGGGCTGCTTCGGAGGCGTCGGCCATTGCTGCCGCTAGGGTCCGCCCGGGCCGCGGATCAGCCGCCGGCCGGGCTTCCAAGCGGGCATGGCGTCAGGTGGCATAGTCGGGTTCGTCGCGGTCCAGGATGCGCTTCAGCGAAGCGAAATGCCGACGCGCGAAGGCCGGCACATCCGGCATCATCTGCGCGTTGGTCACGCGGGCGAAATTGTCCGACAGCTTGCGCAACGGCTGTCCGGTCGACTGCGCGATGATCTGCGCCTGCGCCGCCCGTTCCAGGTAGTAGAGCGCGTCGAAGGCGGTGGCGACATCGGGCGCGGTGGTGATCACGCCGTGGTTGGCCAGGAACATCACCTCCTTGTCGCCCAGCAGGCCGGCCATGCGGTCGCCCTCGGCATTGTCCAGCGCCACGCCATTATAGCTGTCGTCGTAGGCGATGCGGCCATAGAAGCGCACGGCCGATTGGACGCAGGGCTCCAGCCGGCCGCCATCGACCATGGTCAGCGCCGTGGCATAGGGTTGGTGGGTGTGCAGCACGACGGTGGCGTGCGGCGCCGCCAGGTGGATGCGAGAATGGATGTAATAGGCGGTCGCCTCGGCCATCCCGTCTCCTTCGACCGTGTTGCCCGCAGGATCGATCACGATCAGGCGGCTGGCGGTGATCTCCGACCAGTGCAGGCCATAGGGGTTCAGCAGGAAACGGTCGCGGGCGCCCGGCAGCAGCATCGAGAAGTGGTTGCAGATGCCCTCGTGCAGGCCGAAACGCACCGCCAGGCGGAAGGCCGCCGCCAGATCGACCCGCGCCTGCCAGCGCGGATCGACGCGAGTGTCGACGCTGTCCTCGAACTGCGACTTGCGCATGCCGCATCCCTCCCGCCGCGTTCGGCCGCGGCAGACTTAAGCGATCCGACGGCCGACGCAACCCCAGGGATGCGCCCCGCCTGATGGCAGCTTACTTTGGCAGGTCTGGCCTCAGCAATTCACCGAGAAGCGCGATCAAACCCACCAAGCAGCCAATGGCCATGTAGATCCGATTGGTTTCCAGCGCGCTTCTCATGATGTGCGTTGAAAAGGCAGATCCGAACATAAGTAGGAATGGCATTATGGACGCGCCGGAGAGCGCGTCGATTATCGTTTGACGGGTTTCGAAGCCAAAAATCCCGCTAGTCAACTTACGGCGAATGGGGCGCTGAACGGCACAGGCAACGGCGAAGATGAGCGACCACGTGTCGACTCAGTTCCCATCGACCCATTCGAAGTGAAGAGACATTGCATCATACGATGTGGGCAACCTTTAGGAGCAAGACGCTGCTACCGCCAACGACCGCGCCGGCAAGATCAACCGAGGCCTGTTGTCCATCAAAGCCAAGGACGCTTGCGGTTAGGCTCGCTACGGCGACGCCCAAGGCCGCGCCCCCAAGGTCAAGCGCGCAAACCGAAGTGTCCAGGTCCAATCCATCTTCGTCCCCCCGCACGACCGCTACGAATCTAGGGTGAAGATTTCCGTGGGCCCAATCCTAACGTACTGATTCCGTTGATCCGTGGCCGAACTATCACACATTCCGCTGAACGCCTCCCTACCCAAATGGCAGAGTTCAACATACAATTGAAATTGTATGCCACCCACCGGTCTGCAATACCGCTTGTCCTTAACCTGGATTATTCGTGACGCGGGCCGTATCGGTGCGGCAAGTGTAGCATAGCTCACTGATTTCGTTCAGGATTTGGTGGTCTAAGCCGGTCCTTCACGAGAGCAGGGAGGCGCCACGCCCGCCATGGCCGACGATAGAGAACGCTCCTGCGATTTGCCAAGCGTCGGGCGCAAGAAGATGAGCGCGTCGTTCGACGGCGGGCGCATCAGCTCCGACGGCGGGGTGA
>VGEV01000158.1 GCA_016869175.1 Alphaproteobacteria bacterium
ATACAGGCTCTCGGCGATGCCCTCCCGCCGGCATAGCTCGGCAATCGAGTGCTCGCCGCGGAGCCCCGAGATCACGATCCGGATCTTCTCTTCCGACGAGTACTTCTTGCGCGTCTGGCGGCGGATTTCGCGGACGTGCTGCTCGGCCGTGCCGTTCGGCGGGGTCTGCTTCATCGGTCTCATCCCCGTCCCTTCAACGGTGACGATGAGCCGAAATCACTCCGTTACGCAAACCGCTCAAACTGTCCTGTGGGCGCTGACGGGGGACACCTTGTGCCAGACTGGTTTTTCGACCGCGGGGCAGTCAGTCATGAAACCTGCAGGATTGGAAACGACCCGCCAAGCCCTCGATGCCGGTCATGTTGTGCGCGCCTTGGCTCGATCCGCTAACGCGATTACGGTCTCAAATCCTAGCCCTGAGAAGATGCCGGGTGCCGCGTTGAAGCCCGAGGATGTAGAGGCGGCACTTGCCGGGGTGGACGTCGTGATCCAGACCTAGGGGTTGGATTAGGAGACTTCTTCCGGCCTGTTCATCTGTTCTCAGACGCGACCCGAGTGCTGATCGCGGTAATGAGAAGACAAGATGTCAACCGATTTTCACCGGCCTACCCGACAAGGCCGTCGTTGGCCACTACCACTCGCTGCATGCGGAGCGTGCGACTTTCCCGGCGGCGCTAGAGCCGATGGCGCAGACGCAGGACGGCGTCATCATGGCCGTGCGGCCCCGCACGCAGCCGGTGAAGGCGGTGCAGTTCCCTCCGGAATCGATCATGTCCGCCCGCGACGACCACGGCCTGCGCCTGGTCGCCAACGTGCTCGATCCGCTGGCGCTACCGGCGAACTAACCGATCTCCGCTACCCGCCAGCAGCGGACGAGATGGCCGTCGCCATACGCTTCCAGCGCGGGTGGCGGTTCGCGGCGGCAGATGTCGGCCGCGTACGGACAACGGGTGTGGAAGTGGCAGCCCGGCGGCGGGGCGGCGGCCGAGGGTACGTTGCCTTCCAACGGCGCGACCATGACCGTCACGCGCGGATCGGGCGCGGGCGCAGCGGCCATCAGCGCGCGCGTGTAGGGGTGCAATGGCCGCCGGAACAGCGCCTCCGCCGGGGCCTGTTCGACGATGCGGCCCAGATACATCACCGCGATACGGTCGCTGACATGGCGCACCACGGACAGATCGTGCGAGATGAACAGGTAGCTGAGACCGAAGCGTTCCTGCAAATCCTGTAGCAGATTGACGATCTGCGCCTGGATCGAGACATCGAGCGCCGAAACCGGCTCGTCGCAGACGATCAGCTTCGGCCTGAGCGCCAGCGCGCGGGCGATGCCGATGCGCTGGCGCTGGCCGCCGGAGAACTCATGTGGATAGCGCGTGGCCGCCGCGGCGGGCAGTCCGACCGCCTCAAGCAGCCCGCGAACCTCGCGGTCCAGCGCTGCGCCGCGCACCTTGCGATGAATGCGCAGCGGCTCGCCCAGCAACTCGCCGATCCGCATGCGCGGATTGAGCGCGGAATAGGGGTCCTGGAACACAATCTGGAGTTCGCGGCGAAACGGAAACATCGCCGCTTCGCCCAGACCGGCGATCTCCGCGCCGTTGAAGCGGATGCTGCCCGCCGTCGGCGTCTGCAACCGTACGATCAGCCGGCCGAGCGTCGACTTGCCACAGCCGCTCTCGCCGACCAGCCCGAGCGTCTCACCACTCTGGACCGCGATGTCGACGCCATCCACCGCGCGCACCCATCCGGTGGTGGTTTGCAGTATGCCGCTGCTGATCGGAAAGTGCTTGGTGAGCCCCTGCACCTCCAGCAGCGCCGCCGTCGTCACGCCGCCGCTCCCTCGTTCAGCCAGCAGCGTGCGACATGCGGGGCGCCACCCGCGACGTCGAACAGCGGCGGCTCGGCCGTGCGGCAGCGGTCATGCACCTGCGGGCAGCGGTCGGAGAAGCGGCAGCCCGCCGGCAGGGCGCGCAGGTTCGGCACGCTGCCGCCGATGGTGCTGAGCCGCGTACCGCGCCCGCCGCTGCGCGCCGGACTGGAGGCGAGCAGTCCGCGCGTATAAGGATGCGACGGCCGGTCGAACAGGTCGAGCACGCTGGCGCTCTCCACGATCACGCCGGCATACATCACGAGCACCCGCTGCGCCATGCGGGCAACGACGCCGAGGTCGTGGGTGATCAGCAGGATCGCGGTGCCCACCTCCTGTTTGAGCCGATTCATCAAGTCCAGGATCTGCGCCTGGATGGTGACGTCCAGCGCAGTGGTCGGCTCGTCCGCCAGCAGCAGCGCCGGGCGGCAGGCCATGGCCATGGCGATCATTACGCGCTGGCGCATACCGCCGGAAAGCTGGTGCGGATAAGCCTGCGCCCGTGTCTCCGGGCTGGGGATGCCGACCATGCGCAGCATGTCGATGGCGGTGCGCCATGCCTCTGCCGCGCTCACCGCCCTGTGGGCGCGCACGGCTTCGGCAATCTGGTCGCCGACGGTATAGACCGGGTTCAGCGACGTCATCGGCTCCTGGAACACCATGGAGACGACGTTGCCGCGCAGGGCGCGCATCGCCGCCTGCGGCCGGCCGGCGATGTCGCCCTGTCCCGCCAGTTCGATTCGCCCGGCGGCGATGCGCCCGCCTGGCTGCGGCAACAGGTGCATGATCGACAGCGCCGTCATGCTCTTGCCGCAGCCGCTCTCGCCGACCAGGCCGACGGTCTCGCCGGGGGCGACGGCGAACGACACGCCATCCACGACCGTGACGACGCCATCGGCCGTCGCCAACTCGGTGCGCAGCCCCTCGACGGACAGGACCGGCGTGCCGGCCGCCATGCGGTCTATTCGCCCCAGACGTCGAGATAGACGCGGCGCCAGTTGCCGCCCATCACCTTGTCGATGATGCGGCCCGGAATCTGGCGCGACTCCAGCCCGTCGATCAGCGTCGGCGTGCTCACCAGACTTTCGAAGCCTTTCGGGCGGCGCTGCTCGAAGGTGTACCACTTGCCCATCTTGCCGGTGACGGAGGGATAGAGGCCGTTGGGGCCGAACGCCTTGTCCCACTGCTCGGCCGAGGTATAAACGCCACCCTCCGACAGGTCGGACGAGAAGCCGACATGGTCTTCGCCGACCAGCTTGATCATGTACTGCACCTGGTCCAGCCAGTTCTCCACGGTCGGCCGCTCGTCCTGGCGCAGCATCGGCGCGAAGAAGGTGCAGCCGACCATGCCGCCCTTTGCGGCCACGCCCTTGATCTGGTTGTCTGGGATGTTGCGCGGGCAGTCGCACAGCTCCAGCGCGTTGCCGTGGCTGACGATCAGCGGCCGCTTGGTTTCGGCGATCACGTCGGCGGCGGTCTTGTAGCCGACATGCGACAGGTCGATCAGCATGTTGAGCGCGTTCATCCGCGCCACCCATTCGCGGCCCAAGGCGGTCAGGCCGGTATCGGGCTGCACCACCACGCCGCAGCCCAGCTTGTTCTGCTCCATGTAGGTCGGCTGCATGATGCGCATGCCGAGCCGCCGGCAAACCTCGAGTAGGTTGAGGTCGTTCTCCACGAAGGTGGAGTTCTGCGCCCCCATGATGATGCCGATCTTTCCGGCGGTCTTGGCGGCATCGAGTTCCTTGACCGAGGTCACCAGCGTACAGAGATCGCTGTTCTCCTTCGTGAACAGGATGGTCTTGGCCAGTGTGGACATCGACTGTTCGAAGCCGTGCCACGGATGCACGATGGTCAGGTTCAGGGCGTTGATATTGCCCTGCTTCGTGCGCAGGTACTGGTCGCGCGCAACGTCGGCGCAGTTCAGGCCGTCGATGATCAGCGGATAGGTACGTGCGGTTTCGGTGGCTGCTGCTGCCTGTGACATGGAACTCTCCTTTTCATTCGTTCGCAAGACGGGGGTCGAGGGCGTCGCGCAGATCGTCGCCCAGCATATTGAAGGTTAGGATCAGCGCGAGAATGGCGAGGCCGGGGAAGAACGACACGCTCCAGGCCTGGAAGATGTATTGCCGGCCGTCATTGATCATGCCGCCCCAGGTGGGGATCGGCGGCTGCACGCCGAGGCCGAGGAAGCTGAGCGACGCCTCGAGCAGAATCATGCGCGCCAGTTCGAAACTGGCATAGACGATCAGCGCCGACATGATGTTGGGCAGGATGTGGTGGAACATGATGCGCCAGCGCCCGGTGCCGACGGCGCGTGCGGCGTCCACGTAGTCCATTTCCTTGGCCGACAATACAGAGCCGCGCGCCACGCGGGCGAAGCGCGGCCAGCCCGACAGCCCCATGATGAGAATGAGGTTGACCAGCGACGGGCCGACCACCGCGACCACGGCGATCACCAGCAGCATGACCGGAAAGGCGAGCTGCATGTCGATGATGCGCATGATGACGAGATCGATCCAGCCGCCGCGATAGCCGGCAAACAGGCCGACCACGGTGCCGGCGATGGCCGAGACCGCGACGGCCAGCGCGCTGACCAGCAACGTGATTTGCGCGCCGTGAATGATGCGGGATAGCACATCGCGGCCAAGCTGGTCGGTGCCGAGTAGATGGGCGGCATCGTAGCGCTCGCTGAAAACCGGGCCGAGCAGGCGCTTGGTCAGGTCCTGCTGGTAGGGGTCGAACGGCGCGAGTAGCGATGGCGCGACCGCGCAGAGTACGATCAGTCCGAGGAACAGCAGCGACGCCTTGCTGGAGCCGCCGCGCCACAGGCGGCGCATCAAGGCCCCGCCGCCGGGCCTTATGTCGGCCGCCATTGTCATTTGTAGGAAATCCGCGGGTCGAGCACCACGTAGAGTAAGTCGACCATGAGGTTGAGCATGACGAAGGTAAAGGCCGACAGGAACACGATGGTCTGCACCACCGGAAAGTCGCGGGCATAGATCGACTGGATCGCCAGCCGGCCGATGCCCGGCCAGGAGAGCACGATCTCCGTCACGACGACGCCGTTCAGCAGCAGACCGAATTGCAGACCGATGATGGTGAGCACCGGGATAAAAGCGTTGCGGAGAGCATGTTTCCACACCACACGGTTCTCGCCCAGGCCCTTGGCGCGCGCGGTGCGGATATAGTCCTGCCGCAAGGCGTCGAGCATGCAGGAGCGGGTCACCCGCGCGATCAGCGCCACCAGCCCGAAGCCCAGCGTGAAGGCCGGCAGAATCAGCTGCTCCACGGTGCCGCGCCCGCCGCTCGGCAAAATACGCAGCCAGACGGCGCAGACGATCACCGCGACGACGCCGAGATAGAAATTCGGCACCGCCTGGCCCAGCAGGGAGATGGCGCGCACCGCCCGGTCCGTCACGCTGCCATAGCGGTACGCGGCGATGGTGCCGCCGGGAATGCCGATAGCCAGCGCAATGACCATCGCTGCCAGGGCCAGTTCCCCGGTCGCGCCCAATCGCTCCCACACCAGGCTGCCGGCCGATTGCTGGAAGCGTAGCGACGTGCCGAAATCGCCGGTTATCGCCTTCGCCAGGAAGTCGAGGAACTGGACGAGGAACGGCTGGTCGAGGCCCTGCGCCGCGCGAAAGGCGCGGCGGGTTTCCTCCGGCGTGTTGACCGGCAGCAGGAAATCGGTCGGGTCGCCGCTGAGATAGATCAGGGCGAAGGAAATGAACGATATGCCGATCAGGACCGGCACCGTCGCCAGCAGCCGACGGATCACATAGTTCAGCACGCTCCCGGACCGGTCAGGTTGACGACGCTCCCTATTCCAGCGACAGGCCGTACAGGTAGATGCGCTGGTCGCCGGTCGGCAGCAGGCCCTTCACCCGCGAACTGGCGCCGTAGAAGTCGACGCCGAGGAACAGCGGCACGGTCGGCGCTTCCTCATGCAGCAGGCGCGAGGCCTGGCGATAGAGCGCGCCGCGCTTCGCCACGTCGGTCTCTTTCACGCCCTCGTCGATCAGTCTGTCCAGTTCGGCGCTCTGGATGAAGGTGTAGCGCCAGTCGGAACGGTATTGCGACAGCTGGAAATGCGGATCGTCCGGCGGCGCGAGGCCGACGAAGGAGAGCGGGCCCAGTTCCTGTACGCGCAGCTGGCGCAGGAACTCGCCGCCTTCCAGCGCGACAATCTTGGTGCGGATGCCGACCTTCGCCAGCATGCCGGCGATCGCCTCGCAGACTTCGCGGTCCTGCGCATAGCGGCCCGAAGGAATCTTGAAGTCGATGTCGAAGCCATTGGGGAAGCCGGCCTCGCGCAGCAGCGCCTTTGCCTTTTCCGGATCGAAGGCATAGCCCTTGATGTCGGGATCGAAGCCCAGCTGCTGCTTGCGCAGCAACTGGCCTTGCAGCACCCGCGCCTTGCCAAAGAACAGGTTCTTCACGATGGCGTCGGAATCGATGGCGTGATTGATCGCGTACCGCACCCGCTTGTCCAGCAGCGGGCTCTGGTGCTTGGGCAGCGTCGACAGGATCATGTTGAAGACGCGGTAGCTGTCCACCGAGACGAGCTGCAGGTTGGGCTGGCCCTGGATGCGCGGCGCGGCGCCAACCGCGAGGCTGGCCGCGATGTCGTACTCGCCGGTCTCCAAGCCGACGGCGCGGGCCGTGTCGTCCGGCACGGGCTTCCAGATCACCCGCTCAACGCCCTTGGGCGCGGTACCCCAGTAGTTCGGGTTGCGGTCCATGACGACGCGGTCGTCCTTGACCCATTCGGTCAGCTTGAACGGCCCGGTTCCGACCGGCTGCTGGGCGAACTTCGCGTGCCCCACCTGCTGCCAGTAGGCCGGCGGGATGACGTGGATCTGGGTCAGCACCAGGGCCATCGCGGGGTAGGGATTCTTGGTGTGGATGACCACGGTGTGGTCGTCGATTTTCTCGAAACGGTCCAGCGGCGTGGAATAGAGCGCGTAGGCCGGCGTCACGGCGCCGTCCACGAAGACCTTGAGGGTGTGGACCAGGGCGTCCGCGTTCATCGGCTCGCCATTGGAGAAGCTTACGCCCTTGCGCAGTTCGACGCGGTAGGCGGTCGGCGAATCCATTTTGAAGGCAGTCGCCAGCAGCGGCTCGAGCTGGCTGGTCCGGGGATTGACCCAGAACAGTGGCTCGACGATGGCGCCGCCCGGGTTCAGGTTGGTCGAGGCGGTGGTGCCATTCGGCCAGAGCGATTGCGGGTCGAAGTTCTGCGCCACCACCAGGGTGCGGTTGCGCGGAACCGACTGCGCGTTGGCGGCGACGGCCGCGAAGGCGAGGAGCGAAGCAGCAAACCCAATCGCGAATGCACGCAAACTGCCGCGCATCTTATACCCCCCTGTCTGCTTGTCTTGTCCGACATTCCCCGGATGAAGCTCCGGAACGGGGCAATTCTTATCATACCGCCTAGTTTCGGAGAAGCTATGCAGGGGGTGAGATTCGAACTCACGGTACCCTTGCGGGTACACCGGTTGTCGAGTGCGGACGATTGGGTATCACCTTGACCTGCGGCAGGGTCGGCGCGGCGATAGCGGGCGATACGGGCGCGCATCTCGGGTAAAGATCGAGCGCCGTTCGCCTCCCGAAAGGCCTCCCAGGCCAGCGAACAGGGGAGCATGTTGGCATAGGCGAAGATGCCGCCGCCGACGATCACGTTGCGCGGCGCGTGGAGCTTGAACAGGAATAGTTCGCCGGGTTGAAGCGCCCGAAAATTTGCGGCCGACGGCGCCCAGAAATTGACCTCGGCAAGGTTCGGCTGCTGGCGCAGTGTATCGAACCAGTCGCCATCCGTTACGGCGATGACGAGGTTGATGCCCATCCTCAGCTGCCGGAATCGAGCATGGGTTCTTCAGCATCAGCAACCGCTTGGCTGCTGCCGGTCTGGAAGGCCCCCGGCCAGCCGCCGTGCTTCTCGATCACCTCGTCGATCTCCTTCATCAGGCGGATGGTCTCGGAGAGGGCGACGACGATCTTCTGGTAATGGGCTATGTCGTCCTTCGACAACGTGCGGCCCTTGCGGTCCTTGAGCCACTTCTCGCAGACTTGGTAGCCGCCGATGTGGAAGTTCCACACATCCTCGCGCACGCCCTTGAAGCCGGTGGTTGTCTGGGCTTTGTCGATCCAGACAGTGTTCTTGGACCACGAGACCTTTGCGACTTCGGAACCCCGACTGCTGATGAACTCGGTGATGGGCTTCGCAAGCTTTGGCGAATCAAGCAGGTGGAGGGCCAGCAGGTCGTGGCCGGGCAGTGCCAGTGCGGCGAAGGGCTCCGCCGATCCAAGCGTCGGAACCCGGGGGAAGTCGAGTTTGAGCATTGGCTCGAACCGCCGACGGTATTCGGGACTGTGGAACACCGCGTAGATGTACGCCAGTGCATCTTCCGGCCCGAACTGCTTCTTGAGATCCCCGCGCCCGTCGCTGACGAACGTCAGGCCGGTCGCCTGTGCGATGGCCTGGACGAAGCCTGGGTCAAGATTCGGTCGCCGCCCGCCCTTGCCCGCCGGCCAAGTTTCAAACATCGACCCATCCGACTTGCCCACGCCGGGGTAGAGGTAGAGGGGAAACGTGGCCGATTGCGTGCTCGACTCACCGCACTTGGTTTCAACGATGGTTTTGCTTGCGAAGAAGTGGTCCGGCTCAGGAAACTTGTTGCTGCGTGCGGTAATGATCGCCAGATTCTCCCCTGCGATCATGTGCCCCATGACCTGAAACACAGGCCACCCGATGAAGCCTCTTGCTTGGCCGGTATAGTAGATCTGTCGAATGTCGAACGGACGGTAAAGAATCGGTTTGATGCATTTCTGTGAAGGACCACTGTCGCACAAATCCTTCTTGGCCCAATCAAATCGCCAATCGCGAACATCGTCGGGGAGGTTGAAGTGTTGGCGTGCCTCGCGTTCCGACATCACGGCGAATTCTGAGAATGTCGTCCACACTTCTTGTCGTTCAAAATGGATGGACAGAAAATCTCGTTTGGTGATGATCCCGGTTCCGTTGATGGACATCACATCACCAATGGCGGGCCACGCGAAGTCCGGAATCGCCGCCAGACATTCTCGTGTCACGTCATCGACGATGTTGAGGATGCGGAAGCGTCGGCCGAGGGCGAACTGATCGTGGACGAAGTCGAG
>VGEV01000159.1 GCA_016869175.1 Alphaproteobacteria bacterium
CGGCCTGGGCCAGTACCATCACCCCGCCGTCGGAGCTGATGCGCCCGCCGTCGAACGACGCGCTCATCTTCTTGCGCCCGACGCTTGGCAAATCGCAGGAGCGTTCTCTATCGTCGGCCATGGCGGGCGTGGCGCCTCCCTGCTCTCGTGAAGGACCGGCTAAGATAACCAAATCCTGAACGAAATCAGTGAGCTATGCTACACCCGCCGCACCGATACGGCCCGCGTCACGAATAATCCAGGATAGGCGTCAATCTTGCCCCCAAGAGCCGGTCATCCGGTGGATGCCGGCCTAGACCACCCGCAAGGCTCCGGCATGACCGCGCAACGCCCTTGGCTTCGCCTCCTGATCGCTCCGGCCGCGGTGCTGCTCGCGGCCGGCCCGGCCCCCGCCGCGATGCCCGAGATCGGCATCGTCAGCGCCGTCGTGCCGGCCGCGCGCGCGACGGAGCCGAAACAGGCGGTGAGTCTGCAGGAACTCGGCGGCGATCTGGTGCTGAACGAACGTATCGAGACCGACCCCGAGGGTCGCGCCCATATCATGTTCGTCGACGGTTCCGCGCTCAGCATCAGCGGCGGCTCCGACATCGTGCTCGACCGTTTCGTCTACGATGCCGAGGCCAAGCGTGGCGAACTGGTGCTGTCAGCCGGCAAGGGCGTGTTCCGGCTGGTCGGCGGCCGTATCAGCAAGACCAACGACATCGTCATGCGCACGCCCACCGCCACCATCGGCGTGCGCGGCGGCATCGCCCTCATCCAGGTCACGCCCGAGCGGACCGAGGCCGACTTCCTGTTCGGCCAGCATCTGAAGGTGCTGAGCCAGGGGGTCGAAAAGGTCGCCGTGCGGTCGGGCTCACGCATCGTCGCCATCGGCCGGCGGCCGCCCGAGGCGCCGGTCATGCCGGGGGCGCAGGCGTTGGGCGGCCGGATGGCGGCGCTAGAGGCACGGCCGGGCGGCTCGGATCTCAACAATCAGATGCCTAGGGAACAGACCCATGCTGTTCAGCCAGCTAGTCAACCAGCCGCTCCGCAGGCGGCCGCCGGCCGCGGCGCCGGCCAGGCCGCGGGCAAAGGCCGGCCCTCGCAGGGCAACGAGCCCGGCGCCAGCCCCGCCGGCCAGCAGCCACAGCCCCAACGCGTCAGCGTGGGAGATGCCGATGTGTTGCGCGGCGGTCTCGGCCGGACCGGTTCGGGGCAGGCGCCAGCCAAGCTCGCCCCCATTGCCGGGATCGAACGCGGCCCGCGCATGACCGAACGGCTGCCTCCGAAGTCGGTCCAGCGCCTGGCGGGCGGCCGGCCGCCCGGTTTCGCCGACGCCCGTCTTCAGTTCGGACCGGGCGCGCCGCCGATGCCCGGCATCACGCCCTGACGCATCCCGCCGGCCGCGTTCCTCAGCCGCGCTGCGGGCGCGCCCGCACCATGCGCGCCATCAGGCTGCAGGTATCCCAGCGCCGGCCGCCCAGCGCCTCGACCTCGGCATAGAACTGGTCGACCAGCGCCGCCACCGGTAGGGAAACGCCAAGTTCCTTGGCCTGCGCCATGGCGATGCCCAGATCCTTGCGCATCCACTGCACGGCGAAGCCGAAATCGAAATTGCCGGCCAGCATCGCCTTGTGCCGGTTCTCCATCTGCCAGGACTGCGCTGCGCCCTTGGAAATCACCTCCACCACCTCCTCGCCATTCAGGCCGGCCATGACCGCCAGGTTGAGCGCCTCGGCCAGCCCCTGCACCGTGCCGGCGATGCAAATCTGGTTGACCATCTTGCAGAGCTGACCGGCGCCGGCCGGGCCCAGCAGCTTGACCATCCGCGCATAGCTGCGGATCACCGGTTCCGCCTTGGCATAGGCCGCCGGCTCGCCGCCCACCATGACGGTCAGCACCCCGTTTTCGGCACCGGCCTGGCCGCCCGAGACCGGGGCATCGAGGAACGCCTTGCCCTGGTCGCGGGCCGCCTGGAACAGTTCGCGCGCCACGTTGGCGGACGCCGTGGTGTGGTCGACGAACAGGCAGCCCTTGCCCAGGCCGGCGAACACCCCCTGCTCGCCGTAGGCGATCGCCCTCAGGTCGTCGTCGGCGCCAACACAAGCGAAGACGAGGCCATTGCCTTGGGCGGCTTCGCGCGGGCTGGCGGCCGCCCGGCCGCCGTGTTTGGCGACCCAAGCTTGCGCCCGCGCGGGATTGCGGTTGTAGACCGTCACTTGGTACCCCGCCTTGACCAGGTGCCCGGCCATGGGAAAGCCCATTACGCCCAGGCCGACAAAGGCCACTTTCTCGCTCATCGCATCCCCTCCGCTTGCCGCGGCGACGCGGCATTGCTCCCGAAAGCGGGCGGCCGACTTCTACCTTGCCACCCGGGCACCGGCCAACCCGGCATTGCGTCCCTTGTTCCTGGGCTCGGCATCTGCTAGCGCGAGGCTGGTCAACCGGTCGCAAGCTTGGCCGGCGCCGCGTTGCGGGGCTTGGTGTGGCCGCCCGCCAGGCTGGGGGGAGTTCCGGCATGCGCTTTGTCCGCGTGCTCGTCGTCATCGCGTTGCTGCTGGCGCTGGCACTCGGCGGCCTGTTTCTGTGGCTGCGCGGCTCGCTGCCGCGGGTCTCAGGGACGCTTGTCCTGCCCGGCCTGAACGCACTGGTCGAGATCGTCCGCGACCGCCATGCCGTGCCGCATATCTTCGCCGCCAGCCAGCAGGACGCCGTCTTCGCGCTGGGCTTCGTGCACGCCCAGGACCGGCTCTGGCAGATGGAGATGTTCCGCCGCTTGGGCGCCGGCCGACTGGCCGAAGTGATGGGCGAGCGCGCCTTGCCGATCGATCGCTATTTGCGCGTGCTGGGCTTTCGTAGGGCGGCCGAGGCGCAGGTCGCGCTCCTGCCGGCGCAGCACCGCGCGGTGCTGGAAGCCTATGCCGCCGGCGTCAACGCCTTTCTCAACCAGCGTGCCGGGCCGTTGCCGCTGGAGTTCCTGCTGTTCCGCCATGCGCCCGAGCCTTGGCAGCCGGCCGACAGCCTGACCTGGACGCGGGTGATGGCGCTTGACCTGTCGGAGAACTTGCGGGCCGAGTTGCTCCGCGCGCGGCTGGCCGCCCGCCTGCCGCTGGAGCGGATTGAAGACCTGTTCGAGATCGACGGCGCCGACGGGCCGGTCGGGCCGGAGGTGAAGCCGGCCGAGACCCGCCAAGGCGGCGACCGGCGAATGCCGGGCGCGGGCACCGACGACAGCGTCGGCTCCAACGCCTGGGCGGTGTCCGGCGCGCGCAGCGCCACCGGCAAGCCGCTCTTGGCCAACGACCCGCATCTTGGCCTCTCGGTGCCCTCGCTCTGGTATTTCGCGCATCTTTCCTGGCCCGACTACGACGGCATCGGCGCCACCGTCGCCGGGCTGCCGGCGCTCGTGCTGGGGCGCAACCGGCGCATCGCCTGGGGGTTCACCAATACCGGCGCCGACGCCCAGGACCTGTATCTCGAGCGGCTCGACCCGGCCGACGGCAATCGCTACCTAACACCGGGCGGCAGCGAGGCCTTCGTCACCCGCGCGGAGACGATCGCCGTGCGCGGCGGCGCGCCGGTGCGGCTGCTGGTGCGCGAGACCCGGCACGGTCCCGTCATCTCCGACGTCCACGAACCCGCCACCCGCGCGCTGCCCAAGGGCCACGTCCTGGCGCTCGCCTGGCCCGCCACCTCGCCCGACGACCGCACCGCGGAGGCCGGCCTCGAACTGATGCTGGCCCGCGACTGGTCGCAATTCCAGGCGGCGTTGCGCCAGTTCCACGTGCCGATGCAGAACATCCACTACGCCGATGTCGACGGCAATATCGGCTTCATCGCCGCCGGACGGGTGCCGCTACGCGGCAATGCTGAGGATCGCGGGCGGCTGCCCAAGCCCGGCTGGCTGGCCGGCAATGACTGGCAGGGCTGGCTGCCGTTCGAAGCGCTGCCGCGGTCCTACAATCCGCCGGGCGGCATGTTGGCCACCGCCAACCACCGGCTGGTCGACGACAGCTACCCGCATTTCCTTGCCGAGACCTGGATGGACGCCTATCGGGCACGGCGCTTGTTCGCGTTGCTGAACGCCCGTCCGCGGCATTCCCTGGAGAGTTTCAGGGACATGCAGGCCGACACGCTGTCGCTCGCGGCACGCGAGATCCTGCCGCTGCTGCTTCGCCAACCGGCCGGCAACCAAGCGGCGCGAGAGGCGCAGGCGTTGCTCGCCGCCTGGGACGGCAACATGCGGGGCAACCGGGCCGAACCGCTGATCTTCGAGGCCTGGTATCGCGAGTTGACCCGGCTCATCTACGCCGACGACCTGGGCGAGTTGTTCGCCGACGCCTGGACCAAGCGACCGGCCTTCATCCGTCGCGCGCTGGCCGAGAACACCGACTGGTGCGACGATCAGGCGACGCCCGCGCGCGAGAGCTGCGCCGACTTGATCCCACGCGCGCTCGATCTGGCGCTGGCGGACCTCAGCCAGCGCCACGGCAGCGATCGCGGACGTTGGCGCTGGTACGAGGCGCATGGCGCGCTGTCGGAGCACCGCGCCTTGGGCAGCCTGCCGTTCGTCGGCGGGCTCTTCAACATCGAAGTGCCGACCGGCGGCGGCACGCACACGCTCAATGTCGGGCACAATCGCCTGGGCGATGCCGAACGACCGTTCGCCAACCGCCTGGCGGCGTCGCTGCGGGCGATCTACGATCTGGACGAACCCGACCGCTCGCTGTTCATCCACGCCACCGGCCAGTCCGGCAACCCGTTATCGCCGCATTACAGCGATTTCGCCGCCGCCTGGGCGGCCGGCGAATATATTAACATGACCACGCGCCGGTCGGAGATCGAGCTGGACGCGCTCGGCCTGCTGCGGTTGCAGCCAGGGCCCTGATCCGCGCTGCAATGCGCGATCACGCCGCCTCATATTACGCCGCCAGCAGCCAGGCGGCGCCCAGGCCGCCGTTGGAAGGCGATGCGGACGTCGACGTCTGCGTGGTCGGCGCCGGCTTCACCGGCCTGTCGAGCGCGCTGCATCTGAGCCTTCGCGGCTATCGCGTGACGGTGCTGGAAGCCAACCGCATCGGCTGGGGCGCCTCTGGCCGCAACGGCGGGCAGATCCTGCCCGGGTTTGCCGCCAGCCTGGTGGATCTGGCGGCTCGCCACGGCGAAGAGAATGCGCGCCGGCTGTGGGAATTGAGTTGCGAGGCGGTTGCCCTGGTGCGCGCGCTTGCCGCCAGCCACGCCGCCGATTGCGAGTTGGCTGATGGTTTCGCCTATGTCGCGACGCGGCCGGCGCAGTTGCGGCACGCCCGGGCCGAGTGGGCGCTGATGGCGGAGCGTTGGGGCTATCGCCATGCGCGCATTGTCGAAGCGGGAGAACTGCCGGCCATCGTCGACAGCCGGTGCTATGTCGGGGCGCTGTACGACACGTTCGCCGGCCATTTCCACCCGTTGCGTTTCGCGCACGGCCTGGCGCGCGCGGCCGAAGCGGCCGGCGCACGCATTTATGAAGCCGCCGCGGTGCTCGCCTGCCAGCCGGGCGAGCCGGCGCTGCTGCTGACCGATCGGGCGCGCGTCCGCGCCACCCATGTGGTCTTCGCCGGCAACGCCTATCTCGGCCGCTTGCTGCCACTGGCCAGCCAGCGCGTGCTGCCGATCCGCACGTTCGTTCTGGCGACCACCCCCCTGCCGCCTGAACTCAGCCGGCGTCTCATCCCGTCCGGCGCCTGCATCGCCGACATGGACACCATCCTGGACTACTACCGCCTGTCGGCCGACCGCCGGCTGATCTTCGGCGGGCGAGTCAGCATGTCGGGCCGCCCGCCGCCGCCCCAGCGCAGCGCGGCCTTGCTGCGCCGGCGCATGGTGCGGGTGTTTCCGGTTCTTGCGGATGCCGAGATCGCGTATGTCTGGGACGGCCTGGTGGCGCTGACCGGTCATCGCCTGCCGCATTTCACCCGGCTGGATCGCAACCGGTACCTGGCGGCGGGCTATTGTGGGCATGGCGTCGCGCTGGCGACCTTGGCGGGCAAGCTGATCGCCGAGGCGGTGGCCGGCGAGGCCGGGCGCTTCGACATCCTGGCACGGATGAAGCCGCCGCCCGTGCACGGCGGCCGCACTGTGGCGGCCGGGCTATTGTGGCTTGCGACCGTTCGGCAGCGCCTGCTGGAACTGCTTGGGTAGCGCCGGCGACGCGAGGCTGCCGGCCTCACGCAACAGCACGATGCTGATCCGCCGGTTGCTCGGCTGGAACGGGTCTTCCTTGACCAACGGCTCGGTTTCGGCCTTGCCGCTGACCTCGGCAACGCGGTCGGGGGCCAATCCGGCATCCGTCAGCACCCGCCGGCTGGCATTGGCGCGATCGGCGGACAATTCCCAGTTGCCGTAGCCACCGGCGGTGCGGAACGGCGTCGCATCGGTATGCCCGGTGATCGAGATGCGCTTGGGCAGCCGCGCCGCCACCTCGGCGATCTTGGCCAGCACCGTGCGCGTCTGCTCGCTCATGCTGGAGCTGCCGCGCGAGAACATCGAGGTGCCATCCTGATCGACCAGTTGGATGCGCAGACCCTCGGGCGTGTTGTCGATCAGGATGTTCTTCTTCAACTCGGCCAGGCCGGGCACATTCTCCACCACTTCCTTCAGCCGCTGCGCCGCCTCGGCGAAGGCCTTCTGTTCGCGCTCGGCCAGCTTCTGCTGCAGTTCCCGCTCGTTCGGCTCGCGCGTCGCCTGTTCGCCCTTTTCGGTCTGCTCACCCTCGCGCTTCTCTGGCGCCTTGCCTTCGGAGGCCTCGATGGCGCCGCCCTGGTCGCCCGGATCCGTTGGCCGCTCGCGCGACGGCGGCGTCATCACCATGACGACCGAAGGCGGGGCAGTGTTGGAGATGCGGGCCCCCTGGCTCGACATGCTTTGTCCGCTCAGGATGGCGCCCGAGCCGCTTTCCGACTTGCTGGCCGCGCTGGGCGCGAAGCAATCGGCGATGCCGCTCTTCTGCTCATCGGTGGTGACGTTCCGCAGCCAGAGCAACAGGAAGAACGCCATCATCGCGGTCACGAAGTCGGCATAGGCGACCTTCCAGGCGCCGCCGTGATGGCCGTCGTGGCCGCCCTTGTGGACCCGCATGATGATGATCGGTTGCGCGTTCGCCATGGCCTGCCTTGCAAGCTGCCGGCCGCCTGCGGCGCGGGCGCCCAGCGATGCGTGGCCATCCTGGCGCCCTCAGGCTTAGCGTCGGGTTAAACGCGAGCGAGGTCAGCCTTGTCCGCCCGGACCGCTCTCCTATACTCCCCAGGCGGCGCGGGCGCTGCTTGCCCGGCCTGGCGGATCGGCCGGAACGGATGGCAGCCAGCCGTTCGGGCAGCGGATCCGCGGCATCGATAGGTTCGTGCTTCGATTGAGGGCCAAGCGTCGGTCAACCGAACCACGATTGCGCTGATGGGGACCAAGCCAGCAATGAGCATCGATCCGCGCACCTTCCGCGACGCAATGGGGCGTTTCGCCACCGGCATCGCCTTGGTTTCCACCATCTCGCGGGCCGGCGAACCGTTGGGCCTGACCATCAACTCATTCAGTTCGGTCTCGCTCGATCCGCCCCTTGTGCTGTTCAGCTTGGCGCGAACCGCCAGCCGGTTCGAGGATTTCATCGCCGCCGGCCGGTTCGCCGTGAATGTGCTTTGCACGGCGCACCGGGCAGTCTCGCAGAAGTTCGCCCGGCATGGCGAGGGCCTGTGGGGCGAGCTGCCACGGGAAAGCTGGACCACCGGCTGCCCGATCCTACCGGGCGCGCTGGCTTCCTTCGACTGCACGACCGAGGCGCGCTACGAAGGTGGCGATCACGTCATCATGCTGGGTCGCGTGCAGCAGGTCTGCTTCGCCGCCGACGGCGAGCCGCTGCTGTATTTCTGCAGCGCCTACCGCGCGGTCTCGGGTCCGCTCTCTGGCTAGCACCGGACATCCGCCTCGGCCGGCCCCGCGACGGCTGCCCGCGACAATCCGGCGCGGGACGCCAGAGGCGCATGCGGCGGGATGCCGCGGCCGCGTTAACCATGATTGCACTGGCCGAGCGCGCCCGGCGGGTTGAGACTGGCGTCGTGGTGCTGAGCACGAGGCACGGCCATGGATGGGTCGGGCGGGAGGCGATGGCTACCGGCCGTGGGGTCGCCGGCATGCCAACCGGGGAGTATGTTGCCCCACCATCCCGCCGCGGCACCCGATCGTGGTCATGGCTGCAGCGGCGCGTCTCGCCGCGACAGCA
Organism: Alphaproteobacteria bacterium; assembly: GCA_016869175.1. Lineage (GTDB taxonomy): Bacteria > Pseudomonadota > Alphaproteobacteria > VGEV01. Next base: position 8,228 of record VGEV01000159.1, read on the forward strand.
CACGGCAATCGCGCGCACGGGTTTTCGGCACCTGAGGCCGGCGCCGTGGATCGGCTGTTTCCTGGCGCTGGCCATGCCGGCGACCGGCGGCATGATCTCGAGCAACGCACTGGTGAACTTCGTCGAAACCGACCAGATTTCCGGCGGCTTCACGTCGACCCTCACCTTTCCGGTCTTCCCCAAGCTCGACCCGCCGCCGATCGACTTCGGCGCAATCGTGAGTAACGTGGGCGCCACGCTGTCGGCCGACATCGCCGTCGGCGTCGAGGGCCGGTTTGCCACGCTCGGTGGCTTCTCAAAATACGACCTGCTCTACCCGGCCAAGACCAACACCACTGAACCGCGTCGGGTTTCCCGGAGGCATTGTCGTTTGAGTCACGCGGCCATGGCAGGTTGGTCTGCCATGGCGTAGTAGCGTTCCTCGGCTTCGGCCGGCGGGATGTTGCCGATGGGCTCCAGGATACGCCGGTTGTTGAACCAGTCGACCCATTCGAGGGTAGCGTACTCGACGGCCTCGAAGGAGCGCCACGGCCCCCTCCGGTGGATGACCTCGGCCTTGTAGAGACCGTT
>VGEV01000160.1 GCA_016869175.1 Alphaproteobacteria bacterium
CGAAGGGATAGGCGAGCTTGACCGCGACCAGCAGCACGCCCGTCATCGTGACGGAGATGAGGCCGCCCATGATCGCCTGCGTCAGCTGATTGGGGCTGCCGAAGAACCAAGGGAAGGCCAAGGCGATCGCGGTCGAGGACGCGACCAGCAGCCAGAGAAGGCCGGCGAGCGTTCGAGACACGCTGCTCAGCCGGTTGATGCGGTACTCGTTCACCTGCGCCAGCCATTGCGCCGTGTTCTGCTGGAGCGCCTGCTGCGCCGCGGTCTTCGGCTCGACATCGAGAAAGGCGCGGACGAGCACGTTGAACTCGGGGTCCGATCCGGCGATCGTGCGGCCGGTGCGCATGTTGTCCCAGTCCTTCTCGACGACCGCCTTTGCGTAGTTGCGGACGGACTGCACCATGTCCTGCCGCGCCTCCACCTGGCTCGGATCGTTGTAGACGGGGGTCGACTGCAGCAGGAAATAGATCGTCGCCGCTTCGCGCTGAACCGTATCGCGGGCGCTCTGGTAGATCTCCCACGAGCCGACGAGACAGATCGCGACGGTGACGGCGTAGAGCTCAGCGAGGAAGGCGAACTTGAAGCCGCCGACGACGTTGTTGGGCTCCAGCTCCATGACCGTGAAGTACTGGTTCACGACGTAGTAGCCGAGCATCGAGACGACGATGCCGGCGCCGATGAGCGCGAACGCGGCCGTTCCCACGGGCTGGCTCGCTAGCCAGAACGCTAGAGAGAAAGTGCCGTACACGAGGACAAGCCGCTATGCGGCGAAGAGGCGAAGAGGACGCGAGACGGGCGCGATCGCCTCAATTGTCCTCGGCCTCGTGGGTCACGTACCACCAGTTGCCGATCAGGATGCCGGCCGCGCCGCCGATCACCGCGCCGACCGTGCCGCCGATGAACGCCGAGCCGGCGACGGCTCCAGCGAACAGGCTCACGCCGACCGCCGCGCTCTGGCGGACCGTGGCATTCTGGAGAAAGGTCTTGGGCGCTGCGACGGGGGCCGGGACGGTGATGGCGGGCGCAGGAGCGGGCGCTGGCGTCGCGGGCCGGGTCTGTGCAAACGCCGGCACCGCGGCCGGCAGCAGGACGATCGCCAAGGTCATGGCACGCATTGCGCATTCCCCCTCTGTATCCGTGGAACGGTCAAATCGAACGATACCAGCGCCGCGTCCTCAAGATGAGGCCGCTCCGCTTGGGCTTTAGATCGAGATCGTCGGCGAGGCCTTTGACGCGCTTGCGGACGTCCTCGTCGCTCAGGGCTCCGCGCGCCCGCGACCGATAGTAGGCCACCACTTGGTCGAAATCACGCCGGGCGATCCGCTTCTTGGGATACGCCGAGTTCTGTAGCATCTGCTTGGCGGTACGCTGCACCTCGTTCTCGAGGGCGATGTCGTTGGCGCCGGTGACGCTCAAGAGGATGCCCCGGCTTTCATCGAGATTGATGCGAAACCGCGAGACGCCATCCTCCAGGATCTTCATCTCCTGGTCGCGCGTGATGAAATTCCTATTGTAGGCGTGGAGCTTGATAAGCTCGGCGTATTTCCGCCGATCCTCCTCCGTGCCGCGCCCGTAGTCCGGCCACTCAGCCATACGTACCCCTCTGCGGCCCGTTGGCTCGGGCATCACGCAGGCCTGCAATAAATCCCGAATAGCCACTGAGTGTCCAATGGAATTCGGCGTCGGGGGGTGTCGGCGTACCGTTTCGGTGCGCCCCGTCATGGGCGATCTCCCGTGTCAATGGGCGAGAAGCGAAGGCGGCAGGCCGGACGCCCGCGGGTCGGTCCGCGCGGCCCGTCGTTCCGATTTGCTCCGCTCTCCTCGAATCCCTTGGACCGGGATCGGAAATCTTAAGTTCTTCAGTGGCTTGGTACGCGCGACAGGCCAATTTCAACGATCTGCACGGAAGTGAGGCATTTGCCTAGATTTAGGTCTTTCGACTGCCTCATTCCTAAGCAGGACTAGGTATTGTTAACGAAACGTGATATACAGCTAGTGTCCTGAGTCAGAGGTTCGATTCATAATCTCCGGTGCTTCGCTGCACGGGGGGTTGGAATGGGACGTCCGCTTGAGCCCTTGATCCTTGACGAGAGCGAGCGTGCCGCGCTTGGGTCGCTCGCGGGGCGCCGCAAGACGGCCCAGGCTCTGGCTCTTGACGTCGGCGCTCTTCATCTACCAGCGTGCGCAAGCTCATCATCTCGTCGGTCATCCGTCGATCCTTCCGTTCGGGTCGGCGGTTGCAAACCGACCCTACTGGGAAATCGCCGATGAGCACCGCGACGCCGAGCGACGCCACCGACAGGGGCATGATCTGACGGGGCGCTAGAGTCGTCCACTTGGGAGGCTACGGAGGTGTTTCGGGTGGACCTATATGCGGCGGTTCGCCGGTAAGTGCTCCTGGAGGGATACGGCCGGCGGGAGGCGGCCGGGGTGTTGGGATTGAGCCGGGACACGATCGCCAAGATGTGCATTGATTAGGGTTGCGCGGCTTCGCGACTTCGCTAGGCCGGGTGCCGGATTATTCCGGGCCGGCTAGATCGCCGGCAATCGTTTGCAGCAACGGCACGGCTTCAATGAGGGGCGACCTCATGGCGACCGACACGATGAATGGATCCTATCTTTACCTCGGTTTGGCCGGCGAGACGACGCGTGGCCGACCGGTGCAGTCGGGCCTCTTTCGCCTGGCCGACGGCGGTCAGGAGTGGGAGCCGCTGCATCGCGGGCTGCCCGAGGCTCCGGCCGTGCGTGCCCTGGCGGTGCACCCGCTCAATCCCAAGCTGGTCCTTGCCGGCACGCAGTCCGGCCCCTATCGCAGCGACGACCGCGGCGAGCACTGGGAAAGGCTCGACCTGCCCGACCGCGGCCAGCCGGTCTGGTCGTTCCTCTTCCATCCCCGTGATCCCGATGTGATCCTTGTTGGCTGCGAGAATTGCGAGATCTATCGCAGCGACGACGGCGGCCAGCGCTGGCGCCGCCTGCCGGTCAGCGTGCGCTTCCCCGAGATCACCACCGGGCCCGGCGCCAACCCGGTCAAGCGCGTGCTGATGCTGGATGCCAGCGCCAGCGAGCCCGATCGGCTCTATGCCGCGATCGAGGTGGGCGGCATCATCCGTTCCACCGACGGCGGCGAGAATTGGGAGAACTTGAGCCACGGCCAGTATCTCGATGACGATGCCGTCGACATGCACGGCGTAGTGGCCAGCCGCTGGCGGCCCGGCACCGTCATTTCCATCGGGCGTGCCGGTATGTTCCACAGCGTCGACGGCGGCGAGCATTGGCGCCATGTGAAGTTGGAGCCGCTCAACGCCAAGGGCCAGATCTACTGCCGCGACATCCGCGAGGTGCCCGGCAACCCGCGCAAACTATGGGTGGCGGCGGGCGGCAGCTTCCAGAGCGATGTCGGTGTGCTGCTGCACAGCGCCGACGGCGGCGACAACTGGGCCAGGATCGATATGGGAATGCGCCCGCCGCATACCCTGTTCGCGCTCGCTCTCGACGAGCGCCGGCCGCAACGGATGTCCTGCGCCAGCAACGGTGGCCAAGTCTACAGCAGCCTCGATGGCGGCGAGCACTGGATTGCCCACAAGCCACCGCCCGGCGGAACGCAGATCTACGCCCTGGCTCGCGGCTGAACGCAGCGGAGGGCAGGCACGTGGATTTCGCGATCGCCGAGGAACACAGGCGCCTGCAGGAACGCTGCCGGGCGCTCGCCGCCGATTTCGCCACCCGCGCCGCCGAGCACGACCGCGCCGCCTCGCACCCGACGGAAAATTACCACCGGCTGCGCCAGGAGGGGTTTCTGGAGCTGACCATCCCCAAGGAGTGGGGCGGCGCGGGCGTCGACTTCCTCGGCCATACGCTGGCCTACGAAGCACTGGGTCAGGGCTGCCCCTCCACGGCGCTGGCGTTCAACATGCACGCCTCGGTCGTGATGCCCCTGCTGGACAGCCCGCAGGTGACGCGCGAAGCCAAGCAGCACATGGTCGATCTGGTGGTGGGGCAGCGCAAGCTGATCGCCGGCAACTATTCCGAGCCAAGCGCTACTTCGCTGATCGGCGAACGACCGATCGACACCCGCGTCCGGCAGGTCGATGGCGGCTATCGCATCACCGGGCGAAAGATGTTCGCTTCCATGCTGGAAGCAGCCGACTATTGCCTGGTGCTGGCCTATCCCGACACGGCGACGTGCCCCGCGGCCGGCCGGATCCTGCTGGTGCCGCGTGTCGCAGAAGGCCGCCGCGTCAACGCCAATTGGGACGTCCTCGGCATGCGCGCGACCCGCAGCGATGCGCTGATCTTGGAGGACTGCTGGGTACCGGAACACGCATCGGTCTTCCACGCCGAAGATATCCGGCCGTTCCGGCGGGCAACCTTCAACTGGGGCTGGGGCTCCTACACGGCGGTCTATCTGGGCGTGGCCGGCGCCGCCTATGACGAATTGCGAAAGGCGGTGCGCGCGCGCCAGCCGCAGGGCTATGCGCAACCGCTCGCCTATCACCCCGATGTGCGCCGCCACATCGCGGAGCTGAGCGCCGAGCTCGAAGCCGCTCGCCTCATTACCTATCGCTCGGCCTGGCTCTTCGACACCGAGGGCCCGACCGCGGAAACCACGGCGGCGCTCTACCGCGCGAAATACGTGGTCGGCGAAGCGGCAAGCCGCATCACCCGCGCCGCGTTGACCCTGGGCGGGGCGCACAGCATCTTCAAGGGCTCGCGCTTGGAGCAGCTCTTCCGGGACGGCGCGCTGGCACCCATCCAGGCGCCGCAGGCGGACTTCTGCTTGCTGAACATGGGCATGCATGAGTTGGATCTCGATGCCGCCGACATGCTGCCGCCGCTGAAGCCAGCCTGAGGTCTGCGTCGGGCGTGGCAATACGCGCAAGCTGAGACCGGTGGACCGAGCGACGTTTCGCGTGAGAAAGCCCGACGGGCGCGGGCGGCACCGCCGAGCAGCACATGAAGGAGGGCAAGTACGCGCCGAAGTGGACGCTCCTGTGCCGCATGCGCCTCGCGGCAAACGCGTTCCAACGCCAGCTGCACGCGCCGGCCTTCAACCTGGCCAACTTCCTGCGCGCGCCTGCAACGCCCAGGGGGATCGACGCCGGGTCGCCGACATCGCCCGGCCGCACGGCATTTGGAGTGCCAACCGCTCTCGGCGTGGACCACCCACCCGTCTGCACAAGCGAATTCTGCCTTGATCGCCGCTTTCGCCGGCGGCACGATCATCACAGGCAAGGCAAATGGGGAATCCCGGGTCAAACTCTGGTGTGGCGGATTTGCAGTTCGGCCTATCTGGATGGCCCGCTCGGTGCGGAACTGCAAGTCCGGAACCACACGCCAATCATGGCTTGAAGCTGTACGACCAACCGGGGAGGTGTGCGTGAAGGTTCACGACAGGATGCACGCGCTCCCGCGCATCGGCCTCGATATCATGGGCGATCTTGCCGACGAGGTCGGGAACGGCGCCTATCGCCTGGAGAATGCCGACAGCGACATTCCCCCGCCCGCGATCGCCATCAAGGCGACGCGCGAGGCGGTTGGACGCGACGAATTCAATTCCTGGCTACCGCTCGTAGGCTTGCGTGAACTGCGCGCGGCGGTGGCGCACCGCGTCGAGCAGGACACCGGGCTTCGCTACGACTGGCCGAGCGAAGTGATCATCACGAACGGTGCGCAGGAAGGTCTCTTCTCCACGATCTTGGCGCTCATCGGGCCCGGCGACGGGGTGATCACGCCCGAGCCCGCCTATTCCGGAATTATCAATCGCATCCGGCTGGCACACGGTGTGCCTCAATTCGTGCCTCTCGTCGAATCGGAGGACTGGGCGCTCGACCTCGATGCGCTGAGGCGCCGGGTCGATCGCACGACGAAGGCCATCATCATCAACCCGACCAACATGCCGACGGGTAAGGTGTTCACCCGCGCCGAGCTCGATGCCATCGCCGCGCTCGCGATCGAGCACGATCTGTGGGTGATCGACGATCAACCATCGCGCCACATGATCTTCAGCGGCGCCAAGGCGCACGACATCGCGACCTGGCCGGGCATGCGCGAACGGACCATCATGGTCGGCAGCGTGTCGAAGGACTTCAATCTGACGGCTTGGCGCATCGGCTGGACGATTGGGCCGAAGGCCGTGATCGAGCATGTCGGCAAAGCGCATATGTACAACGGCACGCTCACCAGCGCTTTCGCCCAGGCCGGCGTGATCGCGCTTCTGAACGACGAGGCCGCGCTCAAGGACGATATCCGGATCCGCGTCGGCATACTCGAGGTGCGCGCGAACGTCACGGCCGCGGGTCTCAATGCCATCGAGGGATTGTCTTGCGTTCCGGCGCAGGGCGGATGGTGGTGCCTGCTCGATCACCGCGCGATCGAACCCGACGCCGAGGCCTTCGCGCACCGGCTGCTCAAGGAGGCAAACGTCGCCGTGACGCCGATGGCGACCTGGGGTCCGTCGACCGCGATGGGGCATGTACGCATCATCTTCGCGAACGAGCCTGTCGGCCGGCTCCGCGCAGCGGTCGATGCGATCGGCCGCGTCGCGCGGGCGGCGAGGCGCTGAGCGGCGGGCGTACTGGCACGGTGCACGGATGACACACTGCCGGAGCGCCCTCTTATCGAGGCGCTGTTCCGTGAGCAGCGCCAGGCTAGGGCGCGGCCGGTAGCTGCGCAGGGGCCTGCCTAGACCAGAAGGGGCGGGCGAGCGAACCCAACGGCTTGACTCCGTACCACGGTACGGGCCTTACAACTTCATGAACAGGGGATCGCCATGGATCGCATGACCATCGGCAGAGTCGCCGCGCGTGCTGGCGTGGGGGTAGAGACCGTGCGCTTCTACGAGCGCAAGGGCCTGATCAACCGCCCGCGCAAGCCAGCCGGTGCGGCATTTCGGGTTTATCCAGCCGATGTCGTGCAACGGATCCGTTTCGTCCGCAGAGCCCAACAGCTTGGATTCTCTCTGAGCGAAGCTCGCGAGCTGCTCGAGCTCCGGGCCAATCCGACGATTGACACCGCCACTGTGCGCATCCGCGAGCGCGCAGCCGCCAAGTTGAGCGACGTCGAGGCCAAGATTCGTCAGCTGCGAGAGGTGCGCGATGTCCTGCGCCGCCTGGTGGCCACGTGCCCCGGCCAAAGACCGTTACAACGCTGTTCAATTCTCGATACCCTGGAGCAGAAAGGCTGATTCAGTGGAAAGTCTGCTTGCGCAGATCGAGACCGTATCGGCGCCGAGTGTTGCTGCATTTACGCTGATCGCGCTGATGGGCCTCATCATAGGGCTCGCTCCGAGCTCGCTGCCCTTGGTTTCCGTGGTCGTCGGCACGGTCGCCAGCCAAAAGGAACGCCCAAGAGCAGGCCGCAAGCGGTCGCTGCTGTTCTCCGGTAGCTTCGTCTGCGGTATCGCCACGGCCGATGCTTTGTTAGGCGCGGTCTTCAGGCTGATCGACTTGCAGGCGCTGCAGTTCCTCTCGGCATCGTTGACGTTGACCAACGGCATGATTGCAGCCGTGCTGGCCGTGATCAGCCTGGCGTTGCTTCGGATCATCTACGTTCCTGGCCCGCTGCGTGGTTTGGCCAGGGACCGGCAGACATCGTCACTGGGTGGTGCTTTCCTGTTGGGGATTCCATTTGGGCTCTCGACCTGTCCGGCATGCACGCCGCTGGTTTAGCCGGTATTCGGCGCTGCAGCCGCAACGGCGAATCCGCTGGCCGGCGCAGCTCTCCTGTTCACCTTCGGCATTGCCCGCGGTTTGCCGCTCGTGGTCGCCGGAATCGCCACGGATTCGGTCAAGCGCCACGAGCGCGTGGCACCGCTCATGCCAAAAATCGAGCGGGCCGGCGGTATTCTGGTGCTTCTAGCAGCGCTGTTCTTTGCCTATCAGACGGCCGCCTACTTTGGATTGGTTCCGTTGATCCAGCTGGACGCTTGAGCCTGCCGGCATGTCGACGGCATCACCGGCCAAGGGCCAGTCGGCACGCCGTGTCCGTCCCTTCGTGCGGTTTGCCACCGCCGGGACGCTGTTCCAGGGCGGCGCTGCCGCGCTGGACACGGCCAACCTGGTTGGGGCGTTTCTCTACGGCATAACCGACAGCACCGCCGCGGTCGGCGCCGCCGCGATGCTGTCGCGCATCGGCTGGCAGGTCCCGCAGCTGATTGTGGCCCACCTCGCCCAGCACACGCGTAGGCACATGCCGTTCTACGTGTTTGGCGCCTTCGGCCGGGCGACCGCGATCGGCTTGCTTGCCTTAGCGGTTGGCGCCGCCGGTGCCGCCGACCTGGGGCAACTGGCGCCCGCCGCGGGCCGTGAACAGGAAGAGGCGCAAGACGAGGATGACAAGCCGGCACGTTGGGCCATGGCCATCTTGCGGGATTTCTGGCGGCTGGGTGCATCGGCGCCCTGAACCTGGCGCTCCCCGGCCGGCGTGGCCCAACTGTCAGGCGACTACCCGCTCGGCACACACGCTAGGTCATGAACTCATAAATGGGATTCCCAAAGTTGGCGAAGGGTGATTCAAGGGTCCTCGAGGAGGGTCGAGGATTCCTGCACGCCGCTACGAGATCACGGACTTCGAATGGTCGATCCTACAGTCGCTGTTGCCGAACAAGCCGCGCGGGGTTCCACGCGCCGACGACCGGCGCGTGCTCAATGGCATCTTCTGGCGGCTGAGGACGGGCTCGCCGTGGGCGGACATCCCCGAGCGCTACGGGCCGGCGAC
>VGEV01000161.1 GCA_016869175.1 Alphaproteobacteria bacterium
CCGCTGACGCTGCAGCAGCACGTAGTCCTTCACAATCGTCAGCCCGCCGCCATACCCGTGCTCGGCGCGCAGCCGCTCGAAGATCCCCTTCGAGCTATGACGCTGCTTCGCAGGACGGCCCTTATCCCGGTTTATTCACGAGAGACCATGATGTGATGGGCAGGGAGGCAAGGCGATCACGCGGCATGCGTGGTCGTTGCGCCTTTTTCATCGCGGGTTGGTTTGTCGGGTGTCGGGTTATTGGTTTGGGATTGCGGGAAGCCTGATGGTACCGGCTAGCGATTCCGCCGCCGGCCGCGTGACGGATGCGACGCAGGCTGTCAGCAAGGACTGCGAACGCCGCGTGTCGTTGCGGGTGGCTTGGGCGATTTGGATCGGAGCGTCGATGATTGCGTGGTCCGGCGTGCTGCTTCTGGCGCACGTGCTGTTCGGTTGAACGCTGGCGAGGCCGACCATCGGACCCGGCTGTGCGCGCCGTGGTTGACCCTCAGGCTAGCACGCGGATCGGCCGGCCGGCCAGGAAGGCTAGGATGTTTTCCACGGTTTCCCGGTAGAACACGGCGTAGTTCTGTCGTGTGACATAGCCGAGATGCGGCGTCAATACGACGTTGTCGAGCCGGCGGAGCGGATGGTCCGCGGGCAGGGGCTCCTGGTCATAGACATCCAGCCCGGCGCCGCCCAGGCGCCCTGAGCGCAGCGCGGCCAGCAGCGCGGCCTCATCGACGATCGGCCCGCGCGAAGTGTTGATCAGCAGCGCGCCCGGCTGCATGCGGCCCAGCATGGCGGCGTCGATCAGGCCGCGGCTGCGCTGGCTCAACACCAGATGCACACTGAGGACATCCGCCTCGGCGAAGGCCGCCTCGCGCGTCACCCGCTTGGCGCCGACTTCTTCGGCGCGCTCGGGCGTCAGGTTCTGGCTCCATGCCAGCACCTGCATGCCGAAGGCCAGGCCGATCCGCGCCACTGCCGCGCCGATCCGGCCCAGGCCCAGCAGGCTCAAGGTGCGCCCCGCCAGGTCGCTGCCCAGGGTCGATTGCCACGCGCCATGCCGCATGGCCGCATGCTCGCGCGTGACGTTCCGGGCCAGCGCCAGGATCAGCGCCCAGGTCAATTCCACCGTCGACGCGCCGGAACCGGCGGTGCCGCTGACCACGATGCCGCGAGCGTTTGCCACGGCCACGTCGATGGCGGCATTGCGCATGCCCGTCGTGACGATCAACCGCAGCTTCGGCAGGTGGGCGATCAGCCGCTCCGGGAACGGCGTGCGCTCGCGCATCAGGCAGACGATCTCGAAATCCTTCAGCCGGCCGGCGATGGCCTCCTCGTCGGCAAGGGTGTCGCGGAACACCACCACGTCGGCCGCCGCCTTGACCGCCGACCAGTCGGCGCTAAGCAGTGCCGCGCCCTGATAGTCGTCCAGTACCGCAATCCGCATCGCGCGCCCCAGATCGTTCTTCAGTCGAGCGGTAGCTTCTCGCCAGGCGGCAGCGGAACCTGGAAGGCATTGAGGCTCAGCGAGACCATGCAATAGTAGCCCATGGTGCCCACGAGATCGACCAGGCCACGTTCGCCGAACGCCTTTAGTGCGCGGGCATAAAGCGCATCGGACACCGCCCTGGTGCGGTAAAGCTCGCTGGCGAACTCATAGACCAGCGCCTCGTCGGCCTGCCGGAAGACGGGGGTCTGGCGCTGGCGGATCGCTTCGATGATCTCCGGCGCGACGCCCGCCTCGGCCGCCAGCTTGGCATGCGCATACCATTCGAACTGCGCCGACCAGAAACGTGCCGTGCACAGGATGGCAATCTCGAACAATCGGGGCGGCAGGGCATTGCCGAAGCGGCAATGGGCGCCTGCCCGCTGGGCCGGGTCGCAGAAGCCGGGGCTGCGCAGCCAGGCGTTGAACGGGCCCCGGGCGGCGCTGCCGCGCGGGCCCGAGGTGATGGCGTCGTAGGCCCGCTTCTGTTCGGGGCTCATGGTCTGCGGGTCGAGGGGCGGCATGCGCATCGGTCGGCTCCGGGATTGTCGCGTGTGCGGGGCAGCTTAGCAGGCTGCCGCCCGCCCAAGCGATTGCCAAAGACCGCTGGCCGGCGGATCATGCGGGGCAGGTCGCCCCAGGAGCCCGCCATGCTGGCCGAACAACGCAGCAATTCGGAGATCATCGCCGCCTATCGCGCCCGTACGCCCGCTTCCGAACGGCTGGCGAACGAAGCGCGCAACTATTTTCCGACCGGAATTACGCATGATTCCCGGTACCTGCTGCCCTATGGGCTGTATGTCGAGCGGGCCGCCGGCGCGCACAAGTGGGACGTCGACGGCAACGAATATGTCGACTATTTCGGCGGCCACGGCGCGCTGCTGTTGGGCCACAACCACCCCCAGGTGGTCGCGGCGATTAGCCAGGCGCTGGCCAAGGGCACGCATTTCGGGGCCAGCCATCCGTTGGAACTGGAATGGGCGAAGCTGATCCAGCGGCTGATGCCCAGCGCGGAGCGGATCCGCTTCACCGCCTCCGGCACCGAAGCGACGCACATGGCCTTGCGGCTGGCGCGCGCCTTCACCGGGCGGACCAAGCTGGTGCGTTTCAAGGGCCATTTCCATGGCTGGCACGACCACATGACCTCGGGCTACAGCTCGCATTTCGACGGTTCGCCCACGCCCGGCGTGTTGGCCAGCATCGCCCGCGAGGTGGTGTTGCTGCCGGCCAATGACGTGGCCGCCTTGCGCGATTGCCTGGCGCGGGACCGCGACATCGCGGCCGTGTTCATCGAGCCGACCGGCGCGTCGTTCGGCCGCCTGCCGGTCGATCCAGCGTTCCTTGCCGCGCTGCGTGAGGAGACGGCCAAGCACGGCGTCGTGCTGGTGTTTGACGAGGTGATCACCGGCTTTCGCGTGGCGCCGGGCGGCGCGCAACAAGCCTTCGGGATTCGCCCCGACCTGACCACCATGGCCAAGATCATCGCCGGCGGATTGCCGGGCGGCGCGGTGGCCGGCCGACGCGACATCCTGGAGCGACTCGACTTCGAGGTGGCGAAGGCCAGCGGCAAGGAGAAGATCGCGCACCAGGGCACCTTCAATGCCAATCCGGTTTCGGCCGCCGCGGGCATTGCCGCGCTGAGCTTGATCGGCACCGGCGAGCCGGCGCGCAAGGCCAACGAGGCGGCGGCGAGCTTGCGTGCGAAGCTGAACGAGGTGCTGGCCGTCGAGCGGCTGCCATGGGCGGTCTATGGCACGTTCTCGGCCTTCCACATTTTCCTCAATCCCAAGCGTCGCGCGGTCGATCCGCTGAAGTTCGATGCGCTTGCTTGCGACATGGACGAACTGAAGAACAGCCCGCCCACGGTGCTGCAGAAGCTGCGTCTGGCGATGATGGTCAACGGCGTCGATCTGAGCGGCTGGCCGGGCGGCATGATGTCGGCGGCGCATTCGGCGCAGGATCTGGAGGCGACGGTGACGGCGTTCCGCAAGGCCGTGCGCATGCTGCGGCAGGAAGGCGAGGTCTGATCGCCCGGTGGCCGACCGCGGTCGGCAACGGAGCGTTAACGATTGGGGGCGTATGCTCGGAACGTTCGCGGCCGATGTCGAGCTAGTCCGTCAGACGCGAGCGAGTAGTCGTCATCGTTTCCCCCCGAGTACGACTGGCCCCGCGGCTAATCCCCGCGGGGCTTTTTTTCGCGCGACCGGCCGCCGGCCTAAAGGCTGAGGCCGCCGTCGACGGCGATCGACTGGCCGGTGATGTAGCTGGCTTCGGGCGACAGCAGGAAAGCGATCAGCGCCGCGACGTCGTCGGGCCGGCCCAGGCGCGCCAGGGGAATGCGCTCGACGGCGCGGCGGAACGCGTCGGCGTCGAGCGCGCCTTGCGTGCCGGCATCCTTCTGCACATAGCCCGGCACCACGGCATTGACCGTCACCCGCTTGGCCGCTAATTGCACCGCGAGCGAGCGGCACATCGCCTCCAGACCGCCCTTGGCCGCGGCCGAGGCCGGAAACACCTCGCCGCCCAGCCGGAACTGGTGCGCGACGAAGGAACTGACCGCCACCACCCGGCCCTGGCGCGAGACCTCGAGCGCCGGCAGCGCCGCCGTCACCAGGCGATGGAAACCGCCGATCATGGCATCGAGCGAGCGCAGCAGCGCGGCATCGTCGAGCTGGCCGAACCGGCGCCGATCGGCGAAGCCAGCATTGGCCACCAGCCAGTCGAGCTGGCCGAACTGGCTCTCCGCCGTCTCCACCAGACGGCGCGCCATGCTCTTGTCCAGCAGGTCGCTCATGACGATGTGGGCGCTGGCGCCGGCCTCGCTGACGGCATCCGCCACCCGCTGCACGCCGCCGCGATTGACCCGTGTGTGCAAGACCAAGCCGACGCCGGGTCGCGCCAGGCGCCGCGCCAGCGCGGCGCCAATGCCGGTAGCAGCCCCGCTGATGATGGCCACCCGCAACTCGGCGGCCGGCGACACCGTTCGGTCCGACGCCAAGCTCAGCACCGGTTGGGCCGCCGCATTGGCCGACGCCACGCTCCCCTCCGGCTTGGCCTGCTGTGGGGCACGCAAGGTCAGGGTCGTCTGATTGGCATCTGCCATGCGCCTAACGCCGGGGAAATCATGCATCGCTGATGTCCAAGCACAATGGAACGGCTTTTCCGCGAGCGCAAGTTCCACGCCAACGACGAACCAACTTGCTGCCCAAGGTTTTCCGCAAATCCAAGTACATTAAGGTTCTCTTAAGGATGAAAAGCGATTGATGGGTTTCTGGGGGGAGACAGGGCAGCCCGTTTCGGGACCGTTTGAGGATGTCGCGATGGTTAGCCCATACCTGCTCCGGCGACGGCGTGGCCTGAAGGAAGCCTGCCGCGAGATCATGGCGGCGCGCCGGCTGCCATTGCCGTGCGCCGGCTGCACGCTCGGCCCGCTCTGCCGCCTCTGCCTGGGTGATCCGCCTTGGCCAGGCGACGCACGCGAACGGGCGCCGTCGGCCGCTGCGCCGGTTCGTCTGGCTGGCGACAAAGCCCCGCCGGCCGACTTCAGCGTTCGATGAAGCTGCGCCCGATCAGCTGGCGATGCACCTGGTTGGTGCCTTCCCAGATCTGCGTGATCTTGGCATCCCGCATCAGCCGCTCGACGCGGAAATCGCGCGTGTAGCCGTAGCCACCGAACAACTGCACCGCATCGGTCGTGATGCGCATGGCCAAGTCGGAGGCGCGCATTTTCAGCATGGAGGCCTCGATGCCGATGTCGGTTCGCCCCGCATCCAGTTCGCCCGCGACGTGCCAGAGCCAGCGCTCGCACATAGCCAGGTCGGTCGCGTGGTCGGCCAGCAGGAACTGGATGCCCTGGAACTCGACGATGCGCCGGCCCGATTGCTGGCGCTGGTTAATGTAGGCGACCGCGTCCTCGAACGCCGCCCGCGCGATGCCGAGCGCATGCGCGGCGATCGAGGGGCGCGACTTGTTGAGGGCGGAGAACAGGATCGGCAGCCCGTCGCCCGGCCGCCCCAGCAGGTTGGCGCGCGGCACCCGCACGGCCTCGAACGCCAAGGCCGCCGTCGAACTGGCGCGCAGGCCCATCTTGTCTTCCTTGCGCAGCACCTTGAGGCCGGCGGCGCCCTTTTCCACCACCGCCACGCTGATCGCTGCCTTGGCCTCGCCGATCTCGCTCCACTTGCCGAACACCACGTAGAGATCGGCGACATCGCCGTTGGTGATGAAGGTCTTGCCGCCGTCGATGACGATTTCGTCGCCCTCCGGGCGAAAGCGCGTGCGCATGCCGGTGGCGTCCGATCCCGCGGTCGGCTCGGTGATGCAGAGCGCGCCCAAGGCGCCGTCCGCCACGCGCGGCAGGAAGCGCCGCTTCTGCGCCTCGTTGGCGAAGTCGATCAGCGGCTTCAGCGCATGGAAGTTGGTCGCCCAGACGATGGCGGTCGCGGCGCAGGCTCTGGCCAGTTCGCGCACGCATTCGAGATAGGCCGTGTAGGACAGGCCGGCCCCGCCAAACGCCTCGGGCACGAACATGGCGTTGAGACCGAGCCGGTTGATCGCCCGCACATTGTCCCAGGGAAAGCTCGAGGTGCGGTCGAGTTCGGCCGCGGCCGGCGCCACCTGTTCGCGCGCCAATTGCCGGACACCGGCGATCAGCAGGGCCTCCTCCTCGCTGAATTTCTGGCCGCCGTCGAGCCTGTGGAAAATCTGCATGGGGAGGGCCTATTGCGAGATGGCCTGGCCGCCGTCGACATAGAGCGTCTCGCCGGTCCAGTGCGGAAAATCCTCGGCGAAAGCCAGTGCCACGAAACGGCCGATCTCCTCGGCCTCGGCCGGCCCGCCCACCGGAATGCGCGCTTTCAGGAACTGGCGGAAGCTCTCCTGCTCCATGTAGGCGCGGTTCAGGTCGGTGGCGACGAAGCCGGGTGCCACGTTCAGCACGCGGATGTTCTGCCGCGCCCATTCGACCGCCAGCGTGCGGGTCAGGGCGCCCACCGCCGCCTTGGAGGCGGAATAGGCCGCCGTGTAGCGCACGCCCAGCTTGTCGAAGAACGAGCCGATGTTGACGATGAGGCCGCCGCCGGCCGCCACCAGGTGCGGATGGGCCTCGCGGCAGAGCGCGAACACCGCGGTGACGTTGGTCAGCATGACGGCGGCGAAGTCGGCGGTCGGACAGCTATGGCTCGGCCGTTCCAGATGCAGGCCGGCATTGTTGACCAGGCCGTCGAGCCGGCCAAAGCGGGCGACGACCGCGGCCAGCGCGCCGCGCCGCGCCGCCTCGTCGTCCACATCGCAGGCGAGCAGGAGCGCGCCCGGCACCGGCCGTCCGTCCTCCGGCCCCAGGCCCTTGCGCGAGAGACACGCGACCAGGTGGCCGCGGGCCGCCAGTTCGCGGGCGATGGCGGCGCCGATGCCGCGACTGGCGCCGGTGACGGCGATGACCTTGGGCGTGGCGGCCATTCAGTGCCAGATGCCCATCAGCAGGCGATAGAGCCCGAGTTCGGCGCCGGCCGCGGCACCGTTGGCGGCCAGCGCCCGGCGGCCCAGGAACTCGCGCGCCGTCCGGCGCACCGCCTCCACGTCGGCGCCGTCCAGCAGCACGCACCAGCTGGCCACCGCGTCCTTGCCGCCGCGGATCTCGCGTTCCAGGCTGCCATAGTCGGAGCCGGCGCGGTCGACCTGCAGCAGCGCGCCGCCGATCAGGCCCGGCTGCTTGACCGCGAACGGCAGCACCTCGACCGCTAGCCAGGCTTGCAGCCGCGCCTCCTGGCCGGGCTTGGGCGCGAGGCGGAGCGTCGCCAGCACGCCGCCGCGACCATGGCCGACGCGCTTGGCGACGGCAAACACCGTGCGATTGGTGTTCTTGAAGCTCGGCATGTTGTGCCGGGTCCAGGCGGTGGGGTTGTCGAGCACGGAGGTGTAGGCGTGGCTCACCATGACGGCGGGCGAAGCGATTTCGTACATCGCGAGATAGCGCGGCCTGCCGGTGATGGCGCGGTAGCGCCAGGCGCGCTCGAAGCCCTCGATGCCGACCCGCTCGGCGGAGTGCTGGCGGTTGTACCATTCGTTGAACTCGGCCTCGCCCTTCGGCTCGGCATCGGTCCACACCAGCATGGCGCCCGTGCCCATGTCGCATTCCCCATATCCGTGTCGGGCGATTGTAGCGGTGCCGACCGGCCGGGTCAGGCCCCGCTCACGACGGCGCCGTCCAAGGGTCGATGACCTCGATTTGGCAGCCTTGGAAATCCGCGACGTTGCGCGTGGCCAGGCTGGCGCCGCGCGAGCGAGCGATGGCGGCGATCTGGGCATCGAACTGGGCGATCGGCCGGCCAATCCGCCCCGGCGCCGATCCGCCGGGCGAACGCCGAAAACAATATACTGTCACCGTAATTCAGCGCTTGGCGTCGTTCCGGCGCTGCTCGTCGCCATCCTCGCCTTCATCGTCGCGTCATGGCGGCGGGATCGCGCGGCGGCATGGCTGTTTACGCCCTATGCCGCTTGGGTGGCGTTCGCGTCGGTGCTCAATGGCGCGGTCTTCGTGCTGAACTGATCCGGGGGGCCTCATGCGGCGGCGGGTGATTACCGCCAACGACAAGATGCAGCGGGGCTATCGGTATTTCCTGACAGAACCGGTCGGGCGCAATTTCGATCCGGAGTTCAAGCCCGAGCTGACGCCCAAGGAAATGCTGGCGCTCGGCGTTTTCGGCGGCAAGTACATGACCGACTGCTGAAAGGAGTTTCCCTCAAGCTGGTTCACACGCGCCAAGCTCTCGCCGGCAGGCAGAAACGACGCCCTCAACTATTTCGAGGTCGATGTGAGCAAGCCGCTATCGGTATGGCGTCAAAACGGCTGGCTTCATCCCGACGATCCGCGCGGGTGGTTCCAGTGGTATTGCCGCTATTTCATGGGGCGGCGGGTGCCGGAGTGAGACAGACGACAGGACACCTCGAAGAACCCCATCATTGACGACGAAGCATCGCCGATGAGGGCATGGCCTGCGGCCCAGCCTGCGGATTGGGTGCTGTGGCGGGGTCTATTTGGTCTGCGGTGGCGTGTCGATGCAGTGAGCGGCGCAGTGAGCCCATCAGGCGGGCGCGGCTTGCCCCTCGATCCAGTCCAGCCTCTTGAAGTTGTAGGCCAGGTTGGCGAGCGCGATCTTGGCCGTGGCC
>VGEV01000162.1 GCA_016869175.1 Alphaproteobacteria bacterium
GTTGTCTCGACAACGCCATCAAACCCGCTCGAAAGCGGCTCGGCCACCGGAACCGGGCGCTCGGACCCTTGCGGTCCGCGCCCGGTTCTGCGGTGGCCTACTGTCAGGTCAATACCGTCTCAGTACAGTCGGTGCACTCTCCGGGACTGTAACGGCTCTCGGGATAGCTTGTCCGACGCCACGGCCGCGCCTACGTTGACGCCCGGCCGATTCGTCGGCAGCCAGGGGGATACGTCCAGGTTTGCGCCAGCCCGCAGCGCTCGTAAATTGCCGCGCCGCCGCGGCGCCGACGGTCGGCGAGTTATGGGGCGCGGTGGCAGCGGCGCTGCTGGCGCTGGCCGGCGCCCTGGGCCTTTGGCTCAGGGTACGCCGGGCCGAACGCCTGGCCATCGACCGGGAAGCGGCGCGGCGTGGGCTGGAACAGACCAATGCGGAGTTGGCCCGCTTCCTCGACGCGGCGCCGCTGGCATTCCTGCGCTGGGGCGGCGAGGCGGCGGTCGCCTCGCCCGCCCTGCGGGCAGCGCTGAGACTGGGCGACAAGCCGCTGGGCGGTGCCGGCGAACTTGCCATGGCCTTCGTTGCCGCCGATGGCCGACGGCTGAGCGAAGCGGCCAGTGCCCTGGCGGCGGACGGCACGCCCTGCCAGCTCGACCTGTCCGACCGCTACGGCCGGTGCTGGCGCGCGCGGGGACAGCGACTGCCCCAAGCCGGCCAGCCCAACCTGATTTGGTTCGAAGACATCAGCGCCGCGCGGGAGTTGGCCGCCGCCGCCGAGCATCGGGAGCTGGAACGACAGCAACTGGCCCAAGTGCTTCGCGTCGCGCCTTTCGCCGCCTGGCGGCGCGACGAGGCCGGGGCGATTGCCTGGCGGAACGCCGCCCATGAACGCATCGTCGGCCATGCCGACGGCGAACTGGAAGAAGCCGCCCTTCCCGGTCGAGCGCGCGCCCTGGCGGCCAAAGTGCGCCAGACGGGCGGCCGGCAGAGCGAGCGGCGGCATTTAGTAGTCGACGGACAGCGGCGCTGTTTCGAAGTGCTGGAGATCGCCAGCGACGGGGCGGTTGGCAGCGTCGACTTTGCCTTCGACATCACGCCGCTCGAGGAAAGCGAGGCGGCTGGCCGCCGGCTGGAAGAAGCGCAAGGCGAGGTGGTGAACCAGCTGAGCGCGGCGGTAGCGATCTTCGGCGCCGACAAGCGGCTGGCCTATTTCAACTCCGCCTATGCCCGGCTGTGGCAGCTGGACGAGGGGTGGCTGCAAGGAAAGCCGCACAACGCCGACCTCATCGACCGCCTGCTGGAGCAGCGCGCCCTGCCCGAGGAACCCGACATCGCCGCCTTCAAGGCGCGCATGCTGGCCAAGTACCGCGATCTGTTGAGCACCGAAGACAGCCTCATGTACCTGCCGGACGGCACCACGCTGCGCCGCCTGGTGACGCCGCATCCGCAAGGCGGCCTGATCTACATCTATGAGGACGTTACCGACCGCCTGCGTCTGGAACGCTCGTACAACACGCTGATCGCGGTGCAGCGCGAGACGCTCGACAACCTGCACGAAGGCGTCGCGCTGTTTGGCACCGACGGACGCCTCAAGTTGTCCAACCCCGCCTTCCAGCGCATCTGGCATCTGGAATCCCAGCAGTTGCAGAACGAACCGCACGTCAGCGAATTGGTCGACGCCGGTCAGGGGCTATTCCCCGGCGCGGACAATTGGCAGGACATGCGCCAGGCGCTGATCGCCAGCGCCTTCGAGCGGCGCGCCCGCGGCGGCCGCATGGAACGGCCGAACGGCAGTATCATCGATTTCGCCTCCGTGCCTCTGCCGGACGGCGATGTCCTGTTCACCTACCTCGATGTGACCGATGCGGCACGTGTCGAGCGCGCGCTGCGGGAGCGCAATGAGGCCCTGGAAGCCGCCGAACGCCTGCAGCGCGAATTCGTGGCCAACGTCTCCTACGAACTGCGCACACCGCTCAATGTCATCATCGGTTTCACCGAGATGCTGGCACTGGCCTATCCGGGCCCCCTCAACCAGCGTCAACAGGGCTATTGCCAGGACATCCTGCGCTCCTCGCAGCAACTGCTGGAGCTGATCAACGCCATTCTCGACCTGGCCGGCATCGAGGCGGGACAGCTCGTGCTCAGCCCGACCCGCTTCAAGCTGCGCCCGCTGCTCGACGAGGTGACGAGCCTGGCGCGCGAACGCGCCCGGGCGCAGGACATCTTGCTGGAAATCGCCTGCGCGGACGATCTGGAACTGCTCGCGGCCGATCCCCGCCGCCTGAAACAGTCGCTCGCCCAGCTCGTCGGCAACGCCTTGAAGTTCACGCCTGGCGGTGGGCGGGTCGAGTTTGGCGCCGAGCGACGGGGCGAGGAGATCGCGTTGTGGGTGGCCGACAATGGTGTCGGCATCGCCGAGGAGGACCTGCCGCTGGTGTTGGACAAGTTCCAGCGCGGCCGGCGCAACGCCCGCCAGCATGGCGCTGGCCTCGGTCTCAGCCTGGTCAAGAGCATTGTCGAGCTGCATGGCGGGCGGGTCGAGATCAGCTCGCAGGTGGCCGCCGGTACGCGCGTCACCTGTATCCTGCCGCTGGCGCCGGCCGCCGCCGAACCGGCATCGCGGCTCGCCGCCGCCTAGCGGATGGCGGCCATCCGTTCCCAAGGTGAGCTCGCGCTCCGCGATCAAGCGGCGCTGGAACGGCTCGCGGCGCTGCTGGCCAGACGAGCCCAGCGGGGCGATGCCATCTTGCTGTCGGGCGCGCTCGGCACCGGCAAGACCACGTTGGCTCGCGCCTTCCTCAGGGCGTTGGGGGTGACCGAAGAGGTGCCCAGCCCAACCTTCCTGCTGGTGCTTCCCTATGAGACAGGGACCCTGACCGTGTTCCACGCCGACCTCTATCGCCTGCGCTCGCCCGAAGAATGCAACGAACTGGGTCTCGAGGCGGCATTGGCCACCGGCGTCCTGCTGCTGGAGTGGCCCGAGCGACTGCCGCCGGGCTGGCCGGCAAGCCATCTGCATCTCACATTGAGCGCGCCGCACTTGGGCGAAATGCGCTGCCTGCATTGGCAGGCAGTCGGCGACGCGGGCGAGCGCCTCGCCGCCGCGCTGCGGGGCGGCCTGGCATGAGCCTGCCGCGCCGGGTGATCGACTTCCTGGACGAAGCCGGCTGGCGCGACGCGGTGGCCGCCAGTCTGCCGGGCGACGCCTCGGCCCGCCGCTACTTGCGCCTGCGCCGGGCGGGCGGCGCCAGCGCCCTGCTGGCGCTGGCGCCGGCCGGCGACATGATGACGCCGCGCTGGCTCGATCTTGCCCAGCGCCTGCGCGCCCTGGGCATCAGCGTGCCAGGCGTATTGGACGCCGATCCGCAGGCGGGGCTGGTGCTGCAAGAAGATCTGGGCGAGCGGAGCTTTGCCGGCCTGCTCGACCAGGGCGCACGACCAGCGCCGCTGCTGTGCCTGGCGGCGGAGATGCTGGCCACGCTCGCCCATCGCTTCCGGCCGCAGCAGCACGGCGCCGGCCTGCCGTGTTTCAACCAGGCTTATTTCCTTGATCAGCTCGCGCTGTTCGCGGACGGCCATCCGCCAGCCGATGCGCCGGGCCCGCGGCAGGATTTCCTTGCCGCCTGGGCGCAAGCGCTCGGCCGCTTGCCGGCCCTGCCGCCGACCCTGGTCCTGCGCGATTGCCACGCCGGCAACCTGTTCCATCGCCCGCAGGCCAGCGGCATCGCCGCCTGTGCGGCCATCGACTTCCAGGATGCCGGGATCGGCCCGCCGCTCTACGATCTGGTCTCGCTGTTGGAGGATGCGAGGCGCGACTACCCGGCCCGCGCCGTGGCCTTGGCGCGCGCGCGCTACCGTGCCTTGGCGCCGCCGATCGCCGAACGCGATTTCGCTACCGCCTGGTCCTTGCTGGCGGCCCAGCGCCAATGCCGGGTGCTGGCCATATTCCGCCGCCTGGCCGAGCAGGGCCGCCCGGACTATGCCGTGCACTTGCCGCGCGTGCGACGGTTCTTGCGTCGACATTTGCGCGGCCCGGTGCTGGCCCCCGTCGCCCGCTGGTTCGCCCGCACTCTGCCCGGCTATCTCGACGGCTGACTGCGCCTGATATGTGCTTCCAGGGCGGTGCGCCGGGCCAGCACCTGCTCGGCCAGGTGCAGTTGGCCTTGCGCGCGCAAGTGATTGTGCGCCGCCGCCGACGGCGCCACCGCCGGATCCCAGCGCCAATAGCGGCAATCGCGCATGTCCGACAGGAAGCGCGCCGCCAGTTCGAGCGCGATGCGGATCAGGCCGGCGACAACGCCGTCCCGTTCCTCGGCCATCAAGCCCGGCGCGGCCGCCAGATAGCCGGCCATGGCGGCGGCAAACAGCGGCTCATCGAAACGCGTCGACACCGTATCCTCGCCCGCCGGATTGCACCAGGAGCGCAAGGCATCGCCCAGGTCGTCGTCCAGCCCGTAAAGGCCGACCGTATCGAGGTCGAGCACGGCGGTGACGGCCGGCGGCGCGCCGGCGAACAGAAAATTCGACAGCTTGGCATCGCCATGCCCCGGCCGGCGCGGCAGCGGCGGCAGCGGGCCGAGTGCCGCATGCGCCCGGCCGATCGCTTCGGCGGTCGCCCGCGCCGCCGGATCGTCCGGCAGCGCCGTCCACATCGCCTGCAGATGCCTGGCGGTATCATGAAACCCGCTATCCGGCAGGTCGAGCGATCCGCCATCCGCCAACGCGCCGTGAAAGCGCGCCAGCATCGCGCCAGCCGCCGCAATATGCCGGCTGCTGGGCGACCGCGTGAAACTCTCGCCCGGCAGCCAGCGGCAAAGCCGCCAGAACCGCCCCTCCGCATCCCAAACGCCCGCGCGCCCGTCGTCCGTCGGCACCAGCCGGGGCGCGGCCAGGCCCGCCGTCGCCAGCCTGGCGGCAACCCTTTCCGCCCGCAGTGTCTCCGCTTCGCCGAAGGCCGCGGCCAGACGTTGCAGGGCGAAGCCCGGCGGCTGGCCGACCGCGTAGGTGCGATTGACCAGGCCTTGTTGCACCACGCTTAGCGGCGGCGCCGCCGGCAGCCTGGATTGCCATGCCGCCAGCATGTCGCGCGCCGGGCGCAGCGCCTGTTCGCGCCCATTCACCGCCGGTTGCATGCCTCGCCCCCGAAGGCTATGGCTCGCGCGTCCTGCTGCCGCCCGGTTGGTCCCTTGAGCATTGCAATGCCGCAGAACGCGATGGTGTTGGCCGCCGGCCTCGGCACCCGCATGCGACCCCTGACCGAAATGCTGCCCAAGCCGCTCGTCATGGTTGGCGGGCGGCCGCTGATCGATCGCACGCTCGACCGGTTCGAGGAAGTGGGCGTGGAGCACGTCGTCATCAACCTCCATCATAAAGGCGGATTGCTGCGCAGCCACTTGTCCGGACGACTGCAACCGCGACTTTCGTTCTCGGACGAAAGCGAAAGCCTGCTCGACACTGGCGGCGGCGTTGCCAAGGCGCTGCCGTTGCTGGGCCGGGCGCCGTTCTTCGTCGCCAATGGCGATGCGCTCTGGTTTGACGGCTACGGCAACGCGCTGCGGCGCATGGCGGGCCTGTTCGAGCCCGCGGCGATGGATGCCCTGCTGCTGCTCAGCCCCACGGTCGGCGCGATCGGCTACCGGGGTCTCGGAGACTTCTTCATGCAGGCCGATGGCCGGCTGCAGCGCCGCCAGCAAACCCGCGCCGCGCCCTTCGTGTTCACCGGCGTGCAATTGCTGGCGCCCGACCTGTTCCGCGCTTGCCCGCAAGGCGCCTTCTCGCTCAACCGGCTCTATGACCGGGCCGCCGAGTCGGGCCGGCTGTTCGGCCTGCGCCACCATGGCGACTTCATGGCGATCGACACGCTGGAGGCGCTGGCGGAAGCGGAAGCGGCGTTGTCCCTGTAGGCTGGACCGCCATGACGGCCAAGCAGCCAGCCTTGTTCAGCCTTGCCGCCGGGTCCGGCTTCGTCGATGCCTTGGCCGCGGGCATCCTGTCCCGGCATGGCGCCGACCCGCTCGAATTGACCCGGCTGACCGTGCTGCTGCCGACGCGCCGTGCGGTCGGCGCCTTGCAGCTTGCCTTGCTGCGGGCCGGCGAGGGCCGGCCACTGCTGCTGCCGAACATCCGGGCGCTGGGCGACGTGGAAGAGGCCGAAGCGACCGACGATGCCTGGCTGGCGGCGGCCGCCACCGACTTGCCGCCGGCCGTCGGCGCGTTGCGCCGCCGGCTGCTGTTGACGGCACTGGTGCAGCGCAGCCGCACGGTTTCCTCGGCGCAGGCGGCCCTGCTGGCGGGCGAACTGGCGCATCTGCTGGACCGCCTGCAAACCGAGGAAATCCCCCTTTCCCGCCTGCACACGCTTGTGCCGGCCGATCACGCGGCGCATTGGCAGGTGACGCTCGACTTCCTGCGCATCCTGGAAGTGAACTGGCCCGCCATTCTGGCGGCGGAAGGCGTCATCGACCCGGCCGAACGGCGGGCGCGCGCCTTGCGCGCGCTGGCGCGACATTGGCAGGACGATCCGCCCGCCTGGCCGGTCATTGCCGCCGGTTCGACCGGCAGTATCCCGGCCACCGCCGAGTTGCTGTCGGTGGTCGCCCTGCTGCCGCAAGGCGCCGTGGTGCTGCCGGGGCTCGACGCCCGGCTCGACGAACCGAGCTGGCGGGAGCTGGAACCGACGCATCCCCAATACGGCCTGAAACTGCTGCTCGCGCGGCTGGGCTGCCCGCGCGAAGCGGTGACGGATTGGGATGCCGCCGTCAGCGAACCGGCAGCGCGCGCCACGCTACTGCGCGAAGCGCTGCGGCCGGCAGCGACGAGCGAGGCCTGGCCGGACATGCCATCGCTTCCGCCCGAGGCGTTGACCGGCCTCGGCCGGCTCGATTGCGCCAACGAGCAGGAGGAGGCCGGCGCCATCGCCGTCATCCTGCGCGAGGCGGTGGAAGATCCGGCGACGACCGCCGCCCTGGTGACGCCCGACCGCGGCCTGGCGCGCCGGGTCGCGGCCGAGTTGCGACGCTGGGATATCGCGCTTGACGACAGCGCCGGGCAGCCGCTCGCCGACAGCATGCCCGGCACTTTGCTGCGGCTGGCGGCGGCGCTGATCGAAGAGCGGGTGGCGCCGGTGGCGTTGCTGGCGCTGCTGAAACACCCGCTGGCCTTGCTCGGCCGCGCGCCGGCGACCTTGCGCGGCCATGCCCGCCGGCTCGAGCGCAGCACGCTGCGGGGACCGCGTCCGCAAGCGGGCTTCGATGCGCTGATCCGCGCCGCGCATGCTTCCGATGCCGGGACGGCCGTGCGGGAGATGCTGGAGGAACTGCACCGGGCGGCGGAAACCTTCGTTGCGCTGGATGCGCAGGCGAGCAGCCTCGCCACCCTGCTGGCGGCGCATGTCGGCCTGGCCGAACGACTGGCGCGCGACGCCGCGGGCGAGATCCAGCTTTGGGCCGGCGAAACCGGCGAAGCGCTGGCCAGCTTCATCGCCGAGTTGCGCGAGGCGGCGGGCGGCCTGCCGGCGGTGCCGGCGGGCGAGTATCCGGGGCTGTTCGAACGACTGATCGCCGAGGTCGGGTTCCGGCCGCGCCATGGCCAGCACCCGCGGCTGCATCTCTGGGGCCCGCTGGAGGCCCGCCTGCAACGGGTCGATCTGGTCGTGCTGGGCGGGCTCAACGAAGGCGGCTGGCCGGCGCCGGCCACGGCCGATCCCTGGCTCAGCCGGCCGATGCAGGCCCAGCTCGGCTTGCCGTTGCCGGAACGGCGGATCGGCCAGGCAGCGCACGATTTCGCCAGTCTTGCCAGCCTGCCGCGGGTGGTGCTGACCCGCGCGCAAAAGCAGGACGGAAATCCGACCGTGCCCTCGCGCTGGCTCGCCCGCCTCGACAACGTACTGGCGGCGGCCCAGCTGACCCTGCCATCCGCCGAAACCGCGCGGCAGCTCGCCTGGCGCCGGGCGCTCGACCGCCCGGCGCGCATCGTCCCCTGCGGCCCGCCCCGCTTCGCCCCGCCGCTGACCGCACGGCCGCGCCGGCTCTCGGTCACCCGCGTCGAACGCTGGCTGCACGACCCTTACGAGATCTTCGCCCGGCATATTCTTCGACTGGAACCACTGGAGCCGCTGGACGCCGCGCCCGATGCCGCCGAGCGCGGCATCGCGGTGCATCAGGCGCTCGACGACTTCATTTTCGCCCATCGCGAAAGGCTGCCGGCCGATGCCGAGGCGGCGTTGCAGGCCGCCGGCCGCGCCGCGTTCGGTGCGCTGCTTGAGCGGCCTGCCGTCGCCGCCTTCTGGTGGCCGCGCTTCCTGCGCATCGCCCGCTGGTTCCTGGACCAGGAGACCGCGTGGCGGCAGGCCGGCGGGCAGCCGCTGGCCGTGGAATGCCAGGGCGCGCTGTCGCTGCACGGTCCCGCCGGCCCGTTCACGCTGACCGCCACGGCCGACCGAATCGACCGGCTGCGCACGGGCGGGCTCGCCATCATCGACTACAAGACGGGCCAAGTACCGGGCGCCAGACGGATTGCCAAAGGCGACGCGCCGCAACTGCCGCTGGAAGCTGCGATCGCCCAGGCGGGCGGCTTTGCCGGCGTGGCGGCGGA
>VGEV01000163.1 GCA_016869175.1 Alphaproteobacteria bacterium
CTGGACTGGATCGAGGGGCAAGCCGCGCCCGCCTGATGGGCTCACTGCGCCGCTCACTGCATCGACACGCCACCGCAGACCAAATAGACCCCGCCACAGCACCCAATCCGCAGGCTGGGCCGCAGGCCATGCCCTCATCGGCGATGCTTCGTCGTCAATGATGGGGTTCTTCGAGGTGTCCGCCAGACGAGCTCAGAGCGGCGGCAGCCGACCGGCGCTTTGCCGCGGGCCGGCCAGTTCCAGCACCGTCGACAGACGCACGCCCAGCCGTTCCACACGCGCCACTTCGCGGCCACCGACTTCGCGGCAAACTTCCTCGATGCGAATGAAGAAGTTGGCGAGCGAGCGATCGGCCACCAGGTAGAAGTTGCCGGGGAAGAAATAGGCGGCGGACGTGCTGGGCCCGCAGACGGCGACGTTGAAACGGCGGCGCTCGAAGCCGGCGCGCCCATAGCGCGCCACCAGGTGCCGCTTCAGTCCGGTCACCGCCTCGGCATAGGAATTCGCCCAGTAATCCAGCTTGTAGCGCTGCTGCGCGCCGCCGATCCCGCCGACCAGCGCGTTGTAGTAGACATATTGATGGGGGTGCAGACGCACCATCAGACTGACGTGATAGCTGGCATAGAGCGCCAGGCATGCCGCCAGCCCGACCCGCCAGCCACGGTCCGGAAGCCATGCCAGCAATCGGTCGAGCGCCAGCCCCGCCAGACAGGCCAGCGGCGGCAGCACGAACAGGAAATGCCGCATGCCGTCGAACAGCACCGCGCCGATCGCTACCGCGTAGCCGATGGGGAAGACCGCGGCAAAGGCGGTCAGAGCAAGCCCAAGGGCGGCCGGCCGGGCGTCGGGTCGGCCAAGCAGCCGCTGCCGGGCGAGTGCCAGGGCCAGACCCAACAGGGCCAACAGCAGCGTCACTTCCGGCAGTCGGATCAGCAGGTAACTGGGCAGATAGAACCAGGGAAGCGCATCCGAGGAATAGTAATCGCCATCGAACAGCACCGGCATGCCGAAGGCGTGGTGCGAGAATTCGGCCAGCGAATGCAGCGGGTGACGCAGGGGTGAAAGCTGTGCCCATGGCCAGAACGCCAGCATGACGGCATAGCCGACCAGCAGCGCCGGCAGAACAAACCGCCCGCCGGTCAGCAGCGACCAGCCGAGCAGGCCGCGCAGGTCGCGGCAGGCATGCCAGTGCAGCAATCCGGCAGCGCCCAACAGCAGGCCGAGATAAGCGAACAGCAGAAAGCCGCCAACCCGCACGCTCAAGGCCAAGCCGATCGCCAAGCCCAGCTTGGCGCCCAGCGCCAGCGGCACGCGCGGCAGCGTCGGCAGCGCCAGGACCATGTAGTAGAGCGCCCAGACCGTCGCCGCCGCGAACGGCACATCCTTGGGATTGTTGAAGCCGTGCCCATAATAGTTCGGCATGGTCGCCAGCAGCAGCAAGGCCAGGACTCCGGCCCGTGCGCCGCCCAGCAACCGCGCCAGCTTCCATGTGCCGATGAAGCCGACCAGGGCGACCGCGATGTTCAGGACGTGACGGGACTCGAATTGTCCAAACGGCAAGAGGCTGGCGACCAACTGCGCGGTCAGGTCGAAACCAGCGCCATACTGGTAAAGGTTCTGCCACGTTGTGGCTGAGAGATCCGTCAAGCCACTGCTGTAATATTGCAAAACCAGATGTCCATAATAGTCATGGACATCCTCATCCCATGTAACGCCATAGTCGAAAACCGTTTCGACAAACAGTGCCGCCAAGCCGATCAGGATGGCTGCCGCCAACCAGTCCGCACTCCACAGCGTCTTGCGGGTCGCAAGCATCAAAGACGTCCTGACGGCAGGTTCCCTGTGGCAATGTCGCCACCGTGGGCGCTGAGCACTATCGGGGCAAGCGACCTGTGGAAGGATGTATGACCAATATGTGATTTAGACTGGTGTCGCGCTGCTGTCAAAACTGGCGGACGGGCAGCGTCGGGGCGATCCCTGGCCGCGCCAGGCCAGTTGCCTTGCGCGCGCATCGCCGCGTTTCGTGCCCTTCCGCGATGGCGCCAGGAACATCAACCGCTTATGGCCGTGCAGGACGATCCTTCAAAGGCCGGAGAGAGAGGCGCCCGCATGGCCAAGCTTGAATACTTCTATTCCGCGCATTCGGCATTCGCCTATCTCGGCTCGGCGCGGCTGATGCAGATCGCCGGCACGGCGGGCGTGGCGATCGACCACAAGCCGGTCGCCCTGGACCGGCTCGTCGCGGCCTTGGGCGCCGTCGGATTCGCGCAGCGCTCCCCGGCGCATGTCGCCTACTATTTCGGCCGGGAACTCGAACGCTGGGCCGAGCATCGTGGCGTCGCGGTGATGCGCGGCTTGCCGACCCATCACCGCAAGGACATGACCCTGCCCAACGCGATGTTGATCGCCGGCATCCGGCAGGGCCACAACGTCGACCGGCTTGCGCATGCGATGCTGGAGGCGCATTGGCGCGACGATGCCGACATCTGCGACCGGCCGACGCTGGCGGCGTTGGCTGCCAAGGCGGGCCTGACGCCCGAGCCGTTGCTGGCGGCGGCGACGGGCCCGGCGGTGCTGGCGGCGCTGGAGGAGAACACGGCCGAAGCCATCGCCCGGTCCGTGTTCGGCTCGCCCACCTATTTCGTCGACGGCGATATGTTCTATGGCCAGGATCATCTGGAACTGGTCGAACGTGCGCTGCGGCAGCCCTACAAGGGCGTCTGGCCGCGCCAGGGCCGCTGAGCGGGCTGCGCCGCGCCCGTCCAGCGGCGTTCTCCCTGGGTGGCATCTGGCCGCATGCTGTCAAGGGGGGCACGACGGTGGTGATGCCGCACGACCACCCCATGGCGCGGCATGACGCCGCGCTGGCCGGCACGACTGGAGCAACGAGGTGGCGGCGGTAGGACGAAGGTTCGCTTGGCGACGCTGGCTGCCGCTGCTGGTGCTGGCACTCGGCAGCATGGCTTTCTTCACCGCCGGCCTTCAGGAGCAGTTCAGCCTCGAGCGCATCCGGCAGGAACGCGAAACCTTGCTGGCCCTGGTGGACCGCTGGCCGCTGCTCAGCGTCTTGGCCTTCGCCGGCATCTATATGCTGATGGTTGCGCTGTCGGTTCCCATCGCCAGCCTGCTAAGTCTGCTGGCGGGCTTTCTGTTCGGTCCGCTGCTGGGCACCCTGGTCGCGGTGATCGCCGCAACGACCGGGGCAACGCTCGTCTTCCTTGCCGCCCGCACCGCGCTCGGCGCCGGCTGGCGGCAACGCCGGGCGGGCATCGTGCACCGCCTGCGGGCGGGCTTCGCGGCCAACGCCTTCAGCTACCTGCTGGTACTTCGCCTGATCCCGCAGGTGCCGTTTTTCGCGGTCAATCTGGCGGCGGCCTTCCTGGGGGTGCCGCTCGCCACCTATGTCTGCGCGACCTTGCTCGGCATCGTCCCGGCGGCGGCGGTGATCGTCGGCCTCGGCAGCAGCCTCGGCGCCGTGCTCGATGCGGGCGGCGCGCCCGACCTCGCCATCCTGTGGCGACTGGAAGTGATCGGGCCGCTGCTCGGGCTGGCCGGGCTGTCCTTGCTGCCGGTCCTCTACAAGGCGTGGCGAGGGCGCCAGGCACAGAGGCAGGCCGAGCGATGAACGACCGCGCGCTCCGCTGCGACCTCTGCGTCATCGGCGCTGGCTCCGGCGGCCTCAGCGTCGCCGCCGGCGCCAGCCAGCTTGGCGCCAACGTCATCCTGATCGAACGCGGCCTGATGGGCGGCGACTGCCTGAACTACGGCTGCGTGCCCTCCAAGGCGCTGATCGCGGCAGCCGAGGCGGCGGCGGCCGCGCGGCGGGCGGACGATTTCGGCATCGGATTGCCCGCGCCACAAGTCGACATGACGGCGGTCCGCCAGCACATCGCCCGCACCATCGCCGCCATTGCCCCCAACGATTCCGTCGAGCGTTTCGAAGGTCTTGGCGTGCGCGTCATTGCCGCCACGGCACGCTTCCTGTCTGGCGCGGAAGTCGCGGCCGGCGACTATCGCATCGCCGCACGGCGTTTCGTCGTGGCGACCGGCTCATCGCCGGCGCTGCCGCCGCTGCCCGGCCTCGACCAGGTGCCGCACTTCACCAACGAGACGATCTTTCAGAACAGCCGGCGACTGCCGCATCTGCTGGTGCTGGGCGCTGGCCCGATCGGTCTGGAACTGGCGCAGGCCTATCGGCGGCTCGGCTCGCGCGTCAGCGTGATCGAGCTGGACAAGGCGCTGGCGCGCGAGGACCCGGAACTCGCAGCGATCGTGACCGGCACGCTGCGGCGAGAAGGCGTGAGCCTGCTCGAGGGCATGCGGGTGACGGCGGTCGGCCAGACCGCAGAGGGCATCCGCCTGCAGCTCTCCGGCTCGGGCGAAGCCGCGCTGGTCGGCTCGCACCTGCTGGTCGCGACCGGCAGGTCGCCGAATGTCGCCGACCTGCAGCTCGAAGCCGCCGGCATCCGCTACGACCGCCGCGGCATCGCCGTCGACCGCCGCTTGCGCAGCAGCAATCGCCGCGTGTTTGCCATTGGCGACGTGGCCGGCGGGCCGCAGTTCACCCATGTGGCCGGCTATCATGCCGGCATCGTCATCCGCAACGCGCTGTTCCGGCTGCCCGCGAAGGTCGATCCGCGCGTTCTGCCGCAAGCGCTCTATACCAAGCCGGAACTGGCGCAAGTGGGCCTGCGCGAGCACGAAGCGCGCCAGCAAGGCCACGCCATCGAGGTGCTGCGGTGGTCGTTCGCGCGGCTCGACCGGGCCGAAGCCGAGCGCGAGACCGATGGCCTGATCAAGGTGGTGGCGACCAAGCGGGGCCGCGTATTGGGCGCGGGCATCGTCGGGCCGCGGGCGAGCGATCTGCTGCAGCCGTGGCAGCTGGCCATCGCCCAAGGCCTCAAGCTCGGCGCGCTGGCCCGGTTGGTACCCGCCTATCCCAGCCTTGGCGAGGCCAATCGGCGGGTCGCGGCGGAATTCTATGCGACCAAGCTATTCGCGCCCCGGACGCGCGCCCTGGTGCGCTGGCTCGGTCGACTGGGCTAGGCCAAACGGGCTATGCTCTGGGCGGAATGCAGGACGCCATCCCGAAGCCGCCCAGCCTGTTGCGTGGCCTGTCGGCCCGTCTGTTGCTCTTGACCATCGGCTTCGTGATGCTGAGCGAGGTGCTGATCTATGCGCCCTCGGTCGCGCGCTTTCGGGTCGATTTCCTGCGCGAGCGCGTCAACATGGCCTATCTCGCCTCGCTCGCGCTGAAGGCGACACCCAATTTCGAGGTCAGCGACGACCTGGAGCAGGAACTGCTGATCAAGGCCGGCGTGCACGTCATCGTATTGCGCCGACCGGAAATCCGCACGCTGATGCTGACCGAGGCGATGCCGCCGTCCTTCGATGCCAGCTACGACCTGCGCCGTGCGAGCTATCTGGATTTGCTGTTGGACGGCGTCGCGGCCGTGCTGCGCGACCAGCAGCGGGTGATTCGAGTAGTGGATCATTTCCCGGACGGCACGCCGGGCGCCATCGAGCTGCTGCTGGACGAGCCCCCCCTGATCCAGGCGGTGCGCGACTACTCGGTCAACATCCTGCGGCTG
Source organism: Alphaproteobacteria bacterium (assembly GCA_016869175.1). Lineage (GTDB taxonomy): Bacteria > Pseudomonadota > Alphaproteobacteria > VGEV01. The sequence goes on from VGEV01000163.1 coordinate 5,592, forward strand.
TCGGTGCTGATCTCCGTGGTGACGGCCGGCCTCGTCTATCTCGCGCTGCACATTCTGATCGTGCGGCCGATGCACCGGCTGGCCATCGGCATGGCGCGCTTTCGCGCCGCGCCCGAGGACGACGCCATCGAAGCGCCGCGCCGCGCCCGCGGCGACGAGATCGGCGACGCCGAGCGCCAGTTCCAGCATCTGCAGACCGAGTTGCGCCGGGCCTTGCGCCAGAAAACCAGGCTGGCAACGCTGGGGGGCGCGGTCAGCAAGATCAACCACGACCTGCGCAACATGCTGGCCACCGCGCAACTGGTCTCCGACCGATTGACCCAAAGCGACGACCCGACCGTGCGGCGCATCGCGCCAACCCTGGTGCGCAGCATCGACCGCGCCGTCTCGCTTTGCACCGAGACCTTGAACTTCGGTCGGGCCGAGGATGCCGAGCCGCGGCGCGGCCACTTTCCGCTGGCCGAACTGGCCGACGACGTGGCCAGTTCCGCCGGCCTGTCGTTCCGCGGCGACATCACGTTCCACAACCGAGTGCCGAACGACCTGATCGCCTATGCCGACCGCGAACAATTGTTCCGCGCGCTGCTCAACCTGGTGCGCAACGCCGCCGAGGCGCTGCAGGGCGGCGGCAGCATCGCATTGTCCGCCGAAATGCAGGGCGGACGGCTGGTGATCGAGGTCGCCGACACCGGTCCCGGCCTGCCGGAACAAGCGCGCGAGCGCTTGTTCCGGCCGTTCGCCGGCTCGGCACGGGCCGGCGGCATCGGCCTGGGCCTAGTGATCGCCCGCGATCTGGTCCGCGCGCATGGCGGCGAGTTGAGCCTTGCTGGCACTGGCGAGCAGGGCACCAGTTTCCGCATCGTTCTGCCGGGGCAGATCGCCGGCCTGCGGCGCGAACTGCGGGTGGTCTCGTGAGCCAGGCGGAAGGCGCCGCCGCCGGTTGGAATCCGGCGCAGTATCTCAAGTTCGCCGACTTGCGCCTGCGGCCGGCGCTCGACCTGCTGGCGCGTGTCGATCTGACGGCGCCGGCGCGCGTCGTCGACCTGGGCTGCGGTGCCGGCAATGTCACAGCGCTGCTGGCGCGCCGTTGGCCGGCGGCGAGGCTGACCGGCGTCGACAGCTCCGCCGAGATGCTGGCGCGCGCACGGGCGGCTGTGCCCAGCGCCGAGTTCGTAGCCGCCGATATCGGCTCCTGGCAGCCCGAGCAACCGGTCGCCTTGATCTTTTCCAACGCCGCCTTGCATTGGCTCGACGCGCACGAGCGGCTGTTCCCGGCCCTGCTCGATCGGCTGGCCCCAGGCGGCGTGCTGGCCGTGCAGATGCCGCGCAACCATCAGGCACCGTCGCATCGCGCCATGGTCGAGGCGGCCGAGGCCGGCCCCTGGGCCGCCAGGCTGCGGCCGCTATTGCGGCAGAACCCGGTGGCACCGTCCGAGCGCTATTACGACATCCTGAACCCGCACGCCGCGACGCTCGACATCTGGGAGGCCGAATACCTGCAGGCGCTTTCCGGCGACAACCCGGTCAAGGAATTCACCAAGGGCAGCGCACTGAAGCCGCTGCTGGATGCGCTGGAGGTCGAGCAGCGTGCCGCTTTCGAGCAGGATTATGCCGGGCGCGTACGGCGGGCCTATCCGCCGCGCGCCGACGGCCGCACGCTGTTTCCGTTCCGCCGGCTATTCATAGTGGCGACCCGGCGACAGGCTTGACGCTGGCCGCGGCTAGGGCGAAGAGTGCCGACAAGCCGGCACGCGACGCCCGCGAGCCGAAGGGAGATCGGCGATGGCTGGCCTGATCATAACCGTGGCCCAGCAGAAGGGCGGTGCCGGCAAGACCACCTTGGCCGCGCATCTTGCGGCCTACTGGTACCGAAAGGGACGCGACATCGGTCTGCTCGACATGGACCCGCAGGCCAGCCTGACGCAGTGGTATCAGGTGCGCGGCGAACGCGATCCCGCGGCGGTGGCGGGCCTGCCGCTGGAAAGCGCGGAAGGCTGGCGTGCGCGCAGCCTGCTCGATCGGCTGCGGCGGACCTGCGAATTGGTGCTGGTCGATAGCCCGCCACGCGTGCAGACCGAGGCGCGCCTAGCCATGCGCGGCGCCAGCCTGGTGCTGGTACCGATGCAGATGAGCCCGATGGACCTGTGGGCGACGCAACCCACCATCGAGATCGCCGAGCGCGAACGGGTGCCGGCACTGATCGTCGGCAACCGCGTGCCGACGCGCGGCCGCCTGTCGGAAGCGATCAAGGCCAAGATCGCCGAGCGCAAGCTGGAGTTGGCGCACAGCATGCTGGGCAACCGGCAGATCTACGCCGCCAGTCTGCTGGAGGGCCTGGGCGTCAGCGAAGCCGAACCGAAGAGCCCGGCCGCGTACGAGATCACCATGCTGGCGCGCGAGATCGATCGGCGGCTGGCAGGCAGCTGAACAGCGATCGCGCCAGCGATCGATGGTGGCCCGTGCTGCGACGCGACGGCCCGCGTCAAGGATGAGTGAAATCGCCCGGCGCTCCGCGCCCGCTGCGTCGCCAGGGTGAGTGGACGGCCGCACCTCGCCGTGACGTGCCGGTGTGGCGAGCTTCCGCCCCTCCCCATGAAAAATCCATGCCTTCCTCAGGAGCCGGTCAAACGCCGGGGGCCGATCGCGGCTAAACCGTCGATCATGCTCTGCCCTAGGCCGACAGGAGGCAAGACGAGAAGTGGACCCCGGTTTTGGGACCAGGGGCTTGAGTGGAGCCGCGTTCTGATCCGTCATTGTGACGGAGGGAGCGATGGCGAAGACAAGACGGAAGTTTGATGCGGCATTCAAGGCGAAGATCGCC
>VGEV01000164.1 GCA_016869175.1 Alphaproteobacteria bacterium
ACTCTTCTTGTCGAAGCGCGCCATGACGCGCTGGCTCCAGGCGGTCTGGTTCGCCAGCAGCTTCATGTAGTCGGGGTCGGCCAGATCCTCGACCCGCCGGGTTTCGTAGGTGGCGACATATTTCGGGCTGGCGCGGTGGGCGATGTAGCGCCGAGCGCGGCGGAAGCCCTTCAGGGCGACCCGCTCGTCGATATGCTCGCGATTGTACCACTCGTTGAAGTCGCGCTCGAACCGTGCCGGCACTTGCGTGAAGGTTACCAGCATGCCCTTGCCCTGCAGCGCCATGGTCCCGCCCCCCCCGTCCGCTTGCGTGCCAGCTTAGGCCCGCCGGGGGCCCGCGACCAAGTGCCCGCTGACAGGCGGCCCGGCGCCGGCCTACATTGCCGCCCGGACAAGGAGGACCGCATGAGCCATGTCCGGTACATCGACAAGACCCGCGCCTATTACGCGGGGCTCGGCTACGCGAAGCCCTATCAGTGGGCGGAGTTCGCCGAGGTGCCGTTCGCGCCCCTGACGAAGCCGCTGCGCCAGGCGCGCATCGCGCTGGTCTCCACCAGCGACGTGGCGGTCAGGGGCGAGGCCGAGGGCGAGGAGCCGCACGGCTTCATGGTCGGCAAGGTCTATTCGATCCCGGCCGACACCGCCGTGGAGCGCCTGTTCACCCGCCAGGAGCATTACGACACGCATGCCACGCACCTGGACGACGTGAACAGCTATTTCCCCATCAGCCGGCTGCACGAACTGGCCGCCGACGGGGTGATCGGCGGGGTCGCGGCCCGCGCGCACGGCGTCTACACCAATTACAGCCACCGCCGCACGCTCGCGGCGGACGGGCCGGAAGTGGTCAAGCGCTGCCGCGAGGACGGCGTTGACGCGGTCGTGCTGACGCCGGTCTGACCCGTCTGCCACCAGACCGTGAGTCTGGTCGTGCGCGTGTTGGAAGCGGCGGGGTTGCCAACCGTTGTGATCGGCAACGCCCGGGATATTGTCGAGACCTGCGGCGTCGCCCGTTTCGTGTTCCTGGACAGCCCGCTCGGCAATCCCTGCGGCGAGCCGTTCAATGCCTCCGAGCAGCGTTGGGTGGTGCGTTCGGCGGTGGAACTGCTGGCCAGCGCCCGGGGGCCGCGCACCACGCTTGCGCTGCCCTATCGCTGGGCCAAGGGCGAAGCGTGGAAGGAAAAGATCTTCAGCAAGGAGCAGCCGTTCCTGGAGGGCGAGGCGGAACAGCGTTGGCTGGAGAGCAAAGAGAAGTATAAGGAGCTGAAGGCCAAGGGCGCGCTGTGAGGCCGCCGGCCGCCGAGCGAGGGCAAGGTCATGTCGCGTCAGGTCGTGGTCTATTCGACGCCGCTTTGCGCGCCCTGCGAGCGGCTGAAGGGCTGGCTCAACCGGCGCGGCGTGCCGTTCATGGTGCGCGACCTGATGCTGGACCAGGAAGCGGCCGAGCGGGTGGAAGCCGCCGGCGTCATGTCGGCGCCGGCCCTGGAGGTGGACGGCCGCATCCTGTCCGGCCCGGCGCTGGCGACCGACAAGCTGGAAGCGCTGTTCCCGGCCTCGTGAGCTTCAGCCTTTCGCCAGTTCGCCCGGCAGCGCCGCCAGCCAGCGCAGCACCCGCTCGCGGTTGACGCCGAAATCGCCGCGGCCATAGACCGCCCGGGCATAGAGCGCATAGCTCGAGCCGCCGTCGCCCAGCGCGATGGCGGTCAGGTCGATCAGGTCGGGAAAGCCCCAGAAGGCCGAACGCTGCCGGAAGGCGGCCGACAGCAACCCCTCGTCATATTCCAGTAGTTCGGTGCGCGGCTCGGCCAGCGCCACCTGGCGAAAGCCGCGCAACAGCCGCGTCGGTGGCACCGCAAGGCGTTCCGGCGCGGCGTCCGGCACCGCCTTAAGGCAATAGCCGTCGGGCGCCACCAGATAGTCGTTCGGCCGGCCGGACTTGACCAGTTCGCGCAGGTCCCGCATCGCGCGAGCATAGCGCAAACCCGGCGGCGGGCTTGCTTGCGGGGTTAACGGAATCGCTGTACGACACCCGGCAATATCCAAGAAGGCGCCAATCGGTCGCATTCGCTTCGGCGCCGGCCTGATCGAACCGCTCCAGGAGACAGCATGGCCCGCAGCAAGATCGCGCTGATCGGTGGTGGCAATATCGGCGGCACGCTGGCGCATCTGGCCGGCCTGAAGGAACTCGGCGACATCGTGGTGTTCGACATCGTCGAGGGCCTGCCACAGGGCAAGGCGCTCGACCTGGCGCAATCGTCGCCGATCGAAGGCTTCGATGCCCGGCTGAGCGGCACGCAGAACTACGCCGACCTGGCCGGTGCGGACGTCGCCATCGTCACCGCCGGCGTCGCGCGCAAGCCGGGGATGAGCCGCGACGACCTGTTGGGCATCAATATCAAGGTCATGGGCCAGGTGGGCGAGGGTCTGAAGAAACACTGCCCCAACGCCTTCGTGATCTGCATCACCAACCCGCTCGATGCCATGGTCTGGGTGCTGCGCCAGGCGACCGGCCTGCCGCATGCCCGCGTGGTCGGCATGGCGGGCGTGCTGGACACCGCCCGCTTCCGCTATTTCCTGGCGCAGGAATTCCAGGTCTCGGTCGAGGACGTCAACGCCTTCGTCCTGGGCGGGCATGGCGACACCATGGTGCCGCTGACCCGCTATTCGACGGTGGGCGGCATTCCGCTGCCCGATCTGGTCAAGATGGGCTGGACCAGCGAACAGCGGCTGGCCGAGATCGTGCAGCGCACGCGCGACGGCGGGGCCGAGATCGTCGGCCTGTTGAAGACAGGCTCGGCCTATTACGCGCCGGCGACCGCCGCCATCCAGATGGCGGAAAGCTATCTCAAGGACAAGAAGCGCATCCAGCCCTGCGCCGCCTATCTGAACGGCCAGTACGGCGTCAAGGACCTTTACGTCGGCGTGCCCGTGGTGATCGGCGCGGGCGGGGTCGAGCGGGTGGTGGAAATCAGCTTCGACGCCGAGGAGACGAAGATGTTCGATCACTCGGTCGCCTCGGTGCGCGGCCTGGTCGAGGCTTGCAAGAAGATCGATCCGGCGCTGGCCAAGGCCTGAACCCATGAATGTGCACGAGCACCAGGCGAAGGAGATCCTGGGCCGGCATGGCGTCGCCCTGTTGAAGGGAGCGGTCGCCTTGAGCGTGGCCGAGGCGGTCGAGGGCGCCCGGCGGCTGGGCGGCACGCTGTGGGTGGTCAAGGCGCAGATCCATGCCGGCGGTCGCGGCAAGGGCGGCGGCGTCAAGCTGGCGCGCTCGCTGGCGGAAGTGGAAACGCACGCCAAGGCGATCCTGGGCATGACGCTCATCACCCACCAGACCGGGCCGCAGGGCCGCGTCGTCAAGCGGCTGTTCGTGGAGGAAGGCTGCGAGATCGCGCGCGAGCTCTATCTCGGCGCGGTGATCGATCGCGACAGCGGGCGGGTGGCGCTGATGGCCTCGACCGAAGGCGGCGTCGAGATCGAGAAGGTCGCGGCCGAGACGCCGGAGAAGATCGTCACCGTGCGCATCGACCCGGCCGCCGGCTTCCAGCCGTTCCATGGCCGGCGGCTGGCCTATGGGCTGGGGCTGAGCGGCGCCCAGGCCGGCGCGGCGAGCAAGCTGATCAGCGGCGTCTATGGCGCCCTGGTGCAGGAAGATGCCAGCCTGGTCGAGGTCAACCCGCTGGTGGTCACCAAGACGGGTGGGCTGCTGGCGCTCGATGCCAAGATCAACTTCGACGACAACGCGCTATACCGCCATCCCGAGATCGCCGCATTGCGCGATCTCAACGAGGAGGATCCGGCCGAGACCGCGGCGGCCGAGGCCAGCCTCAGCTACATCAAGCTGGACGGCAATATCGGCTGCATGGTGAACGGCGCCGGCCTGGCCATGGCCACCATGGATATCATCAAGCTGAATGGCGGCGAACCGGCCAACTTCCTGGATGTCGGCGGCGGCGCCACCAAGGAGCGGGTGACCACGGCCTTCAAGATCATCCTGTCCGATGCCAATGTGCGGGGCATCCTGGTCAACATCTTCGGCGGCATCATGCGCTGCGACGTGATCGCCGAGGGCGTGGTGGCGGCGGCCCGCGAACTGGGCCTGACCCGGCCGCTCGTGGTGCGGCTCGAAGGCACCAACGTGGCGCTCGGCAAGGAGATCATGGCCAGGTCCGGCCTGCCTATCGTCGCCGCCGACGATCTGGGCGACGCCGCGCGCAAGATCGTGGCGGCGATCGGGAGGGCCGCCTGATGGCCGTGCTGGTCAACCGCCAGACCCGCGTCATCTGCCAGGGCATCACCGGCCAGCAGGGCACCTTCCATTCCGAGCAGGCGATCGCCTATGGCACGGCCATGGTGGGCGGCGTCACCCCCGGCAAGGGCGGCGGCAGCCATATCGGGCTGCCGGTGTTCGACACGGTGCACCAGGCGGTGGCCAAGACCGGCGCCGATGCCAGCGTCATCTATGTGCCGCCGCCGTTCGCCGCCGATGCCATCCTGGAAGCGGTCGACGCCGGCCTGCCGCTTGTCGTCTGCATCACCGAAGGCATCCCGGTGCTCGACATGGTGCGCGTCAAGCGTGCCTTGCAAGGCTCGAAGAGCCGGCTGATCGGCCCCAATTGCCCGGGGATCATCACCCCCGACGAATGCAAGATCGGCATCATGCCGGGCCATATCCATGCCCGCGGCAAGATCGGCATCGTCTCGCGCTCGGGCACGCTGACCTACGAGGCGGTGGCGCAGACCACCGCCGCCGGGCTGGGTCAGACCACCTGCATCGGCATCGGCGGCGATCCAGTCAACGGCACCAACTTCATCGACTGCCTGGAACTGTTCCTGGCCGATGACGAGACCCAGGCGATCGTCATGATCGGCGAGATCGGCGGCCGGGCCGAAGAGGACGCGGCCGACTTCCTGCGCCTATCCAACCGCAAGAAACCGGTGGTCGGCTTCATCGCCGGCGTCACCGCCCCGCCCGGCCGGCGCATGGGCCATGCCGGCGCCATCATCTCGGGCGGCAAGGGCACCGCGGGCGACAAGATGGAAGCGATGCGGCGGGCCGGCATCGAGGTGGCGCAGTCGCCGGCGCGGATCGGCGAAACCATGGCCGCGCTCTTGAAACGTTAACGCGGCATACCGTTCTCTAACCAATATTGCCGATTGTCGTTCCACCGCCATGAAGGAGCGCGGCCGGAAGGTCGTGCCATTCGCCATGTCCAACGCCGCCCTGGAAACCACCAGCTTCCTCTATGGCGCCAACTCGGCGTTCATCGAGCAGCTCTACCAGCGGTATCTGTCGAATCCGACGACGCTGGATCCGGCCTGGCGGCAGTTCTTCGCCGAGCTGGGCGATGCGGCCGGCACCGTGCAGGAGGAACTGGCGGGCGCCGCTTGGTCGCCGCGCCGGCCGGCCGAACCGGCCGAAGCGCTGGAGCCGATGGCGGAGCCCTCGGGCCTGGCGAGCCGCGCGGCCAGCGGGCTCGGCATTGGCGGCGCGCAACAGGTGCGGCAGGCCACGCTCGACAGCCTGCGCGCGCTGATGCTGATCCGCGCCTATCGGGTGCGCGGCCACCTGGAGGCCCATCTCGACCCGCTGGGGCTGACGCCGCGCGCCGAACATCCCGAACTCAGCCCCTATTCCTACGGCTTCACCGACGCCGATTTCGACCGGCCGATCTTCATCAACTACGTGCTGGGGCTGGAAAGCGCCACCTTGCGCGAGATCCTGGAGATCCTGCGCCGCACCTATTGCGGGCCGATCGGCGTCGAGTTCATGCACATCATGGGGCCTGAGGAAAAGGCCTGGATCCAGGAACGGGTCGAAGGCCGGCGCAAGGAAACCAGCTTCACCGCCACCGAGAAGCGCGGCATCCTGCGCAAGCTGATCGAGACCGAGGGTTTCGAGCGCTTCCTCGGCGCCAAGTATATCGGCACCAAGCGGTTCGGCCTGGAGGGCGGCGAGGCGCTGATGCCGGCGCTGGAGGCCCTGGTCGAACGCGCGGCGCGGCTTGGCGTGCGCGAGATCAGCCTGGGCATGTCGCATCGCGGCCGGCTGAACGTGCTGGCCAATTTCATGGCCAAGCCGTTCACCGCGATCTTCTCCGAATTCCAGGGCACGCCGGCCAATCCCGGCGACGTGCAGGGTTCGGGCGACGTCAAGTACCATCTCGGCACCTCCGCCGACCGCGAGTTCGGCGGCCGCATGGTGCACCTGTCGCTCGCCGCCAATCCCTCGCATCTCGAGGCGGCCGATCCCGTGGTGCTGGGCAAGGCGCGCGCCAAGCAGACGCAGTTGAACGACCGCGAACGCAGCCAGGTGATGGCGGTCCTGCTGCACGGCGATGCCGCCTTCGCCGGGCAAGGCCTGGTCGCGGAATGTTTCGCGCTGTCCGATCTTAAGGGCTATCGCACCGGCGGCACGGTGCATCTCATCATCAACAACCAGATCGGCTTCACCACGGCGCCGACCGCCGGCCGTTCCTCGCCTTATTGCTCGGATGTGGCAAAGGTGGTGCAGGCGCCGGTGTTCCACGTCAATGGCGACGACCCGGAAGCCGTCTGCCATGTCGCCCGGCTGGCCATGGAATACCGCCAGCAATTCAAGAAGGACGTGGTGATCGACCTGTTCTGCTACCGCCGGCAGGGCCACAACGAAAGCGACGAGCCGGCATTCACGCAGCCCTTGATGTATCGCGCGATCGCCCAGCATCCGACCACGCTCAGCCTTTACGGCAAGAAACTGGTGGAAGACGGCACCATCGCCGAAAGCGAATTCGATGCCATGCGCAGCGACTTCCATGCCCGGCTCGAACGCGATTTCGAGGCGGCCGGCGGCTACAAGCCGAACAAGGCCGATTGGCTGGAAGGCGCCTGGTCGGGCTTCGAACGGGCCAAGGGCGAGGCCCGGCGCGGCGACACCGATGTCGAACTCGAACTGCTGCGCCAGGTGGGCGAACGACTGACGACGGTGCCGGCGACGTTCAACCTGCACCGCACCATTCGCCGCCAGCTCGAGACCAAGCGCAAGATGTTCGAGGCGGGCGAGGGCCTGGACTGGGCGACCGCGGAAGCGTTGGCCTTCGGCACGTTGCTGGTGGAAGGCTATCCGGTGCGCCTCTCGGGGCAGGACTGCGCCCGGGGCACTTTTTCCCACCGTCATGCCGAATTGATCGACCAGAGCGACGAACGGGTCTATTGCCCGCTGGCGCATCTCGACGCCCGGCAGGCCAGCTTCGAGGTGTTCAACAGTCCGCTCTCGGAAGCCGCCGTGCTCGGCTTCGAATACGGCTACAGCCTGGCGGAGCCGCGGGCGCTGGTGATGTGGGAAGCGCAGTTCGGCGATTTCGCCAACGGCGCGCAGATGATCGTCGATCAGTTCCTGGCCGCCGCCGAGAGCAAATGGCTGCGCATGAGCGGGCTGGTCATGCTGCTGCCGCACGGCTTCGAGGGCCAGGGACCGGAACATTCCTCGGCCCGCCTGGAGCGCTACCTGCAGCTCTGTGCCGAGGACAACATCCAGGTGGCGAACTGCACCACGCCCGCCAACTACTTCCACATCCTGCGGCGGCAGATGCACCGCAAGTTCCGCAAGCCGCTGGTGCTGATGACGCCCAAATCGCTGCTCCGGCACAAGCGTTGCGTCAGTGGCCTGGCGGATTTCGGCCCCGACACGACCTTCCACCGGTTGCTGCCGGACCCGGCCGAGGGCAGCCAGGCGCTGGTCAGTGACGCCCGCATCAAGCGCGTCGTGCTGTGCAGCGGCAAGGTGTTTTACGACCTGTTCGAAGCGCGCGAGCAGCTGGAGCGCAAGCAGATCTATCTGTTGCGCGTCGAGCAGCTCTACCCCTTCCCCAAGCAGACGCTGATCCGCGACCTGGCACGCTTCAAGAACGCCGAGTTCGTCTGGTGCCAGGAGGAGCCGCAGAACATGGGCGCCTGGTGGTTCATGTTGCCGCGCTTGCAGCAGGTGCTGGAGAAGATCGACCACAAGCAGCGCACGGTGCGCTATGTGGGCCGGCCGGAATCGGCTTCGACCGCGGCCGGCTCGATCAAGGCACATAACAGAGAACAGGAAGATCTGGTCAAGCGCGCGCTGGCCCTCTAGGCGCCGCGGATTGCGAAGCGAGGAAAGCCATGCAGGACATCGCGGTGCCGAGCCTGGGCGAGTCGGTCACGGAAGCGACCGTGGCGAAATGGCTGAAGCAAGTGGGCGATGCGGTGCAGGCCGACGAACCCATCGTCGAACTGGAAACCGACAAGGTGGCGGTCGAAGTGCCGGCGCCGGCGACGGGCGTGCTGAGCGAGATCCTGGCCGATGTCGGCGCGGCCGTGGCGGTCGGCGGCCTGCTCGGCCGGATCGCCCAGGG
>VGEV01000165.1 GCA_016869175.1 Alphaproteobacteria bacterium
CTCCGGCGCCCGGCCGACGCCGTTCGCGGCGCTGGCCGGCCTTGCCGGGCGGGCCGGCCGCCGCGCCTCCGGCGCATGAGCGGCCGGCGCATCGATCAGTGGCTGTGGTATGCCCGCTTCTTCAAGAGCCGCACCGGCGCCGCCGAATTCTGCGCCGCGCGCCGGCTGCGGCTCAATCGCCAGCCGATCGACAAGCCGAGCCAACCGGTCAAGCCCGGCGACGTGTTGACCTTTCCGCTGGGCCCGCATGTGCGCGTGATCAGGGTGCGCGCGCTGGGCGAGCGGCGCTGTCCGCCGGCGGTGGCGCGCCAGCTCTATGACGATCTGGCACCGCCCGAAACGTCCGGCTGAACGCTTGGCCTTGCCGGCCCGGGATTCTTGCGGCGCCCGCGGGCTGCGACTAATGTGCCGGCCGCCGCAGCGCGCCTGATCGTCGGAGGAGTTATGGCCTACGTCGTCACTGAGACCTGTATCAAGTGCAAGTACATGGATTGCGTCGAGGTCTGCCCGGTCGACTGTTTCTACGAAGGCGAGAACATGCTGGTCATCCATCCCGACGAGTGCATCGATTGCGGGGTGTGCGAGCCCGAATGCCCGGTCGAGGCGATCATGCCGGACAGCGAGGAGGGGGCAGAGCGCTGGCTGGAGCAGAACCGGGAATTCGCCACGCAATGGCCCAATATCACCCGCAAGGGCGAGCCGCTGCCGGATGCGGACGACTACAAGGACATGCCCGACAAGTTCGCCAAGTTCTTCAGCGCCAAACCGGGCAAGGGCGCCTGAGAGCGGCGATCGCCGTCCCGCCCGCCGCCGGAACCCGGCGCCAGCCAAACCGGCGAACAAACCGGTGATAGTTTATGTGAAACCGGTGACAGTTTATGAAATACAAAGCCTTTCCGGCCGCTCGCCAGCCGGGCAGTGGCGAAGGCCGCGGCGGCTCGTCCCGTTGCGCCCAGCCGGAGGTGGCCGTCAGGCGGAGCGTCGCGGCCCCCTCACATAAAGGAAGCTGTCACCGGAATTACGAGAATATCGTAAGCTGTCACCGGAAAATCGCTGTCACCGAGAAACCGCCATCCACCGGATTCACCGCATCGGCCCGCGCCGCCGGCGGGTCGCATCCCCTGCCGGGCCTGACCGCTCGCCAGAGCGCTGGCGAACCCGGCGCCAACCAAACCGGTGAACAAACCGGTAACAGTTTATGAAATACAAGGCCTTTCCGGCCGTTCGCCAGCCGGGCGGCGGCGAAGGCCGCGGCGGCTCGCCGCTCTGCGCCGGGCCGGAGGCGGGCATCAGGCGGAGCGTCGCGGCCCCCACATAAAGGAAGCTGTCACTGGAAACCCCACCGGAAAACCCGAATATCGTAAGCTGTCACCGGAAAACCACCGGAAACATGGCGGGAAACATCGGGAAATCCGCGCGCACAAGAAGGATGCATGCCGCCCGCCTCCGTGCTAGGCTCGGCCGTTATTTAAGTTGAGGAAACGCCAACGACGACAAGCGGCCCGGGTGAACGCTCACTCGGGCCGTGATCGTCTGGACGGAAGCGGTTGGCGCAGAGCGGCATGAGCGACACCGGCAAGGGCAATCCGGCGCGCGACTACGGCGGCGATGCCGCCGCCCGCCAAGCCGAGTGGTTCCGCTACTATTCCGAGAAGCGCATCGCGCATCAGTGGCTGCAAGTGCGCCTGCTGCAGGGCCTGCCGGTGAAGACCGTGTTGGAGGTGGGGCCCGGTCTCGGACTGGTCAGCGCCATGCTGGACCATGCCGGCTACCGGGTGACCACGCTCGACCGTCTGCCGGCGCAGTACCACAACGCCCGGATCGCCCATATCGAGGCCGATCTCGCGGCCGTGGCGGCGGAGCGCCTGGCCGGGTTCGACGCCATCCTCTGTTGCGAGACCCTGGAACACTTCGCCTGGGCCGAGGTCGACCGGCTGCTGGCCAAGTTCCGCAAGGCGGCGCCCGGCTATCTCGTGCTCTCGGTGCCCTACATGGGGGCGCAGCTCGACCTTCGGCTGTCGCTCAATTGCCGGCGGGCCCGGCGCGCGTTGTCGCTGAAACTGTTCCGCGGGCTGCGGCGGTTCCGGCCCGACGCCGACCCGCTCGGCCACAAATGGGAGGTCGGCTATCGCGGCACTGGCCTCTCCGCCTGGGAAGCGAAACTCGCCGCCGCCGGCTTCCGCCCGCGCCGGCGCGAGTTCACCGGCCAGACCCGCTCGGTCTTCCATGTATGCCAGCCGGACAGCGACGAAAGGACCGCTTGACCATCCGCGCCGGCGCGCGGCATAAGCCGCGGCGTGCAGCGATTCCTGACCGTGCTGGTGTTGAGCTTGGCGATCGCCGCCAGTGCCGCGGCCGATGGTGGCGAGGGTGAGAACGAGGAGCGCGCCGCCGGCCCCTCCGGCCAGACCGTCCCGCGCTTTGTCTCGCTGGCCGCCGACAAGGTCAACCTGCGTTCCGGCCCCGCGCCGCGCTACCCGGTGACCTGGACCTATCAGAAGAAGGGCCTGCCGGTGCTGGTGACGGCCGAGTTCGAGCATTGGCGGCGGATCAGGGATGTCGACGGCGACGAGGGCTGGGTGCACAAGAGCCTGCTGAGCGGCCGCCGGCACGCACTGGTGGTCGGCGAAGTCAGTGCCTTGCGCCGCAGGCCGGAGGCCAAGGCCGCGATTGTCGCCCGGGCCGAGCCGGGCGTGCTGGGACGGCTGGAAGCCTGCGCCGGCGATTGGTGCCGGCTGCGCCTCGACCAGGCCCATGGCTGGCTGCCGCGCCAGGCGATCTTCGGCGCGCTGCCGGGCGAGGAGTTGAAATAGCCGCGCCCGGCCGTCGTCAGCCGAAATCCTTGGCCAGCACCTGGCGCACGGCCGCCGGCAAGACCGCGAGATGGCCGTAGTTCTCGTGTCCGATGCCCAGCAGCACCGGCTGCGTCGCATCGCGGAAGCGCGCGATGGCCTCGGCATCGAAGGCAAAGCGCAGGAAATGCACCGAGGAGGTCTTGCCACCCTCGGTGGTGCGCTCGCCCGAGCGCGCGTCGGCGATCTCCGCCAGGATGGCACGCCCGCCGAGCTGCAATGTCACCGTGTGCTCGACGCCGCCCAGCCGCGTCAGCCAGCGGTCGCGCTCGGCCGCATCGTCGATCTCGAACATCAACGTGGCGACCAGTTCCCGGCCCTGCGGGATGAGCGGGTTGTAGGCGTCCAGCTCGTCGGCCACCTGGCTCGCGCCGCCCTTCTCGATGCGCAGCATTTCGTGCACCTGCCACCACATCGTCTCGTAGTTCTCGAAATAGAAGGTGGCAAAGGGGCCGACGGCGACGCGCCGGTCGCGCTTCATCGCCACCAGCGTCGCCCGCTTGGCGCGGCGCAGCGTCTCGAACTCGGCCAGCGACAGGACATCCGCCGGCCGGATGCGGCGTTCGGCCTCGCTCATTGCCGCGTCCCGCCCGGCCCCCCAAGGCCATAGGCCTCGGCCAGCAGCAGAATGGGATGCGGCACGGCCGCCGGCACCGGCCCCTCCCCGGCGACGCGTTCCATGCCCTGGCGAATGTGGTCGGCGGCCAATGGACATTCCGAGGTGACGATGCCGAGCGCGCCCAAAGCCTGCCGCGCCACCGGGCGGCCGACCTTCAGCGCCAGCGGAAAATTCTCCTTCAGCACGCCCCAGGCGCCGCCGTGACCGGAACAGCGCTCGATCACCGCCAGCTTGATGTCGGGAATGAGGCGCAGCATCTCGGCCCCCTTGGCGCCCATGTTCTGCGCCCGGGCATGGCAGGCAAGATGCAAGGTGACCGGCGTGGCCAGCGGCCGCAGGCCCGGCGCCAGTCCCTCTTTCTTGGCGATGTCGACCACGTATTCGGTGATGTCCATGGTCGCCTTCGACACCGTGGCGACCACCGGGTCGTCCGGCAGGATGAGCGGCCATTCCGATTTCAGCATCAGCGCGCAGCTCGGCACCGGCGCGACGATGGCGTGGCCCGCCTCGACCAATGGCAACAGGCTCTCGGCGATGCGCCGGGCGTTCGCCGCCACCTGCTCGATGGCGCCCTGTTCCAGCATCGGCATGCCGCAGCAAGCGGGATAGGCGACCGTCACCTCCACCCCGTTCCAGGCCAGCACCGCCCGCGCCGCCTCGCCGATCTCCGGATTGTTGAAGTTGGCGAAGCAGGTGGCATAGAGCACCGCCTTGCGGCCGTAGCCGGGCGCCGCGCGGTTGGCCAGGCCGGGCGCGGCCTTGGCGCGCTTTTCCAGCGTGTTGCCATGGTATTTCGGCAAGGCCGCTTCGCGGTGCACGCCGGCAAGATCTTCCAGCATGTTGCGCATGCCAAAATTCTTCTCCCCGATCGCCCAGTTGGCTAGACCCTCGACCAGCCCGGCCAGCCGGCCGTTGCGGTCGGTCTTGGCGAGTTCGCGGCGGACGAGCGGCACCCCCTCCTTTGCCCGCATGGCCGCCCGATAGCGCAGAATCAGGTGCGGGAAATCGAGATCGAATTCGTGCGGCGGCACATAGGGGCACTTGGTCATGAAGCACATGTCGCAGAGCGTGCAGGCATCCGCGACTGTGGCATAGGCGGCCTTGTCGACAGTGTCGAGTTCGCCCGAGGGCGCGTTGTCCACCAGGTCGAACAGTTTGGGAAAGCTGTCGCACAGATTGAAGCAGCGCCGGCAGCCGTGGCAGATGTCGAACACCCGCTCCATTTCCCGTTCGACCTTGTCGAGGTCATAGAACTCCGCCTCTCGCCACCGCAGGGCATGGCGGGTGGGAGCCTCGGTGCTGCCTTCCTTGGGCGGGGCACGGCCGCGGTCGCTCACGTGGGCAATATCCCTCAAGGGACGGCCGGCCGCGTCGCCGGCCGTCGGTCAAGACGTCGGAATGAGAGCAACGGGAAAAGGGGGCGCAGGAGCGCGCCCCGATCCGGACGGCTTACGAGCCCAGCGTGTCCAGCGCCTTCTGGAAGCGGCCGGCATGGCTCTTCTCGGCCTTGGCCAATGTCTCGAACCAGTCGGCGATCTCCGCGAAGCCCTCGCCGCGCGCGGTGCGGGCCATGCCGGGATACATGTCGGTGTATTCGTGCGTCTCGCCGGCGATGGCGGCCTTCAGATTGTCGCCGGTCGGGCCGATCGGCTTGCCGGTCGCCGGGTCGCCCACCGCCTCCAGGAACTCCAGGTGACCATGCGCGTGGCCGGTCTCGCCCTCGGCCGTGGAGCGGAACACCGCCGCCACGTCGTTATAGCCTTCGACGTCGGCCTTCTGGGCGAAATAGAGATAGCGGCGGTTGGCCTGGCTTTCGCCGGCGAACGCATCCTTCAGGTTCTGCTCGGTCTTGCTGCCCTTCAATGCGGCCATTGCGGTCCCCCTTCTTGGCTCGGCTGCGCGACGCGGTTGCGTTGACTGGCCGAAAGCGGCCTTCGCACTCGACGCGGCAGCGCTTTATATATGGTAACGGCAACAGTCCGATCAAGCGTTGTTTTTAGTTATTCCAACCGATCGGGCACAAGTCACTCACCCCGGCGGCGCAGCCGCACCACTACCTCCGCACGAGCAATCTCATAGCCCTGCGGCGGTTCCGGCAGGCCGCCGACAACCAGGCTTCCAGCGGCGATGTCGCGCAATTCGCCGCTGTCCTCCAGCAGCATGTGATGGTGTTCGGCCACGTTGGTGTCGAAATAGGCGCGGCCGGCGTCCACCACCACCTCGCGCAACAGCCCGGCGCCGACGAACTGGTGCAACGTGTTGTAGACGGTGGCCAGACTGACACGGACGCCCGCCTGCGCCGCTTCCGCGTGCAGGCTTTCGGCGGTGACATGGCGGGGCGGGGCATCGAACAGCAAATGCGCCAGGCCCAGTCGCTGGTGGGTCGGCCGCAAGCCGGCCGCGCGCAGCCGGCGCAAGGCCTCGCCATAGCGCCTGGGCTTGCCGGTATCCGCCTTCGCCTGCATCGCCTCGCCGCCCCCGTCTTGCCGCTTGGTTACTTATCTAGGGCATTTTGGCGAATTGCAAAGCGCTCAGGCGCGGAACGCCGCCTTGTCGGTGCCGGAGTAAAGGGCCTTGACCTGGCGCTCGACCGCGTCCTTGTGCGCCGCCAAAGCGGCGGCATCGAGGTCAGCCTTCGGCGCCGGCTCGCAATCGTAATAGCCATGCGTATCGACGCCGCGCACCAGCGTGGCGCTATCGCGCACCTTCAGTTGCCGCACGTGCGGCGGGATGTAACGGATGGCCAAGCCGATGCGCCGGTCGCCGGTCGTGTTGGGGCCGGAGCCGTGCACCAGCTTGACGTGGTGCAAGGACACCTCGCCCGCCTTCAGCGGCACCATGACGCCCGTGGCGTCGTCGACCTCGACCGCGATCTCCTGGCCGCGGCTCAACAGATTGTCCTTGTGGAACGTGTCCACGTGCTGCAACTGCGGCCAGCGGTGGCTGCCGGGGACGAGCTTCATGGCGCCGCTCTCGACCGGGCAGTCGCTCAAGGCAACCCACGCCGTCACCACATCGTCGGGGTCGAGACCCCAATAGGTCGCGTCCTGGTGCCAGGAGACGAACGAAGAGGTGTTCGCCTCCTTGATGAAGAAGTTGGTGGTCCAGCAGAAGATGTTTGGGCCCAGCACATCCTCGATCGCGTCAAGGATCGCCGGGTGCCTGGCCAAGTCCTGCGCCCAGCGGAACAAGAGATGCACCTTGTGCCGCATGTTGCTCTGGATCGGCTGGCCGGTCGTGGCCTCGTAGGCCTCCAGTTGCCGGCGATAGCCGAGCGCATCGGCCGCGTTCATGACCCGCACCGGGAAATGGAAGCCATCGCGCCAGAAGGCCGCGACCTCCGCCTCGCGCAACAGTTTCGCCATCGCTCCACCCACTATCTAGTGGTTCGATGCCGACGCTTGGGAGCCAAGCGTCGGTTGAACCGAACCACTAACCCATTGATTCAGTGGCTCGACCGCCCAAACGGATGGGTAGCATCCGTTTGAGCCGATCCACTAGGGGCCGGGGTGGCCGGGCGGCCGCCCCGGCGATCGCCTATCGCCGCCTCACCCCGGCGGCACGTCGTAGCCGAGCGTCTGCAGCAGCTCCAGCCGCGACTTCAGGATCTTGGCGAAGTCCTCGCTCTCCTTGGCGTAGCGCTCCCGCATCACCGCGATACGCGCCAGTTCCAGGGCCTTCATATCCTTTTCCGACCAGGTGATGAAGTTCATGTTCTTCTTCTTCAACTCGTCCATCACTTTGCGCTCGGCCAGGATCGCCTTCATGAAATATTGCGAGCCGACTTGGCCAAGCGTGGCGTGCATGATGGTCTTCAGGTCCTCGGGCAGCTCGTCCCAGGCCTTCTTGTTGATCGCCCAGTCATAGGTGCCGCCGCCGGAATAGCTGGGGAAGATCACGTGCTTGGTCACTTCGGCGAAGCCGAACTCGTAGTTCACGGGCAGCGTGGTGAACTCGGCTGCGTCGACCGTGCCGCGCTGCAAGCCCTGGTAGACATCGACGCCCGACATGTTGACGACCGCAGCGCCCATCCGCGCGAAACTGTCGGCGGCCAGCCCGGCGGCACGGATCTTCAAGCCCTTCAGCGCGTCGACGGTGGGCAGCGGGTTCTTCGACCAGATATGCTCGCCCGAGAGCGGCGAAACGCCCAGGAAATACATGCCATGCCGTTCCAGGATCGGCCGCATGATCTCGGCGCCGCCGCCGGCATAGAACCAAGTGACGCCTTGCAGCGGATCGACCAAGGCCGGCCACTCGTTGACCGCGCGCAGCGCCGGTTCCTTGCCGCTGAAATAGACGAGATAGGTCACCGCCATCTGGATGGTGCCCTTGGCCAGCGCGTCAATCGCCTCCGGGTCCTTCATCAGCACGCCGGACGGGAAGGCCTTGATGACCAGGCGGCCCTTGCTGGCCTTCTCGACCTTCTCGGCGAAGCCCTCGCCCAGTTCCTTGAACTCGATCGTATTGGCGCCAGCCACCGTGGTGAAACGCCAGTTGAAGGTCTTGTCCTGCGCCGCCGCGCCGCCGGTGGCGAGCGCTAAACCGGCCGTCAGCGCGGTCGCCAGCATCCCAGTTGTGCGCATGCTCGAGCTCCTCCCCTTGGCGGAGCCGTACCCCGCGCGGCAACAATAGCGCCCGCACGCGCGGACATGCAAACCGCCGTCCGCCTAGAGCATTTTCATTGAAAGCGGAGTCGGGAGGGGTTTCCAAGGCGCGCGGAAGCTGATTCCCTCTGCTTGCGATTCGCAAGGAGAGCGAGGATGGCGCGGGCGTTCAGCATGGATTTGCGGCGGC
>VGEV01000166.1 GCA_016869175.1 Alphaproteobacteria bacterium
GATCCGCGACGCCAGCTTGGCGTTCCTGATAACCTGACCGGGCAGGCCAAACACCTGCATGGGGTTCTCCTTTGCTTCGAGTCTCAGCAACCCGAGCTTCGGAGAACCCCTTCCCTTACTCAACCCGCCTCACTTCTGTGCGAACCCGGACAGTCGTCGGGTCAGCCGCGCGCGCGGCCGGCTTGGCGAAGCACCCGATCCGCCCTTAAGATGCCGGGCGTGTCACCACCGCGCAGAACCGCCAGGAGAACGCCATGACGATCGACACCGCCAAGCGGCCGGAGGCGCCGGCCTACGGCAAGAAGAAGCTGGCCCACGGCAAGCCGGCGACGGCCAAGCACGTGCCTGGCCGGCGCGAGTTCTTCACCTATCGCGACCTGGGCGTGACCGACGCCAGCGAAGGCTTCATGCGGGCGCAGTTCACCACCGTGAAGGGCGGCATGGAGACGCCGACCGGCTGGCATTACCACGTCTGCGACGCGCAGTTCGTCTATTGCCTGAGCGGCTGGGTCGATCTCGATTTCGAGGACGGCACCTCGCTGCGTCTGAATGCCGGCGAGTCGCTCTACATCCCGCCGCTGATGAAGCACAACGAGACGGCAATCGCCAAGGACGCCGACATCCTGGAAATCTCCGTGCCGGCCAAGATGGGCACGGTGCCGTGCGACGAGCCGGTCGGCTGGAAGAAGAGATAGCCGGGCGAGCCCCCAAGCGGGTCTAGGGCCTGGCCTAGCCGTTGCGGGTGGGTGTGGCCGAACAATGCCGCAACCCACCCGGCTGCGGCCGCGACACGCCTTTGCGCCATGCCGCCAGCGTTGAGCGCGCAGGCTAGGGAGACAGGGCATGGCGTTGCGTGCGACCACGCTTGAGGACAAGTACCAGCAGGCCGACGGCCCGATCTATCTGACCGGCAGCCAGGCCTTGCTGCGGCTGGCCATGAACCAGCTCGATCGCGACCAGGCGAACGGCCTCAAGACCGCCTGCTTCATCACCGGCTATCGCGGCTCGCCGATGCACAACGTCGACAAGGAGCTGTGGCGGGCCAAGCGCTTCCTGCGCGACGGGCGCATCCATTTCCAGGCGGGCGTCAACGAGGATCTGGCCGCCACCTCGTGCTGGGGTTCGCAACAAGCCAACCTCTATCCGGACGCGCGTTACGACGGCGTGGCGGCGATGTGGTACGGCAAGGGGCCCGGCCTCGACCGTTCGGTCGACGCCATTCGCCATTCCAATCTGGCTGGCACCTCGCGCCATGGCGGCGTGTTGGCGGTCGTGGGCGACGATCCGGCGATGAAGTCGACCGACGTGCCGGCAGCCTCCGAAACGTTGTTCGCCGACCTGATCATGCCGGTGCTCTACCCGGCCACGGTGCAGGAGATCCTGGATTACGGCGTGCTGGGCTGGGAGATGTCGCGCTTCTCCGGCGCCTGGGTCGGCTTTAAGGTCACCGCCGACACCATCGATACGGCGGCGGTGGTCGATGGCGATCCCGGCCGGGTCAAGCTGGTCAAGCCCAACTTCGAGTTCCCGGCCGATGGCGTGTCGATCCGTCAGGGCGATGCCTGGATGCAGCAGGAGCCGCGGCTTCGCCGGTTCAAGCTGCCGGCCGCCTTGGCCTTCGCGCGCGCCAACGCCATCAACGAACGCCTGATCGATGGACCCAGACGCCGCTTCGGCATCATTTCCTCCGGCAAGGCGGCGATGGACGTGCGCCAGGCGCTGAACGAGCTGGGGCTTGACCCGGCGAGCGCGGCCGGCATCGGCATTTCCTTCCTCAAGCTGGGCATGCCGTTTCCCTTCGATGCGGAGACGGTGCGCAACTTCGCCGACGGCCTGGAAGAGATCCTGGTGGTGGAGGAGAAGCGGCGGTTTCTGGAAGCGCGCGTGCGCGACGCGCTCTACGACCTGCCCGACGGGCGCCGGCCGCGCGTGATCGGCCGGTACGACGAGAAGGGCGGGTTGTTGCTACCGGAAGTGGGCGAATTCGGCTCGGAGGAGGTGTCGCGCGCCATCGCCCAGCGGATCGCGCATTTTCATGGCAGCGAGCGCATCACGGCCCGGCTGAGCTTCCTGGACGCCAAGGCGGCGCGCGCCCGCGCGCGCCAGGGCTTGGCGGTGCAGCGCATGCCCTTCTTCTGTTCCGGTTGCCCGCACAACAGCTCGACGCGCGTGCCCGAGGGCAGCCGTGGCCAGGGCGGCGTTGGCTGCCATTTCATGTCGAC
Organism: Alphaproteobacteria bacterium; assembly: GCA_016869175.1. Lineage (GTDB taxonomy): Bacteria > Pseudomonadota > Alphaproteobacteria > VGEV01. The sequence continues at coordinate 2,223 of VGEV01000166.1, forward strand.
CTACATGAACCGCAATATCGGCGCGCATACCCATATGGGTGGCGAGGGCGCCAACTGGATCGGCCAGGCGCCATTCACCCGAACGTCCCACGTCTTCCAGAACCTGGGCGACGGCACCTATTTCCATTCCGGCCTGTTGGCGATCCGCGCCTGCATCGCCGCCAACGTCAACATCACTTACAAGATCCTGTTCAACGACGCGGTGGCGATGACCGGCGGCCAGCCGGTCGATGGCGTGCTGACGCCGATGTCGATCTCGCGCCAGGTGGCGGCCGAAGGCGCCGGCCGCATCGTCGTCGTCACCGACCAGCCGGAGAAATATCCGCTGGGCGCCGAGTTCGCGCCGGGCACGGAGATCCATCACCGCAGGGAGCTGGACGCGGTGCAGCGCTCGTTGCGCGAGACGCCGGGGGTCAGCATCCTGATCTACGACCAGACCTGTGCCGCCGAGAAGCGCCGGCGCCGCAAGCGCGGCGACATGGTCGATCCGGACCGCCGGATGTTCATCAACCCGCGCGTTTGCGAGGGCTGCGGCGATTGCAGCAAGACCTCCAACTGCCTGTCGGTGCTGCCGCTGGAAACGCCCTATGGCCGCAAGCGGCGTATCGACCAGTCCAGTTGCAACAAGGACTATTCCTGCGCCGAGGGCTTCTGCCCCAGCTTCGTCAACGTGATCGGCGCCAAGCCGCGCCGCTCGGCCGCGGGCCGCGAGGTGCCGCGCGCGCTGGTGCTGCTGCCGGAGCCGACGCTGCCGGCGCTGGCGCCCGGCCGCTCCTACGACGTGCTGATCACCGGCATCGGCGGCACCGGGGTGGTGACGATCTCCGCGCTTCTGACCATGGCGGCGCATCTCGAAGGGAAGCTGTTCTCCACCATCGACCAGTTCGGCATGGCGCAGAAAGGCGGCGCGGTGACCAGCCATGTGCGTCTGGCCGGCAACGAAGCCGACTTGGGCTCGGTGCGGCTCAGCACCGGCTCGGCCGACCTGGTGCTGGGCTGCGACAGCCTGGTGACCGGGGCCGAACTGGCGCTGTCGGTGATCGACCCGACGCGCACGCGCGTGGTGCTGAACACGCACCAGGCGATCACCGGGCATTTCGCGCTCAACCCGGATCTGGAGTTTCCCGATGCGGCGGTTCGCCAACGCATCCGCGCGGAGGCCGGCGCCGAGCGCGTCGACGAGATCGACGCCACGCGGCTTGCCACCACGCTTCTGGGCGACGCCATCGCCGCCAACTTGTTCATGCTGGGCTTTGCCTATCAGAAGGGTCTGGTGCCGGTCGCGGCCGCCGCGCTCGAGCGGGCGATCGAGCTGAACGGACTGGCGGTGTCCGCCAACAAGGCGGCGTTCGCCTGGGGCCGGCGCGCGGCCCACAACCTGGCGGCGGTCGAGGAAGCGGCCAGTGCCGGTCCGGCGATGCCGGCGCCAGCCAGCCTGGAACAACTGCTCGCCCATCGCATGGCCGATCTCGCCGCCTATCAGAACGAGGCCTATGCGCGACGCTACGAGGCGCACGTGCGCCGGATCGCCGAGGCGGAGCGCGCGCTCGGTGACGATGTCCTGGCCATGGCGGTCGCCCGCAATCTGCACAAGCTGATGGCCTACAAGGACGAGTACGAGGTGGCGCGGCTCTACAGCGGTTCGGCCTTCCGCCAGGGCCTGGAGGCGCAGTTCGAGGGTATCGAGCGGCTGGAACTGCTGCTGGCGCCGCCGCTGCTCAGCAAGCCCGATCCGGTCACCGGCAGAACCGCCAAGCGCACGTTCGGGCCCTGGATCTTCCCGGCCTTGCGTGTGCTGGCGGGCCTCAAGGGCCTGCGCGGCACCGCCTTTGACATGTTCGGCCGCAGCGAGGAACGCAAGACCGAACGCGCACTGATCGGCGAGTACGAAGCGGTCCTGACCGAGTTGGCCGGAGGCCTCGACCGCGACAACCACGTGCTGGCGCTGGCGATTGCCGAGGTGCCGGCGTCGATCCGCGGCTTTGGCCATGTGAAGCATGCCAATGTTGTCGCGGCGCGCCAGCAATGGGGGCAGCTTCTGCGGCAGTGGCGCGCGCCGGGGCGCGCGGCGATGGCGGCGGAATAGGCGGCGATCAGAGGAACACGTCGCCGCCATTCGGGCTCAGGCACTGGCCCTGCACGAAGCTGGCTTCCGCGCTGGCGAGGAACAGGTAGGCCGGCACGATCTCCGCCACCTGCGCGAAGCGGCCCTTGGGAATGTAGCGGCGGATTGCTTCCAGGAGTTCCTTGGTGGCGCCGCCCAGCAGCGGCGTATCGGTGGCGCCCGGTCCCACGCAATTGGCGGTGATGTTGCGCTGGCCGAGTTCGAGGGCGAGCGAGCGCGTGAAGCCGATGATGCCCGCCTTGGCGGCGGTATAGTGCGCGTAGCCCGGCGCGCCCTTGTAGGCGAGCTGCGAGGCGGTATTGATGATGCGGCCGCCGTCGCGCCGATACATCTGCGGCAGCACCAGCCGCGTCAGCAAGAAAACGCTGCGCAGGTGGATCGCCAGCATGCGGTCCCACGAAGCGACGCTCATTTCGTGGATCGCCGCCGTTTCGGCGATGCCGGCGTTGTTGACCAGGATCTCGATGCCGTTGAGGAAGCCGTTGGCGGCATCGAACAGCCGCTGCACCTCGGCTTCCTGGCTGACATCGGCCTCCACCGCCAGGCAGCGCCGGCCGTGTGTCTCGATGTCGTGCTTGACCGCCGCCGCCTGATCCGCCTGCGCCGCGGTCGGATAGTTGATCACGACATCGGCGCCCGCGGCGGCGAAGGCGCGCGCCACGCCCGCGCCGATGCCGGAGCTGCTGCCCGTGACGAGCGCGCGGCTGCCCGCCAGCCTGATCATCCTTTCGCCTCCCCTTCGAGCGCACGCGTCAGCGCGGCCGACAAGCCTTGCGTCGGCTTCGGCGCCGGGCGCGCCATGCTACCGGCCCGGGCCGGCGGCGGCGAAAGGCGCACCAGCGCCTCGGCCATGTGGACGGCCGAGCGCACCCCGTCCAACAGCGGCACCGGCACCCGCTCCTGCAGCTTGCGGGCAAGCCCGGCGGCGGGACCGCCCGCCAGGATCACCACCTCGGCGCGGTCCTCCGCCACCGCCTTCTGGCACTCCGCCAACAGCAACCCGCCCACCTGCTCCTGCGCCCGGGTGATGTCGGCGATCGGCGCCGTCAGGGCGCGCGAACCGGCCAGGCGGCCGGAGAGGCCATGTTCCTCGGCGCACTCGACCGCCCAGACCCGCAAGCGCTCAGTCAGGCAGACGAGCGAATAGCGCTTGCCCAGCATGTAGGCGAAGTGGAAGGCTGCCTCCGACACACCGACGACCGGGATGTCCAGCAGCTCCTTGGCGGCATGCAGGCCCGGATCGCCGAACGCCGCGACGATGGCGGCATCGAACCCGGCCGCGCGTTCGGCCAGCACTTCGAGCACCGCATGCCCGGCGATCGCCGCCTCGATGCGATTGGCGATGTAGAGCGGACCGAAACGAGCGGTGGCAGGCACGATCTCGGTGCCGGGTGCCGCCGAGCGCAAGGCCTCGGCCGCCATGATCTCGGTGATGGCGGGTGTGATGTTGGGATTGACGAAGAGCAGGCGCATCAGCGGTCAATTCTGCAGGTGGTAGTCGGCGAGCGGTTGTGGTGGACTGCGGAACTTGCGCAGCTTGGATTGCTTCAGGCCCATCGAGACGAAGCATTCCGCCATTTTCACGCCCGCCACGACGGGGTCGATCACCGGGATGCCGGCGCGTTCCGACAGCGCCTGGTCATAGCCGCAGAGCCCGGCGCAGGCCAGGATCACCACCTCGGCGCGGTCCTGCTCGACGATCGCCAGCACCTGCTGCGTCAGGTCGGCCAGCGTGCGTTCGCGCTCGACCGCCGCCCGTTCCACGTTGACGTTGATCGCGCGCACCGAGGCGCATTTCGCCTCGAAGCCATAGAGCCGCACGATGTCCTGCTGGTAGGGCACGAACTGCTCCAGCATGGTCAGCGTCGAGAAGCGATGGCCCAGCAGGCAGGCCATCGCCATGCTCGCCTCCGAAATCGACACCACCGGAATGTCCAGCACCTCCTTCAGCGCGAAAATGCCGACATTGCCGAAGCCGCACAGCACGACGGCGTCCGGCTTGTTGCTGGCGACGTTGGCGCGGACCGCCTCGATCATGTAGGGCGCCGACATGTAGTCGCCATAGGAACTGTCGATATTGCGCGTGCCCCGCGGCGAGTGCAGGCCGATGATCTGGGTGCCCGGCTGTGCCGCGCGCCGGGCCGACTGCACGATGACCTCCAGCACGATTTCCGAGATGTTCGGATTGACCGTCAGCAGCTTCATGCGTGCCTTCCTTCGCCGGGTTGGTCAGCTTGGCCGGTGCAGCTCAGGCCGCGGCCGGCTCATGGTCAGCCGCCCGCGCTTGAAGGCATGCAGGACCGGCGCCAGTTCGGCGACGGCGGCCTCCGGCGTTTCCGCGTCCACCACCGCCAGGTCCGCCTGATCGCCGACCGCCAGGCCATAGGCCTTCAGATTGAGCAGCCGGGCCGAGCGGCGGGTCACCATGTTGAAGCATTCCTGAATGTCGGCCACGGCACCCACATGGCAAACATTGGCATAGAGGTTGGCCATGCGCAGCAACGAGCAGTCGCCGAAGGGCGTGAACGGGTTCAGCACGTTGTTGCTGGACAACGAGCAGTTGACGCCCGCATGCAGCAGCTTGTGCGCCGCGGTGACGCCGCGCGGCACGTGGCGCTCGGCGTCCCGGCCCATGAGATAGAGATCGGTCGAGGGCAGCACGGTCAGCGCCACGCCGGCATCGGCCAACCGCCGCGCGCTGGCGTGGAAGCGTTCGGGTCTGGCGCCCGCCAGCTTGGTGACGTGGCCGATCGCCACCCGCCCGCCATAGCGATAGCGGTCGGTCTGCCGGCAGACATGTTCGAGGTCGAGTTCGTCGGCTTCCGGGCCGAAGTCGAGATGCATGTCGATGTCGATGACGAATTCGCGCGCCATCTCGAACACGCGGTCGATCTGTCCGTGCGGATTGCTGTCCGTATAGGGCGCCGCGCCGACCACGCGGCCGCCTTGCCGCAGCCCTTGCACCATCAGTTCGTCGGTGCCGGGATTGTTGAGCAGGCCCTCCTGCGGAAAAATGCAGATCTCCAGGTCGAGCGCCCAGCGATATTCGGCGACCAGCGGCAAAAGGCCCTGCAGGCTGCGCAGGCCGATGCCGGGATCGACCTCGAGATGGGTGCGAACGTGCGTGGTGCCGTTGAGAATGCATTTCTCCAGGGTCTTCTTGGCCCGCGCATACACATCCTCTGGCGTGAAAGTGCGCTTCTGCTTTGCGACTTCGGCGATCGCCTCGCCCAGGTCGCCACGCTTGGCCTGACAGCGCTCGAGGATGCAGGACTTGTCCAGATGGATGTGGGTCTCGACGAAGCCCGGCGACAGCAGGCGGCCGGCCAGGTCCAGGCTGGGACCTTCGGCGGCAAGGTCTTGCTCAATCGCAGCGATCCGGCCGTCGGCGATGCCGACATCGACCAGCCGCGCGGGCTCGGTCGCCAGGCGCGCCTTGCGCAGGATCCAGTCCATGGGCCCCCCACCGCCACGTCGTTCAGTAGAGGCGGTCCATCGCCCGGGTGCAAGCCGGTCGGCCGACCGTTTGGGCCGCGGCAATCGCACCCAGGCGATTGGCGCGCTATAAGGCAGCCGCGCGAAAAGGGCAGGGAGCCGCGCCTGTGTCACGCCGCATCGGCCCCGATACCGTCACCGTCGACCTGAGCGCCGTGATCGTCGCAGCGACGCCGGCCACGCCGCAGGTCCTGACCTTGCGCGCCGGTCCGCGCGGCGAGGTCGCCCTGCCCTCTGGGCCGCTGGCGGCCCGACACCGCACGCTCGAAGCGGGCTTGCGTGCCTGGGTCGAGGAGTGAACCGCGCCGGGTTTCCTGGAGGCATTGTCGTTTGAGTCACGCGGCCATGGCAGGTTGGTCTGCCATGGCGTAGTAGCGTTCCTCGGCTTCGGCCGGCGGGATGTTGCCGATGGGCTCCAGG
>VGEV01000167.1 GCA_016869175.1 Alphaproteobacteria bacterium
TCGCGCGTGAGCCGGGGGCGGCGCGCCTCGACGACAGTGGCATCGACGATCTGCCCACCCATCGCCAGATAGCCCTTCTCCCGTAGCGCCGCATCGAACCGGGCGAACAGCCGGTCGAAGGCACCAGTCCGAACGAGTTGCTCGCGGTAGAGCCAAATCGTCTTGGCATCCGGCACGGCATCGTGCAGCGCCAGCCCGACAAAGCGCATGAACGACAGCCGATCCCGGATCTGATACTCGGCCTGATCGTCGGACAGCGTGTACAGCGTCTGCACAACCAGCACCTTGAACATCAACACCGCGTCGTATGGCGGCCTCCCGCCCTTGGAGCGGTCCGTGCGCGGCACCGCCGCCTCGAGATCAGGGCGGAACAGCTCGAAGTCCACCACCTTCGCCAGCCGCTCCAGCGGGTCCCCCGCCGCCGACAGCCACGCCAGCCGCTCGTCCGTGTCGAAGAAACCAGCCTGTCCCGCCATCCCCGCCTCCGGCCATCGCCAGAGGTCAGAGAATCAACCCGCGACCCTCAACGCCAGAGGTTTTTCGAGGTGTCCACTTGTAAAGCGAATCGACACCTGCCTGGCGCGGGCCGCCGGTCCGGACCCGATCGGCTCCCAAAAGCTCTTAGGTTTCCAGTGCTTTACAACGGAGTCGGCAGGGCTGATGGAGTGTAAAGAAACCTGACGTCCGAGTGTCCGCGCAGGCGGGTTGCCTGGGCTTGCGCCCAGGCAACGCCTTCCCGATCGCCAGAAGGCGCCGGCCGCGGGGTCGCGGCCGGCGTTGCACTGCGGTGTCTAGGCCTTGCGGCGGGCGGCCGCGCCCAGGCCCAGCAGGCCCAGGCCGAACAGCGCCAGCATGGCCGGCTCCGGCACCTGGGTGACCGCGAAGAAGGCGATCTCGGTGTCGACGCTCGGCAGGCCGTTGGGGAAGCCCTTCTGCGCGCCGTTGGCCAGCAGCGAGATGCTCTTGACGCTGGACAGGTCGACGCCCTTGCTCGACCAGATCGACAGCGGCAGCTCAACCTGGAAGTTGACACCAGTGATGGTGAACGAGCTGGCCAGGAACTCGTGGGTGTAGGAGGTCGTGCCGTCGTCGACCGTCAATTCCCACTCGATCGACAGGTCCGAGCTCACCACTTCGAGCACGAACTGGTCGAGCAGGCTGAGATCGGCGCCCAGGCCGGCGCCGGCCAGCCCGTCCCAGGTCAGCCGGGTCTGCGCGATGACGCCCGCTTCCTGGCTGTGCACGAAGGTGCCGGTGCTGGTGTCAACCATCGCTTCGACCGCGCGGGCCGGCATGCCCGGGTGGACCGTGGAGGTCGTCGCCATGTCGCGATAGCAGCCGATGATCGAGCTGCAGAAGGCGCCGCCGCCCGGCAGGTTGTCCAGCAGGGTGGTCGTGCCGGCCGACGTGCGGGTGATCGATTGGGCCGCGTCGGAAAAGTCGTCGATCACCACCGTCAGCGCCGAGGACGGCGCCGCGAAGGCAATGGCGGCGGTCGAAAGCAGCGCCGCGCTGGCAAGGGTCTTGAACGAACGCATTGGTAAGCCTCCTGGCAAGCACTGGTAACCACAAACCCGCTTCGGGCCCATGGGTCGCCAACACCAGGAGGATCGAAAAATCGCGGACGCCAAGACCGACAAAGCGAACTCTGGTTACGCTTGGCAAACTGAACGCGACGCCGATACCACCGTTACGCAGGTGCATGGGCGACCCATGCGGTAACCCTATACGCAAGCCCTGTGCCAAGGCCGCTCCGTTTTGCTTTTTCAATCACTTAGAGCGGGCGGCGGAGCGCCGGTCGAGGGATGCTTGTCAACCGGCTTTACAGGGGCCAGCCGGCCGGCGCGGTGCTTTGGAAATAGCACACTTTGAATCAGGGACTTAGAGGAGAACGGCGGGCCTCCGGCCGGTGTAAATGCCAACTTACAAACCTCGCGTTAGGAGTGATAATAGCGGTATTTCAGCACGTTAGGCGGAATACTGGAACCGCCGCCCCGGGCGGCGGCCGGCGCGAGGACCCGGGCTCAGGCCTCGTAATCCAGGCCGAGCGCGCGATAAGGACCGCGCTCTTCCGGCCAGTTCTCGCGCAGCTTGACGTGCAGGAAGAGGTGCACCGGGCGGCCCAATTGCCCTGCCAGCGCTGCCCGCGCCCGCGCGCCGATCTGCTTGATCGTGCGGCCGCCTTCGCCCAGCACGATGGCGCGCTGGCCTGGCCGACGCACATAGACCGTCTGCTCGATGCGCACCCCGCCGTCGCGGCGTTCCTGCCACGCCTCGGTCTCCACGAAACAGGCATAGGGCAGCTCGTCGTGCAGTCGCAGGAAGAGCTGCTCGCGGGTGAGCTCGGCCGCCAGCAAGCGCTGCGGCAGGTCGGCCAACTGGTCCGCCGGGTAGTGCCAGTCGCCAACGGGGGCCGCGGCGGCCAGCGCGCCCCTGAGGTCGGCCACGCCGTCGCCGGTCGCGGCCGATACCATGAAGGTCCGCTGGAACGGCAGGCTGTCGTTGAGGGCCTTGGCCAGCCCCAGCAGCGAGGGCGGCGACACCAGGTCGAGCTTGTTGAGCACGAGCCAGCAGGGCGGCTTGAGCCGGGCGAGCCCGGGCACGATGGCCTGGGTCGTCTGGTCCAGGCCGCGCTTGGCATCGACCGTCAGCAAGACCAGATCGGCTTCGCCGGCGCCGGCCCAGGCGGCGGCCACCATGGCCCGTTCCAGCCGTGCCTTGGCGGCAAAGATGCCGGGCGTGTCGACGAAGACGAGCTGGCTGGCGCCGACCAGGCCGATGCCCAGGATGCGCATGCGGGTGGTCTGCACCTTGGGCGTGACGATGCTGACCTTGGCGCCGACCAGGGCGTTGACCAGGGTCGACTTGCCGGCATTGGGCGCCCCCAGCACGGCAACGAAGCCGCACCGCCGCTCGTCTTGGCTCACGCGTCGCCCGCGGCGAGCCGAGCCAACAGCGCGGCCGCCGCCGCCTGCTCGGCGGCCCGTCGCGAACTGCCCTCGCCCTCGGCCTGCTTGCCCGCGGCCTCGACCCGCACCCGGAAATGCGGGCGGTGCGCCGGACCTTCCTGGCCGACCACGACATAGCTGGGCAGCGCGTCCCCCGCCCCCTGCAGCCGCTCCTGCAGCCGGGTCTTGGCGTCCTTGGCGGCGCCGGCGGCGGCGGCCAACCGGCCGGACCAGGCGCGCTCGATGCAGGCCGCCGCCGCCGCCATGCCGCCGTCGAGATAGAGCGCACCCAGCACCGCTTCCATGGCATCGGCCAGGATTGCCGGCTTGGCCCGGCCGTCCGTCGTGGCCTCGCTGGGGCCCAGCCGCAAATGCGCGCCCAGGCCCAGTTCCCGCGCCACCTCGGCCACGGTTTCGCGCCGCACCAGGGCGTTCAGCGCCACCGCCAACTCGCCGGCGCGGGCCGCCGGCAGGCCGCGCATCAGGCGGGCCGCGATCACCAAACCCAGCACCCGGTCGCCCAAGAACTCTAGGCGTTCGTAGTCGCGGCCGTCGGCCGGCTCGGTGCTGGCATGCGTCAGCGCCTCGCGCAGCAGGGCCGGCTCGGCGAAACGGTGACCGAGTGCCGCCTGCAGCGCCCGGTCGGCATCAGCCGCCGACGGTCCGGCTCGGTCGCACACTGTTGAGGAAGCGCTCCAGGCGCCAGTCCAGCAGGTTCCAGATCCAGGCATTGCCCAGCTTGGAGAAGAACAGGATCTCCGCCCGGCCGACCAGGTTTTCCGCCGGCACGAAGCCGACCCCGCCGATCCCGGGGCCGCAGCTTCCCTCGCGCGGCACCCGGCTGTCGCACGAGCGGTCGCGATTGTCGCCCATCATGAAGTAGTGCGCCTTCGGCACCGTGACGACCTCGGTATCGTCGCTGTCGCTGCCCTGGAAGAAATCGAGCGTGACATAGGAGACGCCGTTCGGCAGGGTCTCGCGATAGCGCGGCACGCGCACCGCGCGCGCATCGGCGTCGGTCGGCCGCGCATCGGGGCCGGCATAGATGAAGTCGTCGATCCGCACCCGCTCGATCGGCCGGTCGTTGATATGCAACAGGCCTTGCTTGACTTGGATGCGGTCGCCCGGCAGGCCGATCACCCGCTTGATGTAGTCGGTCGAGCCGTCGCGCGGCAACTTGAAGACCGCGATGTCACCGCGTTCGGGCTGGCTTTCCAGCACCCGGCCGCCGCCCACCGGCGGACTGAACGGCATCGAATGGCGGCTGTAGCCATAGGCGTATTTCGAGACGAACAGGTAGTCGCCCACCAGCAAGGTCGGCAGCATCGATTCCGAGGGGATGCTGAACGGCTCGAAGCCGACCGTGCGGATCACCAGGGCGATCAGCACGGCGTAGACGATGGTCTTGACGGTCTCGAGGATCCCGCCCTTGCCGCTGTGCTGCCCCAATCGCCGTTCGCCCAAGGCCATGCCAACTCCCCTCAGGCGCTAAGGGCCTGCGACCCGGCCGGTATGGCGGACAGGATGACGAAGGCCTGCGCCCAGGGCGGCTCGTCGGTCATGGTCAGGTGGATCTGCGCCCGGGCGCCCGGCGGCAGCAGCAAGTGCAACCGCTCGGCCGCGCCGCCGCGCAGTTCCATGCCGGGTTGCCCGCCCGGCCGGCTGACCACGCCCAGATCGCGCCAATAGACGCCCCGCCGGAAGCCGGTGCCCAGGGCCTTGGCGCAGGCCTCCTTGGCGGCGAACCGCCGGGCATAGAAGGCCGCCGGATTGGCGCGGCGTTGCGCGCGGGCGCGTTCCACCTCGGTGAAGCAGCGTTGCGCGAACCGGTCGCCGAAGCGGCGGAGGGTTTCTTCGATCCGGCGGATGTCCACGATGTCGGTGCCAATGCCCAGGATCATGCGCCAACCGGCTCAGGCGCTGCGGCTGCCCAGCGCCTGGCTGCGCGCCTGGTCCATGGTTGCCCGCATGCGGCGAACGGTGCTGTCGAGCCCGCCGAAAATCGCCTCGCCGATCAGGAAATGGCCGATATTCAGCTCCACCACCTCGGGCAGGGCGGCGATCCGGCCGACGCAGTCGAAGGTCAGGCCGTGCCCCGCATGGCATTCCAGGCCCAGCCGGGCGGCCTCCCGGGCGCCGGCCCGCAGGCGCTCCAGCTCGGCGAGCGTGGCGGCGCCGTTGGCCGCGTCAAGGAAGGCCTCGCAATACGCCCCGGTATGCAGTTCCACGACCGGCGCCCGCAGCCGTTTCGCCGCCGCCAGCTGCGCCGGATCGGGGGCGATGAACAAGGAGACCCGGATGCCCGCGGCGGCCAGCCGGTCGACGATCGGGGCCAGATGATCATGGCCGCCCGCCGCGTCCAGGCCGCCTTCGGTCGTGCGCTCCTCGCGCCGCTCCGGCACCAGGCAGGCCGCATGCGGTCGGTGGCGCAGGGCGATCGCCAGCATCTCCTCGGTTGCCGCCATCTCCAGGTTGAGCGGCAGGTCGATCTCGCGCGCCAACCGCTCGATATCGTGGTCGGAGATGTGCCGGCGGTCCTCGCGCAGATGCGCGGTGATGCCGTCGGCGCCGGCCGCGGCCGCGATCCGCGCCGCCCGCAGCGGATCGGGGTGGCGGCCGCCGCGCGCGTTGCGAATGGTCGCCACATGATCGATGTTGACGCCGAGGCGAAGACGTCGCGCCTGGCTCATGCCGACCCTCCCTCTTCGGTCAGCGGCGGGAAGGCGGGTTTTCGCATGGATCGCGGGGCCGGCGCCAGTGCGAAAACACCGCCGCCGGCGATCGCCCTCAGTCGCGCAGGCGTTCGGCCGAATGCACCTGCGGTGCGGCCCGCACGGCGGCGACGATGCCGTTAAGATGTTTCACGTCGGCCACCTCGATGTCGACATGCATCTCGAAGAAGTCGGCGTTGCGCTCGATGATTTTCAGGTTGGTGATATTGCCGCGGGCGCCGGCGATGGCGCTCGACAGATGCCCCAGGCTGCCGGGCGCGTTTTCCACCAATACATTGATCCGGCTGACGAAGGCCGCCGGTTTGTCGGGCGCCATCTCCCATTTCACATCGAGCCAGCGGGCATCGTCCGCGGCGAATTCCGCCAGCGTCTCGCAATCGATGGTGTGCACCATGACGCCCTTGCCTTCCAGCACGATGCCGACGATGCGGTCGCCTGGCAGCGGATGGCAGCAGGGTGCGTAATGCACCGCCATGCCCGGGACCAGGCCGTGGATCGGCACCGGGTGCTGGCTCGCCTTGGCCCGGCGGAAGCGTTGCGGCAGGATGCGATTGATGGCGCCGATGGCGTCGCGGGCGCCCCAGCGGCGGTCGTCCGCGAACAGCACCGCCGACAGCTCGCGCCCGGTCAATCGCCCCTCGCCCAGGCGTTCATAGAGTTCGTCGAGTTCGCGCAACTCGAACTTCGGCAAGGCCGTCGCCAGTTCCAGCTCCTCGAACTCCTGGTTGTGCTCGCGAAACGACTTCTCGGCGATGGCACGGCCGAGCCGGCGGTACTCCGCCCGTTCGCGCGCCCGCACGAAGCGGCGGATGGCCGAGCGGGCCCGCCCGGTGACCACGAAGCTCTCCCAGCTCGGATTGGGCGACGGGCTGCGCGAGCGCATGATTTCCACTTGGTCGCCGTTATGCAGCGCGGCGCGCAGCGGCACGATGCGGCCGTTGACCTTGGCGCCGACGCAGCTATCGCCGATCTCGGTATGCAAGGCATAGGCGAAATCGACCGAGGTGGCCCCGCGCGGCAGCGCGATCACCTGGCCCTTGGGCGTGAAGCAGAACACCTGGTCCTGATACATTTCGAGCTTGGTGTGCTCGAGGAACTCCTCCGGGCTACTGGCATGTTCCAGCAGCTGCCGCAATTCCTTGAGCCAGGCGAACTGGCCCAGGTCCAGCCGTTCGCTGCCTTCCGTGTAGCACCAATGGGCGGCGACGCCGAACTCCGCCACCTCGTGCATCTCGGCGGTGCGGATCTGCACCTCGATCCGCTGGTTCTCCGGCCCGATCACGGTGGTGTGCAGCGAGCGGTAGTGGTTGGGTTTGGGCACCGAGATGTAGTCCTTGAAGCGCTCCGGCACCATGCGATAGGCGGCATGCACCGCACCCAGGGCCAGGTAGCATTGCGGCTGCGAGGCCACCACCAGACGGAACGCCAGGATGTCCGAGAGCTGCTCGAACGAGACGTTCCGCCGCTGCATCTTCCGCCAGATGGAATAGGGCTGCTTCTCGCGACCGCTGACCTCGGCCTCGATGCCGGCCTCGGCCAGCGTGCGCTTCAGTCCGGCGGCAATGCGCGGCATCAGGTCGCCCGCGCGGGCGCGCAGGAACTCCAGCCGTTTCAGCATCAACGCATGGGCCGCCGGCTCCAGTTCGGTGAACGCCAGATCCTCCAGCTCTTCCTTCACCCGGTGCATGCCGATGCGCTCGGCCAGGGGCGCGTAGATCTCCATGGTTTCGGCGGCGATGCGCTGCCGGCGGAGCGCGTCGTCGAGATGGCCCAGCGTGCGCATGTTGTGCAGCCGGTCGGCCAGCTTGACCAGCAGCACCCGGATGTCGTCCGACATCGCCAGCACCAGCTTGCGGAAATTCTCCGCTTCGCGGCTGGCCGCCGAGCGCAGCGCCAGTTTCGACAGTTTGGTGACGCCATCCACCAGCTTGGCCACTTCCGGACCGAACTGCCGTTCGATCTCGGGCAATGTGGCGAGCGTGTCCTCGACCGTGTCGTGCAGCAGCGCGGTGGCGATGGTGGCGCCGTCCAGCTTGTAGTCGGCCAGGATGCCCGCTACCTCCAGCGGGTGCGAGAAGTAGGGATCGCCCGAGGCGCGGGTCTGCGCGCCATGAGCGCGCATGGAAAAGACATAGGCGCGGTTGAGCAGGTCCTCGTCGACGCGGGGGTCGTAGCCGGCGACCTTCTCCACCAACTCATATTGGCGCATCATCGGCGGCGGACGCACCCGTCAGGCGGATACGCCATGGCCCGATGCTAGCAAGCGGCCGCGGCCAGGCAAGCAGCACTTGGTGGTTCGGCGCGAACGCTTGCGCCCCATGCTTCCGGGCGGGCGAACGGCCGCGCCAGGATATTGGCGGCGCTTGGCGACAAACGCCGGCAAACCAAGCCCCAGCCGCGAACCACTAGGTTCTGTGGACACTTATCTCAGCCATAGCACGGTGGCGGCGATGGTGACGACAGCGAGGTAGTTTTGCGCGGTTTTCGCGAAGCGCGTGGCGACGCGGCGGAACTGCTTGAGCTTGCTGAAGCAGC
>VGEV01000168.1 GCA_016869175.1 Alphaproteobacteria bacterium
GAAATCGGCCACCAGCCGGACGGTCTTGCGCAAGGTGATCCCGGAGGCCAGCGCGCGCAGGTTGGCGGCTTGGATCGCCGGGCCGTCGGCCATGGGGTCGGTGAAGGCCATGCCGAGCTCGATCAGGTCGGCGCCGGCCGCGGGCAAACCGTTCAGGATGGCGCGGCTCGTCTCCAGGTCGGGGTCGCCGGCGGTGACGAAACTGACGAGACCGGCGCGGCCCTCTTGCCGCAACGCCTGGAAGCGTGCCTCGATGCGCGCCCGGCCGCCGCTCACATCGACACCTTCAGGGCTTCCGCCACGCTGAAGATGTCCTTGTCGCCGCGGCCGCACAGATTGACCACGATGATCTGCCCGGGCCGCATGGTTGGCGCCAGGCGAGCGACATGGGCCAGTGCGTGCGCCGGCTCGAGCGCCGGGATGATGCCCTCGAGCCGGCTGCACAATTGGAAAGCCTCCAGCGCTTCCTGGTCGGTCGCCGCCACGTACCTCACCCGCCCCGCCTCGTGCAGCCAGGCATGCTCCGGGCCGATGCCGGGATAGTCGAGCCCGGCGGAGATCGAATGGGCCTCCGCGATCTGGCCGTCGTCGTCCTGCAACAGGTAGGTTCGGTTGCCGTGCAGCACGCCCGGCGAGCCGGCGTTGAGCGAGGCGGCGTGCTTGCCGCTGGCAAGGCCCAATCCGGCGGCTTCCACGCCATAGATCGCGACGCCGGGATCGTCGAGGAAGGGGTGGAACAGGCCGATCGCGTTGGAGCCGCCGCCGATGCTGGCGACCAGCGCGTCGGGCAACCGGCCTTCGGCCTCCAGGATCTGCGCCCGCGTCTCGTTGCCGATCACCGCCTGGAAGTCGCGCACCATTTCCGGGTAGGGATGCGGGCCCGCCACCGTGCCGATGATGTAATAGGTGTCGGCGACGTTGGTTACCCAGTCGCGCAAGGCTTCGTTCAACGCGTCCTTGAGGGTGCGAGAGCCGGAGGTCACGGGGCGCACCTCGGCGCCCAGCAGCTTCATGCGGAACACGTTCGGCTTCTGCCGCTCGATGTCGACGGCGCCCATGTAGACGACGCAAGGCAGGCCGAACAGCGCGCAGACCGTGGCGGTGGCGACGCCATGCTGGCCGGCGCCGGTCTCGGCGATGATGCGGCCCTTGCCCATCTGCCGGGCCAGCAGGATCTGACCCATGCAGTTGTTGATCTTGTGCGCGCCGGTGTGGTTCAGCTCGTCGCGTTTGAAATAGATCTTGGCGCCGCCCAGATGCCGGGTCAGCCGCTCGGCGAAATAGAGCGGGCTGGGCCGCCCGACATAATGCTTGAGATAGCCGGTCAGCTCGGCCTGGAAGGCGGCATCGCCTTTGGCCTGGCGATAGGCGTCCTCCAACTGCAGGACCAGCGGCATCAGCGTCTCGGCCACGTACCGCCCGCCGAACTTGCCGAAATGGCCGTGTTCGTCGGGACCGGCGCGATAGGAATTGGGCTGCATGACCGGCTCCACTGTCACAGCCGGCCGGCTGCGTCAAGGAAACGGGCGATGGCACCCGGGTCCTTGCGCCCCGGCGCCACCTCGACGCCGGAGGAAACATCGACCGCGCGCGCGCCGCTCACCGCCACCGCCTCGGCCAAGTTGTCCGGCGTAAGACCGCCCGACAACATCCACGGCCGCCGCCAGGCCTGGCCCGCGATCAGCCGCCAATCGAACGCCAGGCCGTTGCCGCCGGGCAGCGCGTCCGCCCGCTCGGGCGGCGGCTTGGCGTCGAACAGCAGCCAATCCGCCGCCGCCTCGTATCCCTTGGCGCGCGCCAGGTCCGCTGGCGCGGCAATCGACAGGGCTTTCATCGCTGGCCGGCGACGGGCCAGCGCCGCCACCCGATCGGGCGGCTCCACGCCGTGCAGCTGCAACAGGTCCAGCGGCACCGCGGCCAGCGTGGCGTCGAGCTGGGCGTCGTCCGGATCGACGAACAGGCCGACCCGGATGGCACGCCTGCCGGCCCGCGCCGCCAGCGCCGCCGCCTGGGCCGGCGTCACCGCCCGCGGCGAACGGGGATAGAAGACGAAGCCGACGAAGCGGGCGCCGTGTGCGAGCGCCGCGTCCAGCGCCGCTGCGTCGGCCAGGCCGCAGATCTTGGCGATCACCGTCATGGCAGCCCTGTATCGCAGGTTTCGCCCGCGCGCGAAACCGGCTTGCTTGTTGCCATTCGGGCCAGCCGATAGGATGCCGTGAACCGCAGCATAATGGGGGAAACGGGGATGGCGCGGGGCAAACGGTTTCGCAGTGCGGACTGGTTTTCCGATCAGACCTTGCTGGGCTTCGCGCACCGCTCCTGGATGAAGAACCAGGGCTGGCCGCACGACATGTTCGACGGCCGGCCGGTGATCGGCATCGCAAGCTCCGCCTCCGACCTGTCGCCCTGCAACGCGCACCATCGGCAGGTGGCCGAGGCGGTGAAGCAGGGCGTGTTCGCCGCCGCCGGCTTCCCGCTGGTGTTCCCCACCATGTCCATCGGCGAAACGCTGATGCGCCCCACCAGCATGATGTTCCGCAACCTGATGAGCATGGACCTGGAGGAGACGCTGCGCGCCAACCCGATCGACGGGGTGGTGCTGCTGACCGGCTGCGACAAGACGACGCCCGCCTACATGCTGGGTGCCGCCAGCGTTGATCTGCCGGCCATCATGGTGCACGGCGGGCCGATGCTGAACGGCAAGTTCCAGGGCCGGGATATCGGGTCGGGCACCGATGTCTGGCGGATGAGCGAGGACGTGCGGGCGGGCAAGATGGCGCTGTCCGAATTCATGGACGCGGAAAGCTGCATGTCGCGGTCGGTCGGCCACTGCATGACCATGGGCACGGCTTCCACCATGGGCAGCATGATCGAGGCGCTGGGCCTCTGCCTGCCCAACACCGCCGCGGTGCCCGCGGCCGACAGCCGGCGCATGCTGGCCGCGCACATGACCGGGCGGCGCATCGTCGAGATGGTGCGGCAGGGCCAGCGCATGTCCAAGGTGGTGACCAGGCAGGCATTCGAGAACGCCATTCGCGTCAACGCCGCGATCGGCGGCTCGACCAACGCCATCATTCATCTGATCGCGCTTGCCGGCCGGCTGGGCGTGCCGCTCGGCATGGACGACTGGGACGAATTCAGCCGCGACGTGCCGCTGCTGGTCAACCTGCAGCCCAACGGCAAGTACCTGATGGAGGACTTCTACTATGCCGGCGGTCTGCCGCTGGTCATGAAGGAACTGGGCGACCTGCTGCACCGCGAAGCCATCACCGTCTCCGGAAAGTCGGTGGCGGACAATGTCGACGGCGCCAAGAACTACAACCCCGACGTCATCGGCACGCTGAAGAAGCCGGTCAAGAAGGTGGGCGCGCTGGCCGTGCTGAAGGGCAACCTGGCGCCCAACGGCGCGGTCATCAAGCCCTCCGCCGCGACCCCGGCGCTGATGAAACATCGCGGCCGGGCGGTGGTGTTCGAGGACAACGAAGCCCTGCACAAGCTGGTCGAGGACGACAAGCTCGACGTCGACGAGAACTGCGTCCTGGTGCTGAAGGGGGCCGGACCCAAGGGCTACCCGGGCATGCCGGAGGTCGGCAACTTTCCCTTGCCCAAGAAGATCCTGAAGAAGGGCATCACCGACATGGTGCGGATTTCCGATGCGCGCATGAGCGGCACCGCCTATGGCACGGTGGTGCTGCATGTCTCGCCGGAATCGGCGGCGGGCGGCACGCTGGCGCTGGTGCGCAACGGCGACATGATCGAGATCGACGTCGCCAAGCGGCGCCTGCATCTCGATGTGTCCGAGGCCGAACTGGAGCGCCGGCGCAAGGCCTTCAAGCCAAACCCCGCCAAGGCGGCGCGCGGCTACGCGCAGCTCTACGTGCAGCACGTGTTGCAGGCCGACCAGGGCTGCGATTTCGATTTCCTGCGCGGCGGCTCCGGGCACAAGACGCCCCGGCCGAACCATTGATGGCGACAACGACCGCGCCGGCCCAGGGACCGGCCGGCGCCCGGCAAGCGGTCGAGCGGCTGCCCGGCTCGAAGATCCGCGAGGTTGCCAATGCCGGGATGGACCTGGGCGATGTGCTGGCCTTCTGGTTCGGCGAGCCCGATCTGCCAACCCCGGAGTTCATCTGCCGGGCGGCGGCGGAGGCGATGGCGGCGGGGCATACGTTCTACACCGCCAACCGCGGCTTACCGGAATTGCGCGAGGCGTTGGCGCGCTACATGAGCCGGCTGCATGGCCGCGCCATCGGCGAAGAGCGCATCGTCGTCACTGCTTCCGGCATGGCCGCGGTCAACTTGGCGCAGCAGGTGCTGGCCGAGGCAGGCGACAACGTGGTGGTGCAAGGGCCAATCTGGCCGAACCTGGTGGCGACGGTGGCGCTGATGGGGGCCGAGCCGCGTCTCGTCCCGCTGCAATTCGCCAACCAGGGCTGGCGGCTCGACCTCGACCGGCTGTTCGCCGCGTGCGACGCGCGCACGCGCGCGATCGTCGTCAACTCGCCCAGCAATCCGACTGGCTGGGTAATGCGGCCGGAGGAGCAGCGGGCCATTCTGGACTTTGCCCGCAAGCGCGGCATCTGGATCATCGCAGACGATGTTTATGTGCGGCTCTGCTACAGCCGGCCCGTGGCACCGTCCTTCGCCGAACTGGCGGAGCCCGACGATCGGGTTGTCCTCATCAACAGCTTTTCCAAGTCCTGGTGCATGACCGGCTGGCGGCTGGGCTGGCTGACCCTACCGCCCAAGCTGGCACCGGTGGTGGAGCGGACGGTGGAGTTCCACCACTCGTGCGCCGCCGATTTCTCGCAGCGTGCCGGCATCGTGGCGGTCGAGCAGGGCGAGCCCTTTGTCGCCGATCTGGTGGCCCGTTATCGGGTCGCGCGCGATCTTGCCTGCGAGCGGCTGGCGGCGATGCCGCGCGTCAGGCTGCATGTGCCGGACGGCGCCTTCTATGTGTTCTTCCAGGTGGCCGGCATGACGGACAGCCTGTATTTCTGCAAGCGCCTGGTGCGCGAGGCGCGGGTCGGTCTGGCCCCCGGCGCGGCCTTCGGGCCGGCGGGCGAGGGCTTCATCCGGCTGTGCTTCGCCAGCACGCTGCCCCGGCTGGACGAGGGCCTGGCGCGCTTGGCTAGGGCGTTGCAGTGAGGCGGGCATGAAGATCGTCATCGCCGGCGGCGCCGGCTTCCTGGGACAGAAGCTCTGCCGGCGTCTCTTGGACGAGGCCGCGCTGACCGACGCCGCTGGCAGCTGCCGGCCGATTGCCCGCATCGTGCTGTTCGACCAGGTGGCGCCGGCGCCGGCCTTGCTGGCGGATGGCCGCATCTCGCATGTCGTCGGCGACCTGGCCGATGCCGCCACCATCGCGCGCGTGCTGGGCGACGACACCGACAGCGTCTTTCACCTGGCGGCGGTGGTCAGCGCCGGCGCCGAAGCCGATTTCGATCTCGGCTGGCACATCAACCTGGACGGCACGCGCCACTTGTGCGAAGCGGTGCGGACGATCGGGCGCCCCGCCAAGCTGGTGTTCGCCAGCTCGCTCGCGGCCTATGGCGGCCAGTTGCCCGATCCCGTCACCGACGAGACACCGGCGACGCCGGAAACCTCCTATGGCGCGCAGAAGCGGGCGGGTGAACTGCTGGTCGCCGACTATGCGCGCAAGGGTTTTTTCGATGGCCGCTCCATGCGGCTGCCGACCATCTCGGTCAGGCCCGGCAAACCCAACAAGGCGGCCTCAGGGTTCGCCTCTGGCATCGCGCGCGAGCCGCTCAACGGCATCGACATGGCTTGCCCGGTCCGCCCTGAATCCTGCATGGCGCTGATGTCGCCGCGGCGAGTGATCGACGCATTCGTCCGCCTGCACGAATTGCCGCGCGATCGGCTGGGTTGGCCGCCCACGCTGCTTCTGCCGGGCTTGCGGGCCAGCATGCGGGAGATGGCCGAAGCGGTTTCGCGCAACGCCGGCAACCGCAAGCTTGGCCGGATCCGTTTCGAAGTCGATCCCATGATCCAGCGCATCGTCGACGGCTGGCCGAAGGAAACCCGCTCGGCCAAGGCGACCGCGCTGGGCTTCCAGGGGGATGCCTCGGTCGACGCCATCATCAAGGCCTATATCGCCGACGAACTGGGCGGCTGAACCGAAGCAGGGAGGGCGCGATGGCGGGCAGGCTGTCCGGCAAGAAGTGTTTCGTCACGGCGGCGGCGCAAGGCATCGGCAGGGCCACGGCGCTGGCCTTCGCCGCGGAGGGGGCGATGGTGGTGGCGAGCGACCTCAACGCCGGCAAGCTGCAGGAACTGGCAGGCAAGCCGGGCATTGTCACCGACCGGCTCGACGTGCTCGACCCGGCCGCCATCCTGGCCGCGGCCAAGCACCATGGGCCCGTGGACGTGCTGTTCAATTGCTCGGGCTTCGTGCATCACGGTACGATCCTGGACAGCACCGAGGAGCAGTGGGACTTCGCCTTCGAGCTCAACGTCAAGGCGCATTACCGCATGATCCGGGCCTTCCTGCCCGGCATGCTGGCCAAGGGCCAGGGCTCGATCATCAACGTCGCCTCGGTCGCCTCGACGCTGAAGGGTCTGCCCAACCGGGCGGTCTATGGCGCCTCCAAGGCGGCGGTGATCGGCCTAACCAAGTCGGTCGCCGCCGATTACGTGGGGCGCGGCATCCGCTGCAACGCCATCGCGCCGGGAACGGTCGACACGCCCTCGCTGCAGGATCGCATCAATGCCTTCACCGATCCGGTGGCGGCCAGGCAGAACTTCATTGCCCGCCAGCCCATGGGCCGGCTCGGCACCGCCGAGGAGCTGGCGCCGATCAACGTCTATCTCGCCTCCGACGAAAGCCTGTTCGCCACCGGCCAGGTGTTCATCGTCGATGGCGGCATCCTGATCTGACGGCGGGGTCGGGCGCCGAAGCCGTGAGGCGGTCGATCGCGCGGCTCGCCCGCTTGCCCGGCAACGTCAAGGGACTGCTGCTCATTCTGCTATCGACGCTGTGCGTGTCCGGCATGCAGGCGATGGTGCGGCACATCGCGAGCGACCTACCGCCCTTCGAGATCGCCTTCTTCCGCAATCTGTTCGGCCTGGTCGTGCTGGCGCCGCTCCTGCTGCGCCATGGCGCGGCGCCGCTGAAAACCGAACGCTTCACCGCCCACCTGGGCCGCGGCGTGCTGAACGCGCTGTCGATGCTGAGCTTCTTCACCGGCGTCAGCCTGACACCGCTGGCCAATGTCGCGGCGCTCTCGTTCACCGCGCCGCTGTTCGCCACGATCGGCGCCATCCTGCTGCTGAAGGAACAAGCCAGGCGCGGCCGCTGGCTGGCACTGGGCATCGGCTTCCTCGGCATGCTGACCATGCTGCGCCCTGGCGCCGATCTGCTGCAATCGGGCGGGCTCTACATCGTCTTCTCGTCGGGCTTGTGGGCCGCCTCGCTGCTGATCATCAAGAGCCTGGCCCGCACCGAATCCAGCCTGACCATCACGCTCGATATGGGGCTTTGGCTGACGCCCCTGACCGGCCTTGCCGCGGCCTTCGTCTGGCAGACGCCGAATGTGCTGCAACTGGCCTGGATGCTGGCGATCGGCGCGCTGGGCACGCTTGGACACCTCGAAAACCTCTGGCGTTGAGGGTCGCGGGTTGATTCTCTGACCTCTGGCGATGGCCGGAGGCGGGGATGGCGGGACAGGCTGGTTTCTTCGACACGGACGAGCGGCTGGCGTGGCTGTCGGCGGCGGGGGACCCGCTGGAGCGGCTGGCGAAGGCGGTGGACTTCGAGCTGTTCCGCCCTGATCTCGAGGCGGCGGTGCCGCGCACGGACCGCTCCAAGGGCGGGAGGCCGCCATACGACGCGGTGTTGATGTTCAAGGTGCTGGTTGTGCAGACGCTGTACACGCTGTCCGACGATCAGGCCGAGTATCAGATCCGGGATCGGCTGTCGTTCATGCGCTTTGTCGGGCTGGCGCTGCACGATGCCGTGCCGGATGCCAAGACGATTTGGCTCTACCGCGAGCAACTCGTTCGGACTGGTGCCTTCGACCGGCTGTTCGCCCGGTTCGATGCGGCGCTACGGGAGAAGGGCTATCTGGCGATGGGTGGGCAGATCGTCGATGCCACTGTCGTCGAGGCGCGCCGCCCCCGGCTCACGCGCGA
>VGEV01000169.1 GCA_016869175.1 Alphaproteobacteria bacterium
GTCGCCGGCCCGTAGCGCTCGGGGATGTCCGCCCACGGCGAGCCCGTCCTCAGCCGCCAGAAGATGCCATTGAGCACGCGCCGGTCGTCGGCGCGTGGAACCCCGCGCGGCTTGTTCGGCAACAGCGGCTGTAGGATCGACCATTCGAAGTCCGTGATCTCGTAGCGGCGTGCAGGCATCCTCGACCCTCCTCGAGGACCCTTGAATCACCCTTCGCCAACTTTGGGAATCCCATTTATGAGTTCATGACCTAGACCGGCTTGCGCGCGGTCAGCAGCGTGAACAGCCCGCCGACCGGCGCCCGCGTCACATCCACCAGGCCGGCGATGGCAAACAGGCGGTCCTGCTCCTCGCGCGTCGGCACGATGTTGCCCCAGACCACTTCGTTGAACTGGGTCTGCACAGCGAAGCCGAAACCGGGATCGCGCAGTTCGGCCAGGTTCGAGGGATAGGTCTCGTCGATGGCGAAGAACACACCACCCGGCTTCAAGGTCTCCCCGACATTGCGCATCACCGCCTGGCGGTGCTCGGCGGCGATCTCGTGGATCACCTCGAACATGGTGACCAGGTCGAACTCGCTTCTGTGCCGGATGCCTTCGCCGCCGACCAGCTCGACCGCCACCCGGTCGGCCAAGCCGGAAGCGGCGATCGCCTTCTTGGCCTGTTCGACGCCGTGGGGGTCGTTGTCGACGCCCAGGCAACTCGCCTTGGGCCAGGCCTGTGCGATCTTCAGCATCAGGCCGCCTGCCCCGCAGCCGACATCCAACACGCGCCCGCCCGCCTCCAGCCGTGCCTTCAGCCCCGGCACCGCCGGCAACATGCGCTTGACGATGAAGTTATGGAAACCGGCAGAGGTGTCGCCGATATGCCGCGAGAAGTCGGCGCCGTGCTCCTGGAAGCGATGCATGCTGCCGTCGCGGAAATGCTTGGGATAGCGGCGCAGATCGTCGGCCACATGGTTGACCGTGGTGGCGACATAGGGCGCCAGATAACGCGGGTCGCCGCGCTCCACCAAGAGCTTGTCCATGTGCGGACCCAGCCGAAAACGCGCCCCGTCCTCGGATTCGAGGAAGCCGTAGCTGTAAGCCGTGCGGCACCACACTTCCACATAGGGCGGGTGCAGGTTCAGGCGGCCGGCCAGCGCCACCGGCGCGAGACCGTCGCCGCCGGCCTTGGCCAGTTCGGCGAACAGGCCGGCCTCGCTACCCATTGCCACCAAATGCACGGCATGGAAGCCCTTCAGATAGTCCCAGAGGCGACCGGATTGCTGTTCGATGGTGGGTTCGCTCATGACTCTCTCCCGTGCGGTGGCGCACGAAGCACGCGGTCCGGCCCCGCCGGCTGGCAAGCTTGGCGGGCGGGCCAAGGACAGTGTATCACGCAAGCGCCATGACCGCCGCCACGAAGCCACCCCGGCCACTGATTGCCGGCAATTGGAAGATGAATGGCCTGCTGGCCGCCTTGGCCGAGGTGCGCGCCCTGGCGGGCCGGCTGGCCCGTTCCGGCAAGACCGGCGCCGACCTGCTGCTCTGTCCGCCGGCCACGCTGCTGCACCCGATGGCGCAGGCGCTGTCGGGCAGCGCCATCGCCCTGGGCGGCCAGGACTGTCATGCCGAGCCCAAGGGCGCGCATACCGGGGACATCGCGGCCGAGATGCTGGCCGATCTCGGTTGCCGATACGTCATCGTCGGCCATTCCGAGCGCCGGCAGAACCATGGCGAGACCGACGCGGAGGTCGCGGCCAAGGCCACGGCGGCGCAGCGCGCCGGCCTGACCGCCATCGTCTGCGTCGGCGAGACGCGGGCGGAACGCGAGGCCGGCCGCGCCGAAGCCGTGGTGACCGCCCAGCTTTTGGCCTCGCTGCCGGCCGGCTGCACCGACCGGAACACGGTAATCGCCTACGAGCCGGTCTGGGCGATCGGCACCGGGCTGACGCCGACGGCGGCCGACGTGGCGGCCCTGCACGCCGCCATCCGGCGCGTGCTGGGCCAGCGGTTCGGAGCGGCGGCGGGGTGCATGCGTCTGCTCTATGGCGGCTCGGTCAAGGCCGGCAACGCGGCAGAACTGCTGGCGGTCGCCAATGTCGACGGCGCCCTGGTCGGCGGCGCCAGCCTGAGCGCCACCGAGTTCTGGCCCATTGTCGAGGCGCGGCTGTAAGCCGACGCTGGTGCCGACCCGGGGGATTGGTGTAAGAACCCGCCCGGCGGCGAAAGGGTTCGAGAGGCATGCTCAACGTCGTTCTGGCCGTGCATCTGTTGCTGGCGATCGCCATCGTCGTGCTGGTGTTGTTGCAGCGCAGCGAGGGCGGCGCGCTGGGCATTGGCGGCGGCGGCAATCTGGGCTTGATGTCCGGGCGTTCGGCCAGCAACCTGTTGACCCGCGCCACCGCGGTCTGCGCGGCCTGCTTCTTCGCCACGTCGATCGGCCTGACCATCTTGGCCGGCGTCTATACCAAGCCGAAGTCGATTCTGGAGCAGCCGCTCTCGGCGCCCCTGCCGAATCAGCCGGCGCCGCCGACCAAGCCGGCCGTGCCCACCGGCAACTAGCCGCCGGAGCAGCCGCGGCGCCGCGCGGTTTACGAGATGGCGCTTCTGCCGGCGGCGCGGACGGAGTAGCATGAAGGCCCATGACGCGGTTCATCTTCATAACCGGCGGCGTGGTGTCTTCCTTGGGCAAGGGACTGGCGATGGCGGCGCTGGGCGCGCTGCTGCAGGCGCGCGGCTATAGCGTGCGCCTGCGCAAGCTGGACCCCTACCTCAACGTCGATCCGGGGACCATGTCCCCCTATCAGCACGGCGAGGTCTATGTCACCGAGGATGGCGCCGAGACCGACCTGGACCTCGGCCACTACGAGCGCTTCACCGGCGTGCCCAGCCGGCGCAGCGACAACGTCACCGCCGGCCGCATCTATCAGAAAGTGCTGGAGCGCGAGCGGCGCGGCGATTTCCTGGGCGGCACGGTGCAGGTGATCCCGCACGTCACCGACGCCATCAAGCAGTTCGTGCTGGCCGATACCGAAAGCACCGACTTCCTGCTGTGCGAGATCGGCGGCACGGTGGGCGATATCGAGAGCCTGCCGTTCCTGGAGGCGATCCGCCAACTCGGCAACGAACTGGGGCGCGAGCGCACGATTTTCGTGCATGTGACGCTGGTGCCGTATATCGCCGCCGCGGGCGAGTTGAAGACCAAGCCGACCCAGCATTCGGTCAAGGAACTGCGCTCGATCGGCATCCAGCCGGACGTGCTGCTCTGCCGCAGCGAACGGCCGGTGCCGGAAAGCGAGCGCAAGAAGATCGCGCTGTTCTGCAACGTGCCGGAACGGGCGGTGATCCAGGCGCTGGATGCCAGTTCGATCTACCAAGTGCCGCTCGCTTATCACGAAGAAGGCTTCGACCGGCAGGTGTTGCAGGGCTTCGGCTTGGAGGCGGCGCCGGCGCCCGAGCTTGGCCGCTGGCGCGAGATCGTGGCCCGGCTGGTGGCGCCCGAGGGCCGGGTGAAGGTCGCGGTGGTGGGCAAGTACACCCACCTGCGCGATGCCTACAAATCGCTCGCCGAAGCGCTGACGCATGGCGGCATCGCCAACAACGTCAAGGTCGATCTGGCCTGGATCGACGCCGAGGTCTTCGAGAGCCAGGACGCCGTGCTGCATCTCGACGACGTGCACGGCATCCTGGTGCCGGGCGGCTTCGGCGAACGCGGCACCGAGGGCAAGATCGCCGCCGCCGGTTTCGCGCGCCAACGTCGGGTGCCCTATTTCGGCATCTGTTTCGGCATGCAGATGGCGGTGATCGAGGCAGCGCGCAACATGGCAGGCCTGGCCGGCGCCGGCTCGACCGAGTTTGGACCCTGCGCCGAGCCGGTGGTCGGCCTGCTGACCGAATGGCGCCGCGGCAACGCCACCGAGCGGCGCCAGGCCGGAGGCAACCTGGGCGGCACCATGCGGCTTGGCAACTACGACTGCCTGCTGGCCGAGCACAGCCTGGCCCGCGCCATCTACGGCCAACCCATGGTGGCAGAGCGGCACCGCCACCGCTACGAGGTCAATATCAACTACCGCGAGCGGCTGAGCGAGGTCGGGCTCAATTTCTCCGGCATGTCGCCCGACGGCCTGCTGCCGGAGATCATGGAAATTCCGGCGCATCCCTGGTTCCTGGGCGTGCAGTTCCATCCCGAACTGAAATCCAAGCCGTTCAAGCCGCACCCGTTGTTCGCCTCGTTCATCAAGGCGGCGGTCGAGCAGTCGCGCCTCGTCTGAACCGGGCGCGAAGCGGGCGCAGTCGCGGGCGGGCGGTGTTCCGTGCTAGAGGCGCCATCCAGCGGAGATGGCGATGGGCGAAGCAAGACACGTTCGGATCGGCAACGTCACGCTGGGCAACGACCTGCCCTTGGTGCTGATCGCCGGGCCGTGCGCCATGGAAAGCCGGCAGCATGCCTTCGACATGGCCGGCGCGCTCAGCGAACTGACCGGCCGCCTGGGCCTCGGCTTCATCTACAAGACCTCCTACGACAAGGCCAACCGCACCGCGCTCGGCAGCCCGCGGGGGGTGGGCCTGGAAGCGGCGAAGCCGGTGTTCCAGGCCTTGCGCCAGCAATTCGGCTGCCCGGTGCTGACCGACGTGCACGGCGCCGAGGAGGCGCGCGAGGCGGCGGAGGTGGTGGACGTGCTGCAGATCCCGGCCTTCCTCTGCCGGCAGACCGATCTGTTGGTGGCCGCGGCCCGCACGGGCCGCGCCGTCAACGTCAAGAAGGGGCAGTTTCTGGCACCGTGGGACATGGCCCACGTCGCCGCCAAGCTGGTCGACAGCGGCAATGAGCGCGTGCTGCTGACCGAACGCGGGGTCAGCTTCGGCTACAACACGCTCGTCTCCGACATGCGGGCGCTGCCAATCCTGGCGGAAACCGGCTTCCCCGTGGTGTTCGACGCCACCCACTCGGTGCAGCAGCCGGGCGGGCAGGGCACGAAATCGGGCGGCGAACGGCGGTTCGTGCCGGTGCTGGCCAGGGCAGCCGTCGCGGTCGGCGTGGCCGCCGTCTTCATGGAGGCCCACCAGGATCCCGACCGCGCCCCCTCGGACGGTCCCAACATGGTGCGCCTGGCCGATCTGCCGGCATTGCTGGAGCGGCTGGTCGCCCTGGATCAATTGTCTAAGCAGCCATCTATTGACTAGTCAGCAGGCGCAGGTGGCCGAATGCCAGGATGCCGTCCTGGGTCTCGAACGCGCCGCCGCTGGTGCGGTGCACGGTCTGCGGCGCGAAGTCGAACACCGGCCGCCAGCCCCGCTCGACGAACAGCGCCCGGGTCGCGTCGTGCAGGTCCTGGCCGTGCATGCCCACATGCGCGCGCTTGACCTTGGCATCGATGGCGGCCATCGCCGAACCCAGCACCTCGACCTCCGCGCCCTGGATGTCCATGTCGAGCAGGTCGACATGCGACAGCGGGCGCAGCAGGTCGGCGAGCGGGATGGCGTTGACGAAGCGCACGTCGAACTTGGTCGCGCAGGCATCGCCCATGGCGATCGACAGGCCGGCGGAACCGCTCAGCAGCAGGTTCTGCAGCGTCGCCTCGCTGAGGTTGTTGGCCTTGATGGCGTTGAACAGGAAGTGCGCCTCCGGCCCGCGCAGCACCTAGTTGAAATAGTAGCCGGCGCCGATCAGGAACGGTACCGGCTGGTTCTGGCTGCTGACCGCGGCATTGATCAGCCAATGCTGCTCGGGATCGAGGCTGTTGGCGCGGAAATGCTGCTCGGCCCAGGCGAAATGTGTCGGCTCGGCCTCCACCACCAGGAGGAAGGCGGGTAGCGGATTGAAGCGGCGCAAGGCCAGCGCCGCATCGACCGAGCGCGCGGCATAGCCGCCGCCCAGTTCCAGCATGACGAAGCGCTCCTCCGCCTCGCGCACGGCGTCGAGCAGGCTGGCGAATTCGAAGAACAGCTCGCCGTCGCGCGGCGTGGGCAAGCGCGCCATCGCCTCGCCGCCCTCGGGCGGGGCGATGACGGCGTTGGACGGCGGGTGCCGGGCGACGAATTCGAGCGCGGTTTGTGCGCCCAGGAAATTGGCAAAGCAGCCGGGGGCCACCGTGCCGCGCCAGGGCCGCAACCGGGCGATCGAATCGCTGTGCTTGGAGACGTCCTGCATGGCTCTGCCTCAACCGCTGCCGAAGCCCTGTTTGCCACGGATAGGGTTTGCCGGCCGTTAACCCAGCCGGTTTTGACTTGCCGCCGGCCAGCGCGCTAAGAGCCCGGGGCCGCCCAGCAGGGAGAGCCGTTTTGAGCCAGATTGTCGACATTCGCGCGCGCGAGATCCTGGACAGCCGCGGCAATCCCACGGTCGAGGTCGATGTGCGGCTGGCCAGCGGCGCTCTCGGCCGGGCCGCGGTGCCGTCGGGCGCCTCGACCGGGGCGCACGAAGCGGTGGAGAAGCGCGATGGCGGCAAGCGCTATCGCGGCAAGGGCGTGCGTCAGGCGATCGAGGCGGTCAACGGACCGTTGCACCAGGCCTTGGCCGGGCAGGAGGCGCACGAGCAGCTGCGCATCGACCGGCTGGCCATCGCGCTTGACGGCACGGAGAACAAGGGCCGGCTCGGCGCCAACGCCATCCTGGGGGTGTCGCTGGCGGTCGCCAAGGCCGCCGCGGCGGAGGCCGGACTGCCGCTCTATCGCTATGTCGGCGGGGCCAACGCGCGCCTCATGCCGGTGCCGTTGATGAACATCCTCAATGGCGGCGCGCATGCCGACAACCCGATCGACCTGCAGGAATTCATGATCCTGCCGGTCGGCGCCGGCAGTTTCGCGGACGCGCTCAGGCTGGGCGCAGAGGTGTTCTACGAACTGCGCGACCGGCTGAAGAAGGCCGGCCACAACACCAATGTCGGCGACGAAGGCGGCTTCGCGCCGGCCTTGCGTTCGAGCGAGGAGGCGCTGGCCTTCGTCGCGGGCGCCATCGAGGGGGCGGGTCTCAAGCCGGGGGCGGACGTGGTGTTGGCGCTGGATGCCGCCGCCACTGAGTTCTACCGCGAGGGCCGCTATCACCTGGCGGGGGAGGGCAAGGTGCTGGATGCCGCCGGCATGGTCGATTACTACACCCAGCTGGCGGCCGCCTTTCCCATCGCCTCGATCGAGGACGGCATGGCGGAAGACGATTGGGCCGGCTGGCGGCGGCTGACGGCGGCGCTGGGCGCCCGCGTGCAACTGGTCGGCGACGACCTGTTCGTGACCAACCCCAAGCGGCTGGGTCGCGGCATCGCCGAGGGCGTCGGCAACGCGATTCTGGTCAAGGTCAACCAGATCGGTTCGCTGAGCGAGACGCTGGAGGCGGTGGAGATGGCCCAGCGAGCCGGCTACCGGGCGGTGATGTCGCACCGCTCGGGCGAGACCGAGGACACCACCATCGCCGACCTGGCGGTCGCCACCAATTGCGGGCAGATCAAGACCGGCAGCCTGGCCCGATCCGACCGACTAGCGAAATACAACCAGCTGCTGCGGATCGAGGAACAGCTGGGCACGCAGGCGCGCTATGCCGGGCGCGATATCCTGCGGGGTTAGCGCGGAAATTCCGTTGACCGACCCACGACCTTGTGATTCCTTGGTCGCGTGACCGCAGCCTTCAACCTGCATCGGTTCCTGCGCCAGGCCGTGCCGCCGCTGGCGGCGGGCGCGGCGCTGGTTTACTTCGGCTACCACGCCATCCATGGCGACCGGGGCGCGATCGCGTTCGGCAAGCTGGAACAGGAATTGCGCTTGGCCGAGGCGCAATTGGCGGAATTGCGCGTCGAACGACAGGCGATCGAGAACCGGGTGCGGCTGCTGCAACCCCAGCAGCTCGACGCCGACCTGCTGGAGGAACGCGCGCGGCTGTTGCTCGGTCTCGGGCATCCGGACGACGCGGTCATATTCTTCGATTGCTCGACCGGCCAGGAATCCGGCCGCTGCAGCCCGTTGGGCCAGACGCCCTAGGTTCTGTGGACACTTATCTCAGCCATAGCACGGTGGCGGCGATGGTGACGACAGCGAGGTAGTTTTGCGCGGTTTTCGCGAAGCGCGTGGCGACGCGGCGGAACTGCTTGAGCTTGCTGAAGCAGC
>VGEV01000170.1 GCA_016869175.1 Alphaproteobacteria bacterium
CCCGTACCGTCCCCGACCTCTGGCAGGCCATCGCCGGCGCCCTCGACGCCTTCGCGCCCGGCGAGTGCCAAAACTATTTCGCCGCCGCGGGATACGACTGCGATTAAATTGAATCGGCTCTAGTGGACGCGCGGCGGCTCGCTCTCGGCTTCGGCCTCGGGCTGGCCGCTGGTCGGCCCGGCCTGGTGATGCGTCATGCGCCAGACCCGGCCCTCGCGCACGAAGGCGTTGCTGGCGATGAGAAACCGGCCGTCGATTTCCTCGTAGCAGACGACGACCGCGGCGTCGCCATGGACCATGGCGCGCGCCTGTCGGCAGCGGATCGCGGGGGAATTGGGATTGCCCAGGATGGCCTGCCAGCTCTGCAAGACATCGTCCCGGCCGAACAGCGGCGGCCAACCCGGATGGATGCAGGCAACGGCGTGCTGGCGCGACCACAATTCGGCCAGCGCTCCCATGTCGCGGTCGGCGAATGCCCGGTAGAAGGCTTCGTTGGCGAACAGCACCGCTTCGCGTTCGTCCATGGTCGGCCCCTATCGCGTCGGCCCCAGCATAGCCAACAGCAGCGCCAAACTGCCAATCGACAGGCCGGTCGACAGCAAGATGGCCGAACTGATGCCATCGACGTAGGCGTCGTAGCGCCGCGCCAGGATGAACACGTTGGCGCCGGTCGGCAATGCCGCGGCGATGGTGGCGATGGCCGCCCAGACGGGATCGACCGCGAACACCCAAGTCGAGAGCACGAAGACCAGGGCCGGGTGCAGCAGCATCTTGCAGCCAACGAGGAAGAGCGTCTGCGGCACCCGCCCGCCCAGGCGAAAACCCGCCACCGTCGCGCCCAGCGCGAACAAGGCGCAAGGCGCCGCCGCATGGCTCAATAGCTGGGTGAACCGGTCGACCGGAGCCCACAGGCCAAGCCCGGTCAGGCAATAGCCGACGCCGGCCGCCATGCCCAGCATCACCGGATTGCCCAGCAGGCTGCGCGCCGTCGCCGCCAGCGTCGGGCCGAAGCCGCCCCGGCCGCCCTGCGCCGTCTCCAGCCACAATGTCGTACCGCCGATCAACAGCACGGAATGGAACGCGACGATCAGTATCACCGGAATGAGGCCGCTGGGGCCGAAGGCGGTGGCGATCAGGGGAATGCCCATCATCACCACGTTGGCGAAGCCGGCGCCCATGCCCATCAAGCCGGCTTCGCGGACCGGCAGGCGAAAGACAAGGGAACCCACCGCCGCCGCCACGGCGAAGGTGGCGAAAGCGCCGCCGAAATAGGCGAAGAGGACGGTCCAATCCAGCGTGCGCGACGGCAGTCCCTGGCTCAGCGTGCGGAACAGCAGAGCCGGAATCGCGACGTAAAAGACGAAGTTGCTGAGGCCGCGAACGCCTTCCGGCCCCAGCAGCGCGGTGCGCCCGACCGCGAAGCCGACCGCGATCAGGCCGAAGATCGGCAGCACCACCTCCAGTGTGATCTGCATCGCCTTCGGCTTCACCCGCCCCGCAAGGCGCGCCAGATCTTCTCGGCCGTATAGGGCATGTCAAGATGAACGACGCCGCGCTCGGCCAGGGCGTCGAGCACCGCGCCGGCGATCGTGGCGGGCGCGCCGATGGTGGCGCATTCGCCGACGCCCTTGACCCCAAGCGGATTGCGCCGGGTCGCTTGCGGGCAATCCAGCACGGTCTCGAAGGCCGGCAGGTCGTCGGCGCGTGGCAAGGCATAGTCCATGAACGTCGCCGAAAGAAGCTGCCCCGTTTCCGGGTCGTAACGCGCCTCCTCCAGCAACGCCTGACCGATCCCCTGCACGGCGCCGCCATGGATCTGGCCACGCACGACGTCATCCAGAATCACCTCGCCCGCGTCGTCCACGCTGAGGAAGCGCTGCAACGTGACACTGCCGGTCTCGGCATCGATTTCCACCTCGGCTACCTGGCAGCCGTTGGGGAAGGCGTTGAAGCTGGCATCGAAACGGGCTTCGCCGAACAGCTCGCGCGGCAGGTCGGCCGGCAAATCGGACGCCAGGGCGATGCGCTTGGCGACGTCGTAGAGGTGCAGGCGGCGATCGGTGCCGGCGACCACGAAATGCGCATCGCGGAACTCGATGTCTGCCGTGGCGGCTTCCAGCAGATGCGCCGCCTGGCGCCTACCGGTCTCGATCAGCGCCAGCGAGGCGGCACGAAGTGTGGTGCCGGAAATGATCAGCGAGGACGAGCCGCCGCTGCCGCCGCCGCTTGCAATGCGCTGGCTATCGCCCTGGATGATGCGGATGTCGGCCGCCGGCACGCCCAGTTCCCGGGCGATCAGGTGAGCGAACGCGGTTTCGTGAGC
This sequence comes from Alphaproteobacteria bacterium, assembly GCA_016869175.1. Taxonomy (GTDB): domain Bacteria; phylum Pseudomonadota; class Alphaproteobacteria; genus VGEV01. The sequence goes on from VGEV01000170.1 coordinate 2,324, forward strand.
CTGGCCCGAGGACTGCGTGCCGGCGGTTGCCAACACGCCGCCGGTCGGCGCCACCGTCACCCGGTCCTGCTCGTCCGCGGTACCGCCCGTGCCGTGCACGTAGCTGGCGAGGCCGAAGCCACGCAGGCGCCCGCGCGCCAGGCTGTCGACACGGCGGGCGGCAAAGCCCGGACGGTCCGCCAGGGCCAGCGCGCGTTCCAGCATGTGGCGGTAATCGCCACTGTCGTGAACCGGCCCCGAGGGCGACTTGAAAGGCATGTCGGCGGCGCTCAACATATTGCGCCGGCGCAGTTCGATCCGGTCCAGCCGCAATTCCCTGGCCGCCAGGTCGACCAGCCGTTCGAGCTGGAAATTGCCTTCGGGCTTGCCGGCGCCGCGATAGGCATCGACCGGCACGGTGTTGGTGAACACGCCATCGACCTTGAGATAGGCGACCGGAATGCGAAAGGCGCCGGTCAGCGTGCGCGAATAGGCATAAGTCGGGATATAGGGTGCGTGCGAGGAGAGATAGGCACCCAGATTGGCGATGGTATGCACCTTCAGGGCAAGGAAACGGCCATCGCCATCGAGCGCCAGGGCGGCCTCGCTGACATGATCGCGCGCCTGGATGTCCGACAGGAAGCTCTCGCCGCGTTCGCCCGCCCAACGCACCGTCCGCCCTAGCCGCTTCGCCGCCCACAGCACCACGCCCTGCTCGGGATAGGCGAAACCCTTCATGCCGAAGCCGCCGCCGACGTCGTCGGTCAGCACCACCAGGCGTTCATTCGGCACGCCCAGCACCGGCCCCGCCAGCAAGCCGCGGATGGTGTGCGCGCCTTGCGTGGGCGAAGCCAGCGTGTAGACGCCGCTGGCCGGGTCATAACTGCCAATGGCGCCGCGCGGTTCCATGGTGGCAATGACCAAGCGGTTGTTGACGGTGCGGAGCCTGACCACGTGTCGGGCGGTAGCGAAGGCGGCATCGGTTGCCTTCTCGTCACCGACTTCCCATTCGAACGAGCGGTTGTCGGGCGCCGCTGGCCAGATCGTCGGGCCGCCAATGGCGCTGGCCGTATCCGCCGCCGCGGGCAGCGGTTCATAGTCGACCTCGACCGCCTCGGCCGCGTCGCGCGCCTGCTCGCCGGTCTCGGCAACGATCAAGGCGACCGGATCGCCGACATGGCGCGCCCGGCCGTCGGCCAACAGAGGCCGCGGCGGGTCGTAGCACGGACTGCCGTCGCGGTTCTTGACCAGACCGCCGCAGCGCAGGCCGCCGATGCCATCCTGACGCAGTTCCGCATGGGTGAGCACCGCCCAGACCCCCGGCATCCGCAGCGCCGCCGAGGCATCGAGCCGGCGGATCTCGGCATGCGCGTGCGGCGAGCGCAGGACATGTCCAACCAACGCGCCGGCCGGCGAACGGTCGTCCATGTAACGGCCCGCCCCCGTCAGGAACCGCCGATCCTCCAGCCGTCCGCCCCGCTGCATGCCGCCCTCCCGCTGTCAAACCACGCCACGACGCCTGCCCGCGTGGCATCCGGGTCAGGCGCTCCCTAGAATGACGCGGCACCAGGGAGCACCGCATGGCCTATCAGGACATTCTCTACGCGGTCCAGGACAGGGTTGCCACCGTCACCCTCAACCGCCCCGACAAGCTGAACGCCTGGACCCGCGTGATGGAACGCGAGGTGCTCCAGGCGATGAGCGAGGCGACGGCGGACGATGGCGTCCGCGCCATCGTGCTGACCGGCGCGGGGCGAGGCTTCTGCGCCGGCGCCGACATGAGCCTGTTGCAGGGCATTGGCGATGCCCCGGCCAGCGGCGAACCGCTGGCCCCTGCGGGCGGCATTCCCGGCGGCCTTGACCTGCCGGCCGACTGGACGCAGCGCTACAGCTACTTCCCAACGGTGCCGAAGCCCATTTTGTGCGCCATCAATGGCGCTTGCGCCGGGCTGGGCCTGGTGATGGCGCTCTTCGCCGATCTCCGTTTCGCCGCCCACACGGCGGTGTTCACCACCGCCTTCGCCCGCCGCGGTCTGATTGCCGAGCATGGCATCGGCTGGATGTTGCCGCGCCTGGTCGGGCCGCAGCACGCGCTTGACCTGCTGCTGTCCGCCCGCAGGGTGCCGGCGGTCGAGGCCCAGGCGATGGGCCTGATCGCCCGCGTTCTGCCCGCGCCCGACCTGATGCCGGTGGCACTGAGCTATGCGCGGGACCTGGCCGACCACGTCTCGCCCCGGGCGATGCGCGTGATGAAGGCGCAAGTCTACCAGTCGCTCGCCCAGAACCTGGCGGAGGCAACCCGGCTGGCCAACGCCGAGATGCGTGCCAGCTTCAAGACCGAGGATTTCCGCGAGGGCGTCGCGCATTTCGTCGAGAAGCGGCCGGCCCGGTTCAGCGGCCGCTGAGCGCTTCAGGCCTGCTGGTCCCTGATCTGTTGCCAGATCGGGCGGAAATCGTAGGTAAGATGGAACGCCGTTTGAAAGGCGCCCCAGGCGCATTGCTCGATCACCAGATTGACCTCGCGCAGCTTGTGGCCGGGCAGGCGCAGCGTCACCACCTAGCCAATGCCCATCATCACATACCAGGAGACCACCTCGGTGCCGGGTGACGGAAAGCGCTTCCAGAACCCGGCCTTGTCCAGCTAGGCGTTGATCTCGGCCAGCCGCTTGGACTGGTCGTGCTTCAGCATGATGGTCAGAAGGATCTCGCCCTCGCCTGTGGTCATCGCCGGCCCCGCCCAGTGGATTCGTTGCCGGGCGATTGTAGTGCAACCCGGCACACCGTCCTTGACCCGACTTGGCCAGCAAGGGTATCTGTCGTGGCGGCGGTCGCGCGCGTCCCCTTCGTCTAGCGGCCCAGGACGTCGCCCTCTCACGGCGAAAACAGGGGTTCGAGTCCCCTAGGGGACGCCAGGCGCGGTCACACCCCTAGCTTGTCGACGTGGCCGGATGTCAACCCTCGCAAGCGCAGAAGCGAAAGCGCAATTGGCGCCGCGGGGCGTGCTGCGCGCCGCCATCAACATGGCGAATTTCCTGCTGGTCACGGGCCGCGACGCGGCCGGCGATCCGCTGGGTGTCGCCCCCGACATGGCCCAGAGCGTTGCCCAAAGGCTGGGCGTGCCGCTGACGCTCGTTCCCTTCAAGTCGCCGGGCGAGCTTGCCGACCAGGCAGGCCGCGATGTCTGGGATATCGGCTTGATCGGGGCCGAACCGCAACGGGCGGCGACCATCGCCTTCACCCATGCCTATGTCGAGATCGAGGCAACCTATCTGGTGCCCGCGGGTTCGCCGATCCGCACGTTGGCGGAAGTCGACCGGCCGGGTATCCGGGTTTCCGTCACCCAGCGCAGCGCCTATGGCCTGTGGCTGGAACGCAACGTCAAGCACGCCGCGCTGGTTTGGTCGAACAGCCTGGACGGTGCCTTCGAACGCTTCGTCGCCGAGAAGCTCGAGGCGTTGGCCGGCCTGCGACCGAGGCTGCAAACGGATCTGGAGAAGCTTCCGGGCGCCCGCATTCTCGCCGGCCAGTTCTCCGCCGTGCAGCAGGCGATCGGCACCGCGCGCAGCAATGTCGAAGCGGCACGTTTCCTCAGCGTGTTCGTCGAAGAGGCAAAGGCCTCTGGCCTGGTCGCTGGCTTGATCGCCAAGCACAAGGTGCAGGGTCTGACCGTCGCGCCATCCGCCTAGCGATTGTGCCTGCGCAAATCGCGCCTGGCGAGAGCGCGCATGCTGACCCCGACGTTCGCCACGGGCAGGGGCCGGAATGTTCATCGCCCTGCATGATGTCTTCAAGTTCGTTCACGTGCTGCTGTTTGGCTATTGGCTGGGCGCCGATCTCGGCGTGTTCTTCTGCGACAGCCAGATGACGCGCCAGGATCTCGATATCGAAGAGCGGCTGCGGGTGCGGCGCATCCGCTACAAGGTCGATCTGGCGCCGCGCACCTGTTTCGTGCTGATCATTGCCTTCGGCTTCAGCTTGGCGCTGCGCTTCGGTTCGCCTGTCGACGGCTGGTGGCTGGCACTGGTCTGGCTGATCTGCCTGGCCTGGCTGGCGCTGATCTTCGCGGCGCGGCTGCGGGCCAGCACGCCCAGCGGCCGGTTGCTGGCGCGGCTCGATCGTTGGGTGTGGCGTCTGACCGCGGTCAGCATGACCGGTCTCGGCGCCTATGCGCTCGCCACCGGTCAGCTCTTTGCTGGCACCTGGCTTGCCTGCAAGGTGCTGCTGTTCGGCCTGATCGGCCTCAACGCCCTCTGGATCATGTGGGCGGGCGACCGCTGGTATCCGCTGATCGAGGACGTTCGTGCCGGCGGCGAGCGCCGCCAGCGCGCCGAGGCGCTGATGAAGGTGAACCGCCTATGGGCCGGCGCCTCGGCCGGCACGCTGTGGTTCCTGGTGCTGGTCATGGCCTTCCTGGGCACCGTCAAGCCGTTCTGAGCCAATCCGCGGCGGCGCCACTTGGGTCCTGTAGAGCGAGTAGACGATGCCGCCGGCCAGCAGCGCCAAGCTGACGCCAAGCGAGATGGCGGGCGGGAACTTTTCCCAGCCCATCAGGTCGGCAATGAAGATCTTGCCGCCGATGAAGATCAGCACCAGCGCCAGCGCCGGCTTGAGATAGTGGAAGCGACCGATGATGGCCGCCAGGGCGAAGTAGAGCGCCCGCAGGCCCAGGATGGCGAAGATGTTGGAGGTGTAGACGACGAAGGGGTCGGTGGTGATGGCAAAGATGGCCGGTATGCTGTCGACGGCGAAAACAAGGTCGACGATCTCGACCAGCACCAGGGCGAGGAACAACGGCGTCACCCAGATCGCCAGCCGGCCGGTCTCCGGGTCTGGCTGGCGGAGGAAGAACCGTTTGCCATGCAGGTCTGGCGTGATGCGCAAGTTGCGGCGCAGCAGACGCAGCACGGGGTTGCGCTCGATGTCGGGCCGCTTGTCGCCCAACATCAGCATCCTCACTCCAGTCGCGACCAGGAAGAGCGCGAAGACGTAGAGCAACCAGGCGAACTCGGTAACCAATGCCGCGCCCAGGCCGATCATGATCGCGCGCAGCACGATCACCCCCAGGATGCCCCAGAACAGCACGCGGTGCTGATAGATCGCCGGGATGGCGAAGTAGGTGAAGATCAGCGAGATGACGAAGACATTGTCGATGGCAAGCGTCTTCTCGACGATGAAGCCGGTCAGAAACTCGGTGCCGCTCTGCGCCCCGAGGCTGTACCAGACCCAGGCGCCGAACAGCAGCCCAATGGCGATATAGAAGCTGCTCATCCACAGGCTCTCGGCCACGCCGATCTCGCGTGCCTTACGGTGCAGCACACCCAGATCGAAGACCAGAAGGGCGAGCACGAGGGCAAGGAACAGCGCCCACATCCACAACGGCTTGCCGAGGATCAGGCTGTCCAGGAACTCCATTGGCAGTCTCGCGTGGCGGCATCGGCGGCTCTACGGGCTCCGTCAGCGGCCTCGAAGCGCATGCTTCAGCCACTGACCCGCCTCGCGCGGCCAAGCCGACAATGGTTGCGGGATGGGGAGAAGTGGACCCCGGTTTTGGGACCAGGGGCTTGAGTGGAGCCGCGTTCTGATCCGTCATTGTGACGGAGGGAGCGATGGCGAAGACAAGACGGAAGTTTGATGCGGCATTCAAGGCGAAGATCGCC
>VGEV01000171.1 GCA_016869175.1 Alphaproteobacteria bacterium
GCGGGCGTGGCGCCTCCCTGCTCTCGTGAAGGACCGGCTTAGACAACCAAATCCTGAACGAAATCAGTGAGCTATGCTACACCCGCCGCACCGATACGGCCCGCGTCACGAATAATCCAGGCTAGGTGCCGTCGTAACCGTAGTCGCGCCGGGCGGCCTCGGCCGACAGGTAGCCTTCGGCCAGGTCGCGGCGGATGGCCTCCTGGTCGCGCGCGGCGGGCGCGCCATGCCCGCCGCCGCCGGCGGTCTCCAGGCGGATCACGTCGCCCCGGCGCATCGCCACGTCCGACACCTTGCTCGGCAGGGCCTGCTCTTGTCCCTCGCCCGCCCGGCGCAGCATGAGCCGCCCGGCCGCGCCGCCGGCGCCCCCCGCCAGGCCATAGGGCCGGTGCGTGAAGCGGTCGAAACTGGCGGCGAACACGCCGGCCGGGGCATCCAGGCGGAACTCACGGGCCAGCCCCAGGCCGCCGCGATGCTTGCCCGGGCCGCCGCTGTCGGGCTTCAGGCCATAGCGCAGGAAGGTGATCGGCAGGCTGGCCTCGGCCAGCTCGATCGGCGTGTTGGCGATGTTGTGGAAGCCGCAGGAGAAGGCATTGGCGCCGTCCTCCTCCGGATGGCCGCCCCAGCCGCCGCATTCCAGGTCGAAATAGACCTGCCGCGAATGGTCGGCGTTGATGGCGTTCAGCGCATAGGAGTAGCTGACGCCATAGTAGGCGGCCGGAATGCGCTCCGGCAGGGCTTGCGCGAAGGCGCCCATCACCGCGTTGACGATGCGGTGGCCGCAGGCCATGCGGTTGGCGACCGGCGCCGGCGCGCGGGCGTTGACCACGAGACCTTCCGGGGCGATCAGCCGGATCGGCCGGTAGCAGCCGGCATTGGCCGCGATTTCGGTGCCCAGCGACATCATCACGCCGCAGAACGCGGCCGAATCCGTCATGTTGTAGGTGCAGTTGACCGGTCCCCTGGCCTGCGGGCTGGAGCCCGACAGGTCGATGGTCAACTCCTCGCCCGCAACCGTCACGCGCGCGTGGATGCGCAAGGGGCGGCGGTCGATGCCGTCGTCGTCGATGAAGTCCTCGAAGCTGTAGCGGCCGTCCGGCACCACCCAGATGGCGGCCCGCATGGCGGCCTCCGACTGCGCCTGGATGCGCCGGCAGGCCAGCGCCAGGCAGTCGGGGCCGTAGCGCCGGGCGATGCGCCGCAGATTGCGCGCACCCACATCGAGCGCCGCCAACTGCGACAGGAAATCGCCGCCGACATTGGCCGGCTCGCGGCTGTTCTGCAGGATCAGGCGGATCGCCGCCTCGTTCTTGCGCCCCGCCTCCACGATCTTGATCGGCGGGATGCGGATGCCTTCGTGGAAGATCTCGGTGGCGCCGGCATGGTAGCTGCCGGGCGAGCCGCCGCCGACGTCGAGATGGTGCACCAGGATGCCGGCGATGGCGATCCTGCGGCCGTCGACGAACACCGGCTGGAAGGTCAGCCAGTCCGGCAGATGCTGGCCGCCGCAATAGGGATCGTTGGTGATGACGACGTCGCCCTCGTGCCAGTCCGCAAGCGGGATGAACTTGGCCAGCAGGTCGGTCAGGCAGCTCGCCATGGAATTGAGATGCACCGGCATGCGCGCGGCCTGCGCCACGCTGCGACCCTCGTCGTCGAACACCGCGGTCGAGTAGTCCAGGATGTCGCGCACGACCGACGAGCGGCTGGTGCGCCAGACCGTGACGCTCATCTCCTCCGCCGCCGCCACCAGGGCGTTGCGGATGATCTCAAGCTGCACGGGGTTGAGTTCGCTCATGCGCCGGCTCCCTCCGTCCTTGCCAACAGTTCGCCGCTCGCCAGCACGGCCAGCCGCCAGCCGGGCGGAATGTAATGCGTGGCATGCGCCTCCTCCACCACCGCCGGGCCGGCCAACGCCGCGCCCGGCGCCAGCAGGGCGCGCTGCCAGATCGGCACCGTCCGCCAGCCGCCGCCGGCATGCACCCGACGTTCCGTCGGCCGCCCCGCCGCGGCGCCGAAAGGCCGCGGCTTCGGCTTGTCCAGCCGGCCGATGGCGGACAGCCGCAAGGTCACCAGTTCCGGCACCGCGTGGCGTTCGGCATGGGCATATTGCCGCTCGTGCAGGTCATGAAAGTCCGCCACCGCCTGGGCGACGCCGGCCGGGTCCGGCGCCAGGCCGCGCCACGGCACGGTGATCTCGTAGGCCTGGCCGCGATAGCGCAGGTCAGCCGCCAGGCGATAGTCCCGCCGGTCCTTCGGCAGGCGGTCGCGCAGCAGCAGCCGGGCGCCCTCCTCACGCAATTCGCCGGCCAGCGCCGCCAGCGAAGCCGCCGCCTCGCCCGCCATCCGGGCCGGCTTCGAGCGCGCCAGGTCGTGCACGATGTCGGAGAACAGCATGCCCCAGGCCGACAGCGTGCCGGGATCGCGCGGGAACAGCACGGACGCCGCGCCCAAATCCTCCGCCACCGCGCAGGCATGCAGGCCGCCCGCGCCGCCGAACGAGACGAGCACGAAGTCCTCCGGATCGAGCCCCTTTTCGAACAGACTGAGCCGGATCGCGGCGGCCATGTTGGCGTTGGCGACGCTGACGATGCCGTCGGCCGCCTGTTCGAGGCTCAAGCCCAGCGGCCGAGCGACCATGGCTTCCACCGCCGCGCGGGCCAGGCCCTCGTCCACGCCCATCTGGCCGCCCAGGAAGAACCGGGGGTCGATGCGGCCCAGCACCAGGTTGGCATCGGTCACGGTGGCCAGCTTGCCGCCGCGGGCATAGCACGCCGGACCCGGCACAGCCCCGGCGCTCTCCGGCCCGACCCGCAGACGGCCGGTCGCGTCCGCCCGGGCGATCGAGCCGCCGCCGGCGCCGATGGTGCGGATCTCGATCATCGGCAGCCTGACCGGCAGCCCGTCCACCTCCCCCTGGTTGACCAAGCGGGTGCGCCCCGCGTGCACCACCGAAACATCGAAGCTGGTGCCGCCCATGTCGATGCCGACTAGGTTGGCAAGCCCCAGTTCGCGGCTCAGCGTCTCTGACGCCAGGGCGCCGCCGCTGGGTCCCGACAGCAGCAGGCGGACCGGCTGCGCGGCCGCCGTTTCCGGCGTGGTGACGCCGCCGTTGGATTGCACCAGGTAGACTGGCAGGTCGAGCCCTGCCGCCGCCAGGCGCTGGCGGAGCCGGGCCAGGTAGCGCCCGACCACCGGCATCAGCAGCGCGTTCAGCACGGTGGTCGAACTGCGCTCGAACTCGCGGATTTCCGGGCTCGCCTCGCACGACAGCGAAACCGGCAGATCGGGCAGCGCGGCTTTCAGCCGGTCGCGCACCAGGCGCTCGTGCGCCGGATTGGCATAGGCATGCAGCAAGCAGACGGCAACGGTCTCGACCTTCGATCGGGCGAGTTTCTGGACGAGCGCCGTCAACCCGGCCTCGGCGGGCGCTTCGACCACGTTGCCGCGCGCATCGATCCGCTCGGCCAGGCCGAAGCGGTGTCGGCGCGCGATCAGCAGCGGCCGCGGCTCGGCCTTGTTGCCATAGACCTCGCGGCGCACGTGCCGGCCGATCTCCAGCACGTCCTCGAAGCCGGCGGTGGTGACGAGCGCGCCAGCCGGCAGCTTGCGCTCCAGCACCGCGTTGGTGGCAATCGTGGTGCCGTGCAGCAATGCCCTGACCTGGTCCAGCCGGAAGCCGAAGCGTTCGGCGGCGCCGCTGAGGCCGGCGATCAATCCCTCCGAGGGGTCGGCCGGCGTGGTCGGCAGCTTATGGGCGTGCGTCTCGCCCGTGAATTCGTCAAGGATCTGCAGGTCGGTGAACGTGCCGCCGATATCGACCGACACCCTGACCCCGCCGGCGAATGGCGGCATACGCGATCGCTCCGTGCTTCGTTGCGCGATTTGCGGCGACTACTCCGCCGCCTTGGGGCCTGGCCCGCCGGCAACGAAGCCCTGCGCCCGGTCGCGCGCCACCAGCGCGTCCGGCCGCTCGGCGGCCTTGCCATAGCCGGCGCCGCCGCCGGTGTTGGTGACCAGCAGGTCCCCCTTCGTCAGGGCGAAGCTCTGCTTGGAGCGCAAGCCGATGCGCTCGTTGCCGCGCAGCACGTAGGTGCTGGCCAGCGCGCCCGGCTCGCCGCCGAACAGGCCTTCGGGCGGAATGACGAAGCGGTCGGAATAGGTGGCGAAGGTGACGTCGTCTTTCAGGATCTCGAACACCCGGCGGAAGCCCAGGCCGCCGCGCTGCTTGCCGGCGCCGCCCGAGCCGGGCAGCAGGCCGTAATCGCTGACGCGGAAGAAATCGTATTCCATTTCCATCGCTTCCACCGGCACGTTGGCGCAGTTGGACAGCGGGCTGTCCACCGCATCGCAGCCATCGCGATGGGCGCTGGCGCCATAGCCGCCGCCGAAGATCTCCAGGTGGATGCGATAGCCCTTCTCGCCCAGATGCGACAGGCAGATCACCTCCGTGCTGTCGAAGCCGGCGGCGATCACCTTCTCGGGCGCGGCTTGCGCCAGCGCCTTCATCACCGCGTTGAAGGCACGGTAGCCCGACAGCATGCGCGCCCTGACCGGCGCCGGCGGCCGCGGATTGAGCAGACTGCCGTAGGGCGCCTTGACCGCGATCGGCCGCTTGCTGCCCTCGTTGAACGGGATGTCGGGGCTGGTCAGCACCGACTTCACCGCCGAGAGCGCGGCGGCGATGGTGGAGGCGAAGGGGCAGTTGAGGTTGGTCTTGACCTGGGCGCAGGTGCCTTCGTAGTCGACCTCGACCGCGCCGTCCTGGATCGTCACCTTGGCTCTGACCGGCAGCGGCCGGCCGCTGATGCCGTCGTCGTCCAGCGCGTCCTCGCCGAAATAGACCCCGTCCGGCACCTGGCGGATGGCGGCCCGCATGCGCCGCTCGGAATAGTCGAGCAGTTCCGCCATGGCGGCCATCAGCGTGTCCGCGCCGAAGCGGCCGCACAGCTCCTTCACCCGCCGGGCGCCGATGCCGTTGGCGGCGAATTGCGCGTTGAAATCGCCAATGGTCTGCTCCGGCACGCGGATATTGGCCCGCACCAGGCGTTCGAACGGCCCGCCGTTCCAGTCGCGCGCCAGGTTGTAGCGCGAGGGCGGGAAGATGATGCCCTCCTGGTGCACGTCGGTGGCCTCCGGGTTGAGGCCGGGGGCACCGCCGCCCAGGTCGAGATGATGCGCCACGGTGGCGCTGAAACCGACCAGGTGGCCCGCGAAGAAGATCGGCTGGAACAGGAACACGTCCGGCACGTGCTGGCCGCCGTGATAGGGGTCATTGTTGATGTAGAAGTCGCCCTCGCCGAGTTGCTCGGGCGGGCAGATCGCCGCGCAGGCACGAAAAGTGGTGCCGATCGGCCCCAGTTGCATCGGGATGAGCTCGGCCTGCGCCACCACGTTGCCGAAGCGGTCGAGCAGCGCGGCGGCGCAGTCGCTCGCCTCGCGCACGATCGGCGAATAGGCGCTGCGCACCAGCTTGGCGCCCATCTCGCGCGCCGCCGCGATCAACCCTTGCGCGATCACCGCCTGATCGACCGCGTGCACCGCCATGCCCTACGCCTCCCTGGTCAGGATCAGATTATCGCAAGCATCCAGCCCGCCGCGCCAGCCGGGCGCGACATAGATGGTCGAGGTGGTGTCCTCGACCAGCGCCGGGCCGCCGACCGCGCCCGCTTCGCGGATGGCGGCGCGGTTCAATAGCCGCGCCTCGAGCCAGCGGCCAGCCTCGTAGAGGCGGGTGGCGCCGCTGGCCGCCGCCGCGGCGCTGTCGCCGAGGCTCGGCACCGCGCCAGGCGGCGCCGCGATGCCAAGCCGGAACGACACCACCTCGACCCGGTTGTGACCCGCCTCGGCGAACTCGAACACCCGCGCATGCCGGTTGTTGAACCGCTGGGTCAGCACCGCCGGGTCGTCGGTGGCCAGGGTTGCCTCGTCCAGCGGGACGGAGACTTCGAAGGCCTGCCCGACATAGCGCATTTCCAGGCTGTGCTCGAAGCCGAGCGGGCCGTCAATGCCAAGCGCCCGGAAGTGCCGCGCCGCCGCCGCGCGCAGTTCGGCGAAGATCCGGCGCACGTTCTCCGGCGCCGCCCGGTCCAGTACGAAGCGATGCGTGCGCGTCTCATACTGTGCGAAGTCGGCCGCCAGCAGGCCGAAGGCCGACAAGACGCCGGCGTTGGGCGGCACCACGATGGTGCGGATGCCAAGCTCGGTCGCCACCGCCGCCGCGTGCAGCGGCCCGGCGCCGCCGAACGGCACCAGCACGTAGTCGCGCGCGTCGCGCCCGCGCTCGGTCGAGACCAGCTGGATCGCCCGCACGATGTTGGCATCGGCGATGCGCACGGCGTGATCGGCGAGGGTTTCCAGGCTGCTGCCGAGTTCGCCCGCGAGCGCCGCGAAGGCGGCGCGCGAGGCCGCCGCGTCCACCCGCATCCGCCCGCCCAGGAAGGCCTCGGTCCGGATCGAGCCGCGGATCATGTGCGCGTCGGTGATGGTCGGCTGCGTGCCACCCCGGCCATAGCAGGCCGGCCCCGGCTCGGCCCCGGCCGAACGCGGGCCGACGCGCAGCATGCCGCCATCGTCGCGCCAGACGATGGAACCGCCGCCGGCGCCGACCGAGACGATGTCCAGCACCGGCGTGCGGATGGGCAGGCCGTCCACCTCGGTCTCGGTCGACAGGTCGGGCTTGCCGCCCGCCACCAGACAGACATCGGTCGAGGTGCCGCCCATGTCAAAGGTGATGAGGTCGCGGTAGCCGGACAGGCCGGCCTTCCGCACGGCGCCGATCACGCCCGCCGCCGGTCCTGAGAACAGCGAGGTGATGGCGTTCCGCCCCATGCCCGCCGCCGGCAGGCGGCCGCCGTTGGACTGCATGACGGAAAACCGGCCGGCGAAACCGCGCTGTTTCAGCGCCGTCTCGAAGCGGCCCAGATAGCCGGCGATCACCGGCTGCACATAGGCGGCCAGCGTGGTGGTGGAGGCGCGCTCGTATTCCCGGAACTCGCGCGTCACGTCGCTGGAACAGGTGACGGGAAGCCCAGGGAAACGCTCGGCGATCAGCCGCCGGAAGGCCTCCTCGTGCGCCGGGTTGGCATAGCCGTTGAGGAAGCACACGGCGACCGCGCGGTAGCGGTCGCCGGCCAGCACCCGCTCGATCAGCCGGGCCGCGGCCGCCTGGTCCAGCGGTTCGACCGGCCGACCGTCCGCTCCCATGCGCTCTGTTACTTCAAAGCTGTCGCCGCGCGCCACGACCGGTTCGGGCTTGGCATAGAACAGATCGTAGATGCTGCGCCGGTTGTGCCGTTGCAGCAGCAGGAGATCGCGGAACCCCTTGGTGACGAAGAAGGCGACCGGCGCGCCCTTGCGCTCCAGGATGGCGTTGGTGGCGACGGTCGAGCCATGCACCAGGTCGTCGACCTGCCGCAGATCCAGGCCGGCGGCGGCGATGGCCGCGAGAGCCCCCTCGTCCGGCCGGGCCGGGGTGGACGGCACCTTGGCGATGCGGACCAGCCCGTCGGCGATGGCGATCAGATCGGTGAAGGTGCCGCCGACTTCCACGCCCACCCGCATGGCCTGCCCTCGCCCCTGTCCTGCGCCGCCGCGCAGTATAACCAGCCGGCGCTGATCGCGGTCCAATCCAGCGTGGTTGTCCTCTGGCGACAACCCTCTATTCCGGTGCCAGTATACTATTCTGATGCAAAGTACCTCAGTGTATATTCCCAGTGTATATTCCGGCAGTGTATATTCCGGTGACAGTTTATGATTTCGACATCATCGGGCCCAGGCGGGCAGCCCCTCAAACATAAGCGGTCACCGGTCTTAGAGCCCAACCGGAAAGTTCTTGAGTCGGAAGAATCGGATGTGATTCCTTGTCGAGCACCCGAATCGAAGGAGGGTGCTCGATGTGGACGCCTGAACACCGCCTTGCCGCCGACCGGCGCGGCTTGC
>VGEV01000172.1 GCA_016869175.1 Alphaproteobacteria bacterium
CCACGCCAGCCGCTCGTCCGTGTCGAAGAAACCAGCCTGTCCCGCCATCCCCGCCTCCGGCCATCGCCAGAGGTCAGAGAATCAACCCGCGACCCTCAACGCCAGAGGTTTTCGAGGTGTCCATCTGCCGTGCGACCCGCAAGCACTATTCGGTGGAGGAGAAGATCCGGATCGTACTTGACGGTCTGCGGGGCGAGTCGAGTATTGCCGAGCTGTGCCGGCGGGAGGGGATAGCGGAGGGGCTTTATTACAGCTGGTCGAAGGAGTTTTTGGAAGCTGGCAAGCGCCGGCTGGCAGGCGACCCGGCGCGCTTGTCGCCTTCGCCCAGTGCCGTCATGTCGGGACGCGACGCGCCGGCATCCGCCGGCCACAGGCAGCGCGCCATGTGCTGCGGCCCGAGCCACACCGCGGCCGGGTCAGTGGCAAGACAGGCATCGGCGGCCCGGGAGCAGCGCGGCGCGAAGGTGCAGCCGGGCGACAGACGCGTCAGATCGGGTGGCGAACCGGGGATCGCCTGCAGGCGCTGGCCGCGCAGGGCGCCGTGCACGGTGGAGGCAAGCAGGCCCTTCGTATACGGGTGGGCCGGGGTCTCGATTACCGCCTCGACCGGGCCGGTTTCAACAAAGCGACCCGCATACATGACGGCAATCCGGTCGGCCATCTCGGTGGCGACGCCGACATCATGCGTGACGAACAGAACCGCCATGCCCAACTCGCGCTGCAAGCGGCGCAGCAGCAGCAGGATCTGGATCTGAACGGTCGCGTCGAGCGCCGTGGTCGGCTCGTCGGCCAGCAGCAGGCTCGGGCGACAGGAAAGCGCCAGCGCGATCATGGCGCGTTGGCGCATACCGCCCGAAAGCTCGTGCGGGTAATTGGCCAGCCGGCGCGCCGCAGACGGGATCTGAACGAGCTCCAGCAGGTCCAATGCCCGCCGGCGAGCCGCAACGTAGCCGCCCCCCTCGTGCCGCATGACCGTCTCGGCGATCTGTCGGCCGATCGTGTAGACCGGATCGAAGGCCACCATCGGTTCTTGGAAGATCATCGCCACTTTGGCGCCGCGCAGTTCGGTAAGTGCTTGCGGCTGCATCGCCAGCACGTCGGCATCGCCGATCAGCACGCGTCCGCCGATGATGGCGCGGTGGGCCGGCAGCAACCGCATCATCGCGCGCAGCGTCACGCTCTTGCCCGAACCGGACTCGCCCAGGATGCACAGCAGTTCGCCGCGGTCGAGCGTGAAGTCAACGCCATTGACGGCATGCACGGTCGCGTCGCGCGAAACGAAGCGAACGGTCAGGTTCTCGACGCTGACCAGCGGCTCGCGCTCGTTCACAGCGCCGGCGCCCGTTCCGTCCAGATGCCGGCCTGCTCGTACGCCGCCCCGACGCGGAACAAGTCACCCTCGGCGAAGGGGCGACCGACGAGCTGGAAGGCACCCGGCAGGCCGTTCGAAGTAAAGCCGCAGGGCACGGCCAGCCCCGGCAGGCCGAGATAGTTGATCGGACTGGTGCACCAAGTCATGCGAGCCAGCACCGTCGGAAACGACGGACCGTCCTTCACGTCTGTCTCGGCGCGGGTGGGCACGGGGAAAGCCAGCACCGGAGCATGCAGCACGTCGCAACGCGAAAACACTTTCTGGACGAAACGTCGCAGGATTTCCGAGCGGACCTGCAGCGCCTGCAGGTACCGGTGGGCCGGGAAAGACAGACCGAGCTCGATGCGGGCACGCACCTGGGCACCGTAGTCGTGCGGTCGTTCGCGCAGCCACGCGGCGTGCAGCGTCGCGGCCTCAGGAATGATCACCGCCGACGCGAGCTCGCGTACCCGCTCGTGCTCGGGCACCGCCACGTCCACTATCTCGGCGCCAAGATCGGCGAAGACGCGCAGGCTGGCCCGCATGAGATCGCGCACTTCGTCCGTCGCCAAGTCGTAGTAGTAGTTGCTCGGCACGCCGATGCGCAGGCCTTTGATCTGCGGCGCCAGCGTCGTCGCCTCGCAATCCGGGACCGCCAGCCGGCTGCTGGTGGGGTCCTCAGGGTCGTGCCCGGCAATCAGCGTGAACAGCCGCGCGCAGTCGCGGACCGTGCGGGCGAGCGGCCCCACGGCGTCGAGCGAAAACGACAGGCCCATCGCGCCGTGTCGACTGACGCGCGTCTGCGTCGGCTTCAGGCCGACGACGCCGCAAAGCCCGGCCGGCAACCGCACCGAGCCACCGGTGTCCGAACCCAGCGCGCCAAACGCAATGCGTGCCGCAACGCACGATCCCGAGCCGCTCGACGAACCGCCTGTCACGTGATCCGGGTTCCAGGGATTGCGGCAATCGCCCCAGTGGGCGTTGTGCCCAGTCGGACCAAAGGCGAACTCGGACATGTTGAGACCGCCGAGATCGATCGCACCGGCCGCATCCAGGCGGCCGAGCACGGTGGCGGTCTGCGTCGGAAGGAAATCCTTGCGGATGGCAGAGCCGCAAGTCGAGACGAGGCCCGCCCGGTAGAACATATCCTTGTGTGCGAGCGGCACGCCGTGCAGCGGACCGAGCGCAGCTCCCCGCCGACGCGCCGCGTCGGCCGCGTCCGCCGCGGCCAGGGCCTGCTCCGGGTGACGATGGATGAAGCAGTTTAACACCGGCTGCAGCCGCTCCGCCTTGGCGATGGTTGCTTGCGTCAGCTCGCGTGCGGACAAACGACCCTGTCGCACCGCCTCGGCGGCGCCGACCAGCGTGAGCGTTGTCGGATCAGTCATCGCCCGACTCTCCGCGAAGGCGGCGCAACTCGCGCTCGAACTGCGCCGGCTCGGTATCGAACAGCGAGTGGCCGGCGACGGCATCGAGCGCAGCTTCTATTGCGTTGCCCGACCCGGCCGCGCGGCCACCGGATCCCGCGCGCAGCTCGATGCCCAGCGTCCGCGCCACGAGATCCAAGACCAGCTCGGCGTTCAGTCGTTTCATGCACCTCCTCCGAGCACGGCACCCGGCGCGCGGCTGTGGCCGGAACCGGCGATCACCATGTGACAAGCGGCGAAGTGTCCGCCGGCCGCGCCTGCCGACAACGCCGGCTCGCTCGCCCCGCAGACTGCCTCTGCAAAGCGGCAACGCGTGTGGAAGCGGCAGCCGGGCGGCGGATTGATCGGGTTCGGCGGATCGCCGAAGAGCGGCGGCTCGCTCACCCGCCGTCGCGGATCCATCGACGGCATCGCCGAAAGCAAGGCCTGCGTGTAGGGATGTAGCGGCCGGCGGTAGATCGCTTCGACCGGGCCGGTCTCCACGATCTTGCCAAGATACATAACCAGCACGCGGTCGCTGACATATTGCACGACGTTGAGGTCGTGCGAGATGAAAACGTAGGTGAGTTTGAGGTCGCGCTTCAGGTCCAGCAGCAGATTCAGCACCTGCGCCTCGACCGACTTGTCGAGGGCCGAAACGGCCTCGTCGAGGATGACGATCTCGGGCTCTAGGGCGAGGGCCCGGGCGACGTTGACGCGCTGGCGCTGGCCGCCCGAGAGCTCGTGCGCATAGCGGCGGATGAACAAGTTCGGATCGAGGCCCACCTTGGCGAGGATATCGCGGGCCCGTCGCTTCGCCATCTCCCTCGGCACGCCGTGCACCGTCGGACCGAAGGCGATCGTGTCCTCGATCGGCAGGTGCGGGTTGAGCGAGGAATATGAGTCCTGGAACACCATCTGCATCATGCGCCGCATCTCGCGCAGCGAAATGCCCCCGGCCGTAGCAACGGCACGACCATCGAACAGCACGCGGCCGGCATCGGGTTCGATCAGGCGCATGAGCAGGCGCGCGGTTGTCGACTTGCCGCAACCGGATTCGCCGACGATGCCCAGCGTCTCGCCACGCGGCACGTCGAAGGAAATGCCGTCAACCGCCTGCACGGTGGCGATCCGCCGGTGCAGCGCGCCACCTCGCACGGGGAAGTGCTTCGTCAGACCCTCCACCCGGAGCAATGGCATCTGCTCCTCACTCATAGACGGACGTCCATGGCACTGCGCAGCCCGTCGCTCAGCAGGTTAAAGCTCAACGACGTCACGAAGATCATGACCCCGGGTAGAGCCGCGACATAGGGGTTGACGTAGATCGACTGGCGCAACGTGTTGAGCATGAGGCCCCATTCCGGCTCCGGCGGCTCGGTGCCCAGGCCAAGAAAGCTGAGCCCGGAAGCGAGGATGATGGAGACGCTGATCAAGCCGGTCGCATAAATGAACACAGGACCGAGCACGTTGCTCAGGATGTGCACGCGGATGATGGTGAGCGATCCGGCACCGCTCGCCCGCGCTGCGTCGACATAGTCGAGATTGCGAACCTGCGTCGTGACGCTCTCGGCAATGCGGGCAATCGGCGGGACGAAGATGACGGTGAGCGAAACGATGGCGTTGACCACGCCGGCGCCGAGCGCGCCCGAGATGGCGATCGCCAGCAGCACCGAGGGAAAGGCATAGAACACATCCATCGTTCGCATGATGAGCATGTTGACGCGCCCGCCGAGGAAGCCGGCAAGCAGGCCCAACAGGCCGCCCAAAAACAGCGCGCTGACGACCGGCGTGATGCCCATGAACAGCGACAGCCGGCCGCCGTACAACAGGCGTGTGAGCATGTCGCGGCCGAGCTCGTCGGTGCCCAGAAGGTGGTTCGGAAAGCCGATCGGCTTCAGGCGGCGGATCATGCTGGTGGCATAAGGGTCGCCCGGCGCCAGCCAAGGCGCAAACGCTGCCGACAGAAAGACCAGGGCCAACAGCAGGCCGAAGAAGATCGTCACCTTGTCGCGCCGCAGCCGCAGCCAGACGGTTCGCCAGTAACCACGCGATCGCGCGGCAACTTGCGCAAGGTCGATCCCGGCGTCGATCTTGGCGGCAGTTCCACTGGGGGTAGCGTCGATCATCGTTCAGGTCCGCCGCATACGCGGGTCGATGGCGGTCTGCAAAATGTCAACCAGAAGGTTGAGAAACACGAAGAACAGCGCCAGCACCAGGATTGTGCCCTGCAGCAGAGGGATGTCGCGGCGGAAGATCGCGTCGTTCAGCAGAAAGCCGGTGCCGGGCCAGGAGAACACCGTTTCTACCAGGATCGAGCCGCCGAGAAGATAGCCGAACTGCAACCCCAAGACGGCGAGAACCGTCGGCGCCGCGTTCTTCACGACATGAACCAACACTTGATGGGACCATAGCCCCTTGGCGTGCAATGCCTGCACGAATTCCTGCTGTAATATTTCGGCCACGGCGGCGCGGAGGGTGCGGGTCACGATGCCCATCGGAATGACCGAGAGGGTGACGACCGGCAGCACCAGATGGCGTAGGTGCTCCGCGTCCCAGGCCCAGGCGCCGGAACCACCCGGTCCCATGCCCATCGCCGGCAGGGCGTTCAACTCGACCGCGAAGACGATGACGAGGACAAGACCCAGCCAGTAATGCGGCACGCTGACGCCGGCCACCGCGACGCCGGTCGCTAGCTTGTCCAGCGCGCGCCCCTGCCAGTAGCCGGCAAACGCACCAAGCACGCAGCCCAATGTAAATCCCAAAAGGGCCGCGAAAACGGCGAGGATCAAGGTATTCGGCACCGCCTTGACCAGCGCCTGCGCGACCGGTCGGCCGGTCGCGATCGAGGTGCCGAAATCGCCCTGCACCGCCCGCCACAGCCATCTGCCGTACTGAATGGGCAGCGGGCGGTCGAAGCCGTAGGCTTCCTTCAATTGCTGCACCACCTCGGCCGGCGCATCGGCCGCCACCACCGCGCTCAGCGGATCGCCCGGCGCCAGATGCACGAGCGCAAAAATCATCACCGTTACGCCGACGGCGATCGGCATGACATAGAGGACGCGGCGGATGACGTAACCGATCATCGCCTTCGGCGCGGGCGAGCACCTGCCCGCGCGCCCTCTCCCGCATTAGGCGAGAGCGCGCGAAACCTCCTTGCTGCGGGCACGATCAGGGCGCCATTGACACCGGCGATAGCGACTGGAACCAGTTGCGCGATTGCACGTAACCCTTAACCTTCTTCGTCATCGCACGCGGCGCCACGTCGTGCACCGCCCAAACGAACAAGGCTTCGTCGACCATCTTGGTATGCACCTGGGCCAGCGCCCGGTCGCGCTCGGCCGCATCGAAGGAGTTGGCGGCCTGGTTCAACAGCTTGTCCATCTCCGGATCGCTATAGAAGCCCCAATTGACGCCGGTCGGCGCATGCAGCGTGCTGAGCAGGAAGCGGGTAAAAGTGCTGTAGGGGTCTTGCGTCGTATAACTGATGTTGAGGGCGTGCGCCCCCTGCGAGGGCGGCGCCTTGCCGCCGGCGCGCCAAACATCGAGCAGCGCCTGCCATTCCATCACGCCGAACTCGACCGCGATACCCACCTCTTTCAGATTCTGCTGGATATACTCGTTCATCTGCAGCGGCAGCATCTGACCGGAGCCGCTCGCCGAAATCAGGATTTTGGCCTTGACCGGTTTCTCCGGCCCGAAGCCGGCTTCCTGCAGCAGTTTCTTCGCCATTGCGGGGTCGTGCTTTATCTCGAAACTCGGGTTGCCGAACCAAGGATCGCCAGGCGGCACATGACCTTTCGCCGCCTGAGCGTAGCCACCAAGCAGCGCGGCAAGGCCGGCCCGGTCGACCGCGTAATTGGCGGCTTTGCGCACCCGGATATCGTTCCACGGCGAGTCGGGCAACCGGCTCAGGTGATAGGACCAGATGTGCGGGTAAATGTTGGAAACGATCTCCATGCCCTGCGCCTTGAGGCGCGGGATCGCATCGGGCGAGGGCGCCTCAATCCAATCCACCTGGCCGGACAGCAGCGCAGCGGTGCGCGCGTTCGGGTCGGGGATGGGAAAGGTCACCACCCTGTCGAGCTTCGGCACCAGGTTCTTGTCCCAATACGCCTTGTTCGGCACGAATTCGGCACGCTCGCGCGGCACCAGATTGATCAGCTTCCACGGGCCGGTGCCGGAGGGCTGGCTCGCGAACTTGTCCCAGTCCTTACCAGTCTTTTCCCACTGCGCCGGCGAGGCCATCAGGATGTAGCAGATCTGGTAGGGAAAAAAGCTGTCCGGCGCCTTCGTCGTGAATTCGACGGTGTGGTCGTCAAGCTTCTTCCAACTTGCCACCGAGGGGATGCGGAAGTTGACCAGCGAGGCCTGTCGCGCACTGTATTGCGGTGCATCCTTCTGGAACAGCTTGTCGAAGTTGAAGACGACCGCATCGGCATTGAAGTCCGAACCGTCGTGGAACTTCACGCCCCTGCGCAGCTTGAACACCCATTTCGTCTTGTCGTTTGCATCGACGGCGTAGCTCTCGGCGAGGCCGGGGATGAGGCCCGACGCCTTGCCGGCGGAGGAAAGATCCCAATTCACGAGGGCGTCGTATACCATCAGGCCCATCCAACGAAAGCCCTCGAAGCCGTTGTCCGGCTGCCCGAAAGAGGTCGGGATGTCGGCTGCGGTCATGCCGAGCCGAAGCGTACCTTGCGCTTGGGCCGGTGTTGCGAACGCCAGCGGCAGTCCCATGACCGCGAGGGCGCAGGTCGCTCTAAGACAGTCTTGCAAGCGAAAATAGGTCACTTCTCCCTCCATGCATGACGGCTGTGCTGTGGCCAATAAAAGCATCCCTCGCAGCCGGCGCCTCAGTTCATCCGGAGCCATCTTTGACGCCGAGCAGCGTTCAGCTGCTAGCTCGGCAACCGCGCCACCTCAAAAGTAGGAAGTTCGAGACATCAAAGAATTCCTCTTTAGTCGACATGCCCTAGATAACCCCGACCCCGAGCATCAAGGTAGCTATTTTGGGAAAGTGTGGCAACCTGGATCGTGACCTGGAGTGGTGGAGTGGACCCCTTTTGTGGGACCACGATGAGGCCTTTCTAAGGTGGAGCCGCGCTTTCCCCTGTCATCCTTTCATGCTGCCAGTTGCTGTTGCGGCGGCTGTGGGCATGTGGGCGACGCGCCAGCGTC
>VGEV01000173.1 GCA_016869175.1 Alphaproteobacteria bacterium
TGGAGCGGCCTCGGCCGTCGGCGACGCGGCTGGGTCCGCGGCCTCGGCCCGGGTTGGAGCGGCCTCGGCCGTCGGCGACGCTGCTGGGCCCGCGGCCTCGGCCCGGGATGGAGCGGCCTCGGCCGTCGGCGACGCTGCTGGGCCCGCGGCCGGCTTCGGTGGCGCGGTTGGGCCCGCGGCCGGCTTCGGCGGCGCGGTTGGCGCGGCCTCCAGCGAAGCGATGTTCTGTTGCAGGGCGGCGGGGGGCACCGGCGCGGGATCGCTCGGCGGCTTGCCGATCTCGATGCTGATCCGGCTGCCGGGCCGTTCCGCCACCTGCCGCTGGTTGTCCGTGCCGATCACCGTCATCCGGGTACCGAACAGGAAATCGGCACTTGTCGTTTCCTGCGTCACCGTGGCAACGGCGATGCCGCCACGAATGCCGATGGTTGCGGTTGGCGTGCGCAGGACGATGTCGTTCGTCTTGCTGATCTTGCCGCCGACCAGGCGGAACACGCCGCGGCTGGCGCTAAACGCGAGTTCGCCGGTCTTGCTGTTCGGGTCGTAGATGAAGCGGTCGAGCGTCAGGTCGGAATTCTCGCCGACCGACAGCGCCGAACCGTCGACGAACAACAGATGCGCCCGCCCGCCCGCGTCGGTCTGCAGGCGCTCGTTGGCCAAGATGTCCTCGCCGATCCTCAGCACTCGAGGGGCCTGTTGGGGGGGTGTGCCGCGTGCCGCCGGCACGACGGCGCTGGTGATGCCGATATCACGGGCGGCGCCGGCGCCCGCCGCCAGCACCAGAACCGCCAAAGCCAACCCACCAAGCCCTTTTCCCATAGCCGCCCCCGCTCTGGTTGGTCAGCGAGGACGTCAGGTTAGCACCTGCCGTCGGAACGGCCAACCAGTATGCGTTGGCTCCTTTCCACCGGTTTGCGGCTAGTGCAAAAATGCCCCCGCTCGGTTCAGCCCAGTAACAGCACGGCGGACAGGCCGCCCAGCCACACGACGAAACCGGCGGCGGCCAGGCGCGGGGTCTGCTGCCAGTCGTTCCGCTTCAGCATCGTCGTTGCCATTGCCCTCTCCATCAACCTTGCCACGCTGGTTAGATTACCCCTGCGATCACCATATTTCAGTACGCTATATCATAGATCAATACATTTTTCCGCAGATGATATCTGGGGGAGATAACACAAGATCATCAATGGCTTAGCGCGAAGGGCGGGCTATTCCTTCGACTCGCCCGCGAAAAATTCCTTCACCTTGGCGAAGAAACCCGCGCTTTCCGGGCTGGTCTCGCCGCCGCCCGCCTTGTCGAACTCGCGCAGCAGTTCCTTCTGCCGGCGGCTGAGGTTGACCGGGGTCTCGACCACCGTCTCGACCACCAGGTCGCCTTTGCGTTCGCTGCGCAGGTGCGGCATGCCGTGGCCGGGAATACGGAATTCGCGGCCGCTCTGGGTGCCGGCGGGTATGCTGACCTCGGCGGTTTCGCCGGCCAAGGTCGGAATCTCGATCCGGCTGCCCAGCGCCGCGGTGGTCATGGCGATCGGCACCCGGCAATGCAGGGCGCTGCCGTCCCGGCGGAACAGCCGGTGCGGTTTGACCGAAAGGAACAGGTAGAGATCGCCCGGCGGTCCGCCGCGCAGGCCCGCCTCGCCCTCGCCGCTGAGCCGGATCCGCGTGCCGTCGTCGACGCCCTGCGGGATGTTGACGGCCAGCGTGCGCTCGCGCTGCACCCGGCCGGCGCCGCCGCAGGCACGGCAGGGGTTCTGGTTGGTCTGTCCGGCGCCGTGGCAGGTCGGGCAGGTGCGCTCGATGGTGAAGAAGCCCTGTTGTGCCCGCACCCGGCCCTGGCCGCGGCACGTCACGCAGACCGCGGGCTTGGCTCCGCCTTCTGCGCCGGTGCCGTGGCAGGCCTCGCAGGTCTGCGAGGTCGGCAGGCGCAATTCCGCCCGCTTGCCGCGGAACGCCTCTTCCAGGGTGATTTCCAGATTGTAGCGCAAGTCGGCGCCGCGGCCCTGGCCCGCGCCGCGGCGCCGGCCGCCCATGAACTCGCCGAACAGGTCGTCGAACACATCGGCGAAGCTCCTGCCGAAATTCTGCGCATCGAAACCCCCGGCCCCGCCGGCGCCGTTGCCCTCGAAGGCGGCGTGGCCGAACCGGTCGTAGGCGCGCCGCTTTTCGTCGTCCTTGAGGACGTCGTAGGCTTCGCTCAGTTCCTTGAACTTGGCTTCGGCCTCGCGGTCACCCGGATTGCGGTCCGGGTGATAGCGCATGGCCAGCTTGCGATAGGCCTTCTTGATGTCTTCCGGCCCGGCTTCGCGGCCGAGACCCAGCAGGTCGTAATAGTCCTGCTTCGCCATCAGAGCCACCGCACCCTATCGAACGTGCGCCTTGCCGCCATGCCGAACGCAGGCTCGGCGCCCGCGCCCGAAACTTCGCTCAGCCCGAGGAACTCTTCTTCTTCTTCTCGTCGACCTCCTCGAACGGCACGTCGACCACGCCATCGTCGGCCTGGCCGGCACCAGCGCCGTCGGTCGGCTCGGTGCCACCGTCCGCTCCGGCGGCCTTGTGCAAGGCCTCGCCCATGCGCATGGCCGCCTGCATCACTTGCTCGGTCTTGCGCTTGATCGCGTCCTTGTCTTCGCCCTTCATCGCCTCGCGCAGGCTGGCGATCTCGGTTTCGATGGCGGTGCGATCGGCCGCCGCCACCTTGTCGCCCGCTTCCTGCAGCGACTTCTCGGTCGAGTGCACCAGCGCATCGGCATGATTGCGGGCTTCGACCAGTTCCTTGCGCCGCTGGTCGTCCTCCTTGTGCGCTTCCGCGTCCTTCACCATGCGCTGGATCTCGGCGTCGTTCAGCCCGCCGGAGGCCTGGATGCGGATCTGCTGCGCCTTGCCGGTGGCCTTGTCCTTGGCCGAGACGTTGACGATGCCATTGGCGTCGATGTCGAAGGCGACCTCGACCTGCGGCACGCCGCGCGGCGCCGGGGGAATGCCCACCAGATCAAACTGGCCCAGCAGCTTGTTGTCGGCGGCCATCTCGCGCTCGCCCTGGAACACGCGGATGGTGACCGCCGTCTGCCCGTCGTCGGCGGTGGAGAAGACCTGGCTCTTCTTGGTCGGGATCGTCGTGTTACGGTCGATGATGCGGGTGAAGACGCCGCCCAGCGTCTCGATGCCGAGCGACAGCGGCGTCACGTCCAGCAGCAGGATGTCCTTGACATCGCCCTGCAAGACGCCCGCCTGGATCGCCGCGCCGATCGCCACCACTTCGTCGGGGTTGACGCCCTTGTGCGGTTCGCGCCCGAAGAAGTTGCGCACCGCCTCGATCACCTTCGGCATGCGGGTCATGCCGCCCACCAGCACGACTTCCTGGATCTCGCCGGCGCTCAACCCGGCATCCTTCAGGGCCGCCTTGCAGGGCTCGATGGTCTTCTGGATCAGATCGTCGACCAGCGCCTCCAGCTTGGCGCGGGTCAACTTCATGGTCAGGTGTTTCGGCCCGCTCTGGTCGGCGGTGATGAACGGCAGATTGACTTCGGTCTGCATCGCGCTCGACAGCTCGATCTTGGCTTTCTCCGCCGCCTCTTTCAGGCGTTGCAGGGCCAGGCGGTCGCCGCGCAGGTCGATGCCGGTTTCCTTCTTGAACTCGTCGGCCAGGTAATCGAGCACGCGGCGGTCGAAATCCTCGCCGCCCAGGAAGGTGTCGCCGTTGGTCGCCTTCACCTCGAACACACCGTCGCCGATCTCCAGCACGGAAATGTCGAAGGTGCCGCCGCCCAGGTCATAGACGGCAATCACGCCGCCGCCGCCCTTCTTGTCGAGGCCATAGGCCAGCGCCGCCGCGGTCGGCTCGTTGATGATGCGCAAGACCTCCAGGCCGGCGATCTTGCCGGCATCCTTGGTCGCCTGGCGTTGCGCGTCGTTGAAATAGGCGGGCACGGTGATCACCGCCTTGCTGACGGTCTCGCCCAGATGCGCTTCGGCGGTCTCCTTCATCTTCTGCAAGATGAAGGCGGAAATCTGGCTGGGCGCGTATTTCTGCCCGCGGCTTTCCACCCAGGCATCGCCGTTGTCGGCGCGGATGATCTTGTAAGGCGACTGCTTGCCCATCGAGCGCACGGCCGCGTCGTCGTGACGGCGGCCGATCAGCCGCTTGATGGCGAAGAAGGTGTTCTCGGGATTGGTCACCGCCTGGCGCTTCGCCGGTTGGCCGACCAGCCGTTCCTCGCTCTCGGTGAATGCCACCATGGACGGGGTGGTGCGCATGCCCTCGGTGTTCTCCACGACCTTGGCCTGCTTCCCTTCCATATAGGCGACGCAGCTATTGGTCGTGCCGAGGTCGATGCCGATTACCTTACTCATCGATTGCTGCCTCCTTGGGTCGGCAGGCTTGCGCGGCCCGAACGGCGCCGCGGCCAGCCCCCTCTTGCGGCCGGAATCAGATCAAGTATCCGGATCCTGAGGCTATATAGGCAGGGTGAATCGGCGCTGCAACAGATCGCGCGTTGTCGTATTGCCGCATTTTCACCATACTGCCGCCCGTATTCGGGCTCGCGAAGCGGGGGTGGGGGCATGCGGTCGGGCTGGACCGGACGAATGATCGCGGCGACCGCCTTGCTGGCGGGGACGTTGGGCGCGGGCGGCGCGGCGGCGATCTGCGCCAAGCCGCAGGAGCGGCTAGCCCTGGAATCGCGGGTGCTGCAGAGCGAATTGATGGTGGCGGCGCTGAATTGCGGCCACGCCGCCGAGTACAACGCCTTTGTCCGCAAGTTCCAACCCGAGCTGGCGCGGCGCGGACAGGGTTTGCGGGACTATTTTGCCCGCGCCCATGGGCGGGGGGGCGAGCAGCAGATGAACCGTTTCGTCACCGTGATGGCGAACGAGGCCTCGAGCCGCAATGTCGCCGATCACGGCCTGTTCTGCGCCCAGGCAGGGATCCTGTTCGACCAGCTCCGTGGCCTGGAATTGCGCGGCTTCGAGCGGTTCGTCGCCACCTTGCCGCTGGCGGATGCGCACGGCATCGCGACGTGCCAGGGCACCCAGGCCGCCGACTCCGAGGCGCCACCGGCCGAGGTGGCCCGCCAGCGCTCGCCGATCAAACCGGCTAGCGCCAAGCCTGCCGCCAAGTAGTTTCGCAAGGCCTCCCCTGGCCATTGTGCCATGCAAACAGGGCCGCCCCAAGGGCGGCCCTGCCGATTCTCGCCGCGAGCGGCCGGCTTATCTGAAGACGATCTCGACGCGCCGGTTCTGCGGCTCGCGCACGCCGTCGGCGGTGGGCACCAACGGCTCGCGCTCGCCCTTGGCGAAGGTCGTGATCTCGCTGTCCTTCAGGCCCTGGCGCGCCAGTTCGGCCTTGACTGCGTCGGCGCGGCGCTGCGACAGGCCCAGGTTGTAGCGATCGGGACCCGACCGATCGGCGTGGCCGGTCAATTCGATGCGCACGACACTGCCAGCCTTGGCATTAGCCGCCGCGGTACGGATGATCGCCAGCGCCTCCGGCGTCAGCGTGGACTTGTCCCAGTCGAAGAACACGAGATACGAACGCGCGATCGCCGGGCGGGCCGGTGCGGGCGGCGGCGGCGCGGGCTGTGCCACGGGCGCCGGAGCTGGCGCCGGTGCCGCGACGGGCGCCGGCTTCGGGGCCGGGAAAAGGTACCGCAGGCCGGCCATCACCGTGTGCGAGGCATAGTCGATATCGACCGAGCCGCCTGCCCGGCCGGTGGTGTTGATGTCGGCCTCGTCGGTGGCGAAGTAGCGATAGTCGGCAAATACCTGCAGGGTCTCCAGCACCCGGTAGCTGATGCCGGCGATGCCCTGGAAGGCGATCACGTTCGACTCATCGTCGGCGCGGCCGAAACCGGCGGGCAGCGTCAGGTTCGCGACATTCATCCGACCGAAGCCGATGCCGCCGCCGATATAGGGCGTCCAGGGAGTGCCGGTGTCGAAATCGTAGAGCAGGTTGACCATGGCGCTCAGCACATCGATGTCGCCGGTGCCGCCGGTCACCCCGGTCGTGCCGTCGACATCGTTGCGGCGGTAGGCGCCTTCGAGCTCCGCCCTGAGGCCGTTCGGGAAGCCATAGCCGGCGCTCAAGGCGCCCATGATGCCGGTGCCGAGTTCGGCCGAGGTATTGAGCCCAGCCCGCTCGATATCGCTGTCCTCGGCAAAGGTGGCGCCCAAGCCGCCGCCGACATACCAGCCCTGGTGCCGTTGCGCTGCCGCGGTCCCGGCGAACATCAGCAGGCCGACGGCCGCCGCCGTGCCCAGCAGTCCGATCATCCGCATGCCCTACCCACCTGTTCCCGGCACACCGCGCCGCGAAGCAATCCCAAGTCGCCTCAGCGTATTTCGTTCGAACCATGTAGCCGGTCAATGGCGGCAAGGGAATCACGGACCAGCCATGCCGGGACTGTTGCCGGAAGGACACGGTTGCGGGCCGGCGGCATGGCAGCATGCGCGGATGGCGTCGCCATCGCACGATCACCGTCTGCCCCTGCTCGACCTGGCGCGGGGCGCCGCGGTGCTGGCCATGTTCGGCTATCATTTCGCTTGGGACCTGACGCTGTTCGGCTTCACCGACTGGCCGGTGCAAGCGCATCCCTGGTGGCTGGCCTATCGCACGACGGTGCTGTCGAGCTTCCTGGCGATCGCCGGAATCGCCGCCGTGCAGGCGCCGCCGCTGACCGGCCGGAAGGCACGCTTCGCCCGGCGGCTTGGCCGGCTCTGCGCCGCCGGCGGCGCCGTCAGCCTGTTGACGTACCTTGCCTTCCCGTCGAGCTACGTGTTCTTCGGGGTGCTGCATTGCCTGGCGGCCTTGAGCCTGCTCGGTGTCGCGGCGCGCGGCCTGCCGGCGGCGCTGCTGCTGGCGGCCGCGGGACTGGCGCTGGCACTGCCCGAGTTCGCCCGGCATCCAGCCCTAGGCCAGGACTGGCTGGCGTGGCTGGGTCTGGCGCCGACGCCACCGGCGTCGGTGGACTACGTGCCGCTGCTGCCGTGGGCGGCGGCCTATCTCGCGGGCCTGGCGCTCGGCCGCCGCCTCGCCGGCGTGGCCTGGCGCCCGGGCGGGCCGCTCGCCGCCGGCCTTGGCTGGGCTGGCCGGCACAGCCTGCTGCTCTACCTCGTGCACCAACCGGTGTTCCTGGCCATGCTGGCCGGGTTGGCCGCGATGTAGACCGCCCGCCACCGACGACGCCATCCCCGCTTCTGGCATAGGATGGTGGCCGCAGCCAACGAAGTCTCGACTGCGGAGGGTGCGCCCGTGGACAAGATCGCCGTCGAACGCCGCTTGGCCGCCATCCTGGCCGCCGACGTGGTTGGCTACAGCCGGCTGATGGGCGCCGACGAGATCGGCACGCTGGACGCGCTGAAGGCGCATCGCGCTGAACTGATCGACCCCGCGATCGCCAGTCATCGCGGCCGACTGGTGAAGACCACCGGGGACGGGCTGCTGGTGGAATTCGCCAGTGTGATCGACGCCATCAGCTGCGCGGTCGCGATCCAGCGCGGCATGCTGACCCGCAACGCGGCGGTAGCGGACGAGCGGCGGATCGTGTTCCGCGTCGGCATCAACATCGGCGACATCATCATCGACAACAACGACATCTTCGGCGACGGCGTCAACGTGGCGGCCCGGCTGGAGACGCTGTGCGAGCCGGGCGGAATCTGCATCTCGCGCGCCGGCAACGAACAGGTGCGCAACAAGCTGTCGCTGTCCTTCGCCGATCTGGGCGAGCACACCGTGAAGAACATCGCGCAGGCGGTGGGCGTGTTCGGCCTCGCCGCCTGCGACATCGCGGCGTTGCCGGAAGTGCCCATCGGGCCGGTGGCCAAACCCCCGGCGGATAGGCGCTGGGCCGCTCGCCCGGCGTGGCGGGCCGCGGCCGCGGTGGCGGCGGTCGCGGTCGGGGCC
>VGEV01000174.1 GCA_016869175.1 Alphaproteobacteria bacterium
GGGCGAACTGGCCAAGGGTGTCGAGGAGGTCCGCCGCGGGCCGCTGGACGCGTTGGCGCGACATTACGCGGCGGCGCCGCCGCCCAAGGGCGAGATCGTGCTGGTGATCGCGCCGCCCGGGCCGGAGCCGCGGGCCGCGGCGCTCGATCTAGAGGCGGCCTTGCGCCAGGCGCTTGCCCGCATGCGGCTGCCCGAGGCGGTCAGGCAGGTCGCGGCGGAGACGGGCCTGCCCCGCCGCCAGGTCTACGATCGGGCGCTGGCACTGAAGAACGCGCAATGAACCGACGGGTGGCGGCCGAGCGGGCGGGCCGGCGTGCCGAGGCGGTGGCCGTCTGGCTGCTTCGCCTCAAGGGCTACGCCATCCTGGCCCGCCGTTTCCGCACGCCGGTCGGCGAGCTCAACATCGTTGCCCGGCGCGCCGGCACGCTGGCCTTCGTCGAGGTCAAGCAGCGCGCCCGCCGGGAGGCTGCCCTGGCGGCGCTGACGGCCCGGCAACGCTGGCGCCTGCGCCGCGCGGCACTGGCGTTCCAGGCGGCACATCCCAGCGCCGCCGGGCTCCACCAGCGTTTCGATCTCGTGCTGGTGATTCCGTGGCGCCGCGTGATCCATATAATCGACGCTTGGCGGCCCTGATTCGAGCTGTGGCCGGACGCGGGCCGGCGCGGCGAGCAGGAACCTCGCCCAGGAGCGCGGCATGCGACAAACATTGATATCGACCCTTATGGTAATCCCCTTGCTGCTCGGCGCCGGGACGCTTGCGAGCTGCTCGGCGCCAGCCGTGGTCGGCGGGGCAGCCACCAGCGTGGCGCTGGCCGCCGCACAGGAACGGTCGCTGGGCACGATCATCGACGACACGACCATCCGAATTCAGATCAATCACCTGTTGCTGCAAGCCAGCGAGAAGCTGTTCCTTGCGGTGGATCTCGAGGTGGTTGAAGGGCGCGTGCTGCTGCACGGCACGGTGTCCGCGCCCGACGACCGGGTCGAGGCAACCCGCCTCGCCTGGCAGGCGCAAGGCGTCAAGGAAGTGCTCAATGAACTGCAGGTGACCGACCGCGGCGGCGTGATCGACTACGCCAAGGACACCTGGATCGGGGCGCAACTGCGCGCCAAGCTGCTGGGCGACGGCAACGTTGCCGACATCAATTTTAACGTCGTCGTGGTGAACAGCACCGTCTACATCATGGGCGTCGCGCGCAGTCAGACCGAACTCGAACGCGTCACCAACCACGCGCGCACCATCCGCGGCGTAGAAAAGGTGGTCAGCTATGTGCGCGTCAAGAGCGATCCCAAACTGAGCTCGTGAGCGGGCCGGCCCCCAGCGACGCCAGTTCCGCCGAGGCCTATCTGCGCGCGGTCGGCGCGGCCCCCGAGGCGGCGTTTGAGATCGCCGAGGCGGCGCTTGCGCTGGCCGTGCTCGACCGGCCCGGCGTTTCGCTCGATTTCTACCGCCGGCATCTCGCCACGCTGGAACACGACCTCGCGGCCAACGCGCCGGCCGAGGCCAGCATCGCCAGCGCGGCGCGAACGCTCAACTCCGTGCTGGCGGGCCTGTACGGCTATCAAGGCGACCGGCAAACCTACGACGATGTGCAGAACGCCAACCTCATGCGCGTCATCGACCGGCGCAAGGGCTTGCCGGTGGCGCTCGGCGTGCTGTTCCTGCATGGCGCCCGAGCGCTCGACTGGACCGCGCGGGGCCTGGCCTTTCCCGGCCATTTCCTGATCCGCCTGGAGGCCTTTGGCGGACGGGCGATCCTGGACCCGTTCGACGGCGGCACGATCGTGCAGCCGGCGGCCATGCGGCGCATTCTGAAGCAAATGGCCGGACCAAAGGCCGAACTGCAGGACGCCTATTACCAGCCGGTCAGCGACCGCGACGTGCTGTTGCGCCTGGTGAACAACATCAAGGGTCGCGCCCTGCAACAGGGCGATGCCGGCCGCGCGGCGGAGATCGTCGAGCGGATGCTCTGGCTGGCGCCCGAGAGCGGCGGCCTCTACCGCGAATTGTCGCTGATCGAATCCGCCCGCGGCAACCTCGCCCGTGCCATTGCCGCGGCCGAGCAGGCGGTGGCGCGTGCCGACGACGACGGCCAGCGCGGCGAAGCGGCACTGCTGCTGCAACAGCTCAAGGCCAAGCTCAACTGAGCAGCCGCGCCAGCAGGGTGTTCAGCACCGGCCGGCCGGCGGCGGTGGCGCTGAGGCGTTCGGCATCGAGCCTGAGGAACCCGTCGGCGCACAGCTCGGCCAAGCGTTCGGCATCGACCGCCGCCGCCAGCGGCCGGCCCACCTCGGCGGAAAACGCCGCCAGCGATACGCCCTCGCTGAGCCGCAAGCCCAGCATCAGCATTTCGTTCGCGCGGTCGTCCGCGGTCAGCGGCTCGACCGCTTCCGAACCGTGCCCCCGCGCCTCGACCGCCGCCAGCCAGCTTTCCGGCTGGCGGAGTTGGCGAGTGGCGCGGCGGCTCTCGCCAATGCCGAGCCGGCCATGCGCGCCCGGGCCGATGCCGAGATACTCGCCATAGCGCCAATAGATCAGGTTGTGCCGGCATTCGCCGCCGGCGGCGGCATGGTTGGAAATCTCGTAGGCCGGCCGGCCCGCGGCCGCCAGCAGTTCTTGCGTGGTTTCGTAGAGCGCGGCGCCCAGTTCGTCGTCCGGCAACAGGAAGTCGCCGCGCCGCCAGCCGGCGTAGAACGGCGTGCCTTTCTCAATCGTCAACTGATATAGCGAGACGTGATCGCCCGTCAGATCGAGCGCCCGTGCCAATTCGGCCCGCCAGTCGGTAGCCCTCTGGCTTGGCCGGCCATAAATCAGGTCGAAGGAATGACGCGGGAAATACCGCCGCGCGAGGGCGAGCGCGGCGCAGGCTTCGGCCGCGCTGTGCTGGCGCCCGAGGAAGCGCAAGGCTGCGTCGTCGAGGGCCTGCACGCCCAGGGAAACGCGGTTGACGCCGGCGGCGCGGAAGGCAGCGAACCGGGACGCCTCGACCGAGGTCGGGTTGGCTTCCAGGGTGATCTCGATGTCGGCGGCGAAGGGCCAATGCCTCGCCGCCCTCGCCAGCACGGCCGCCACCGTCTCCGGCGGCATCAGCGACGGCGTGCCGCCGCCGAAAAATACGCTGTTCAACTCCTGGCGTGGCATCGGAGCGGCAAAATGATCGAGCTCGGCCAGCAGGGCCTGCCGCCAGCGCGCCTGATCGACGCCGGCACGAACATGGCTGTTGAAATCGCAATAGGGGCATTTCGCCAGGCAGAACGGCCAATGCACATAGAGGCCGAAGCCCCGCCGGGCGACCCGGTCAGGCGGCGGCGAAGCAGGCATCGACGAGCAGGCGAAAGGCGCGCGCGCGGTGACTGATGCGATGTTTCGCCTCCGGCGCCATCTCGCCGAAGGTCTCGGCACTGCCGTCGGGCAGAAACATCGGATCGTAGCCGAAGCCGCGGCCGCCACGCGGCGGCCAGACCAGAGTGCCCGGCACTTCGCCCTGAAAGCTCTCGACATGACCGTCGGGCCAGGCAAGCGCCAGCGCGGCGACGAACCGTGCCCGCCGCCGCGCCGCCGTGTTGGCGCCCCGTGCCGCCAGCGCTGCCTCGACCTTGCGCATGGCCAGCGTGAAATCCTTGGCCGGTCCCGCCCAGCGGGCCGACAGCACGCCCGGCTCGCCGTCCAGCGCCTCGACACAGAGCCCACTGTCGTCGGCAACCGCGGGCAGGCTGGCGCCGCAGGCCGCGGCCATCGCCTTGATCCGGGCATTGCCGGCGAAGCTCGGCTCGGTCTCCTCCGGTTCGGGCAGGCCGAGATCGGCCGCCGACAGGCAGTGCACGGCATAGGGGCGCAACAACTCCCGCAGCTCGGTCACCTTGCCCGGATTATGGCTCGCCACCACTAGCTGGCCCGCAGCCATGCGACGCGCCATCGCTAGGCCCCGACCGCCTGCTTCTGTAAGGTCACCAACTGACCGATGCCAAGCGCGGCTAGTTCCATCAGGCGGTCGAACGCTTCCCGGCCGAACGGCGCCCGCTCCGCGGTGCCCTGCACTTCGACGATTCCGCCGCCCCCCGTCAGCACGAAATTGGCGTCGGCATCGGCACTGGAATCCTCTGCATAATCGAGATCCAGCACCGCCACCGCCCGGTAGAGGCCACAACTGACCGCCGCCACGTGATCGGTCAGCGGCTGCCGCTCGATCAGCCGTTCCTTCAGCATCCAGCGGAACGCGAGGTTCAGCGCCACCCAGCCGCCGGTGATCGCCGCGGTGCGCGTGCCGCCATCGGCCTGCAGCACGTCGCAGTCGATCCGCACCTGCCGCTCGCCGATGGCCGACAGGTCGGTGACCGCGCGCAGCGCCCGGCCGATCAGCCGCTGGATCTCCTGCGTGCGGCCGCTCTGCCGGCCGCGCGCCGCCTCCCGATCGCTGCGCTCGTGCGTCGACCTGGGCAGCATGCCGTATTCGGCGGTGACCCAGCCGCGGCCGGTATTGCGCAGGAACCGCGGCACTTCGCCCTCGACGCTGGCGGTGCACAGCACATGGGTGTCGCCAAAGCGAACGAGGCACGAACCTTCGGCATACTTGGCGAACCCCGGTTGCAGCACGACCGGCCGCAACTGGTTGGGCGCACGGCCCGATGGGCGCATGAAGCGGTCCTTTCGCGCTCTCTCTGGGTGGCGGTCACGCCTTCTAAACCATAACGCGTGCCAAGGGAAACGCTCCCGCGTTGACCCTGGAATGGCGGCTTCCTACATTGCTTTCGATGAAGCAATCTGGCGTTTGCCGATGAACGTGGAGCGCGTGCCCTCGCAGGCGATCGGCGAGTTGTCCGAACGCAGCCGCGACATTTTCCGGCGCATCGTCGAAAGCTATCTGGAAACGGGTCAGCCGGTCGGCTCGCGCACGCTTTCCAAGCGGCTGCCAATCAACCTGTCGCCGGCCTCCATTCGCAACGTGATGTCCGACCTGGAGGCGGCTGGCCTGTTGGCGGCAAGGCACACCTCGGCCGGGCGCTTGCCGACCGACCGCGGCCTGCGCATGTTCGTCGATGGCCTGCTGGAACTGGGGCAGATGACGGAGGCCGAACGCGCCTCGATCGAGCTCCGGTGCAAGCAAGCCGACCGCAGCCTGCAGGTGGTGCTGGAAGAAGTCTCGACCACATTGTCCGGCCTGTCGCGCTGCGCCGGCGTCGTCATCGTGCCAACGAGCGAAGCGCCACTGAAGCATATCGAGTTCGTCAGCCTGGGTGCCGGACGGGCGCTGGTGGTGCTGGTCAGCGAAGGCGGACTGGTGGAAAACCGCGTGATCGAGGTGCCGCCCGGGGTACCGTCCAGCGCCATGCAGGAGGCAACCAACTTCCTCAACGCACGGCTGCGCGGCCGCACGATCCATGAAGCTGCCGAGGAAGTGAAGTGCGAACTGGAGGCCAAGCGGGCGCAGCTCGACCAACTGACCGCCAAGGTGGTATCGGCCGGGCTCGCCACGTGGGCCGGCGGCAGCGAGAAGGCTACCCTGATCGTCTCCGGCCGCTCCAATCTGCTGGAGGACGTCAACGCCGCGACCGACCTGGAACGCATCCGTCGGCTGTTCGACGACCTGGAGAGCGCCCGCGTGTTCGGCGATCTCCTGGCGTTGGCGCAACAGGCGGAAGGCGTGCGCATCTTCATTGGCTCGGAGAACAAGCTGTTCAGCTTGTCGGGCTCGGCGATGATCGTGGCGCCCTACAGCGACGGCAAGCACCAAGTGGTCGGCGCCATCGGCGTGATCGGTCCAACCCACATCAACTATGCCCGCATCGTGCCGATCGTCGACTACACCGCGCGCATGATCGGCCGGCTGATCGGCTAGTCGGCGGAGCGCTTTGAACGAGGCCTGAAATGACCGGAACGGAACAGCCGGAAAAACCGGTGCCGGATGCCCTTGACATCCCCCAGCCGCCAGCCAATGGCACCGCCCAGCCCACGGTCGCGGCGGCGCTGACTGGCAGCGAACTCGCCACGCGGATCGAAGCCGAAGTGGCGGAACTGAAGGACCAATTGCTGCGCGCGCTGGCCGAAGTGGAGAACGTGCGCCGGCGTGGCCAGCGCGAGCTGGAGGAGGCGCGGAAATTCGCCGCCTCCGAGTTCGCCCGCGACCTTTTGGCGGTGGCCGACAACCTGGCCCGCGCCTTGGCCGCCGTGCCGCCTGCCGCGCGCGAGGGCGGCGGCGAACTCGCCAACCTCTTGGCAGGGGTGGAGCTGACCGACCGCGAACTGGCCAAGAGCTTCGAACGACACGGCGTCAAGCGGGTGCCGGCGATGGGCCAGAAACTCGATCCCAACCTGCATCAGGCGGTGGCGCAGCTCGACCATGCCGAGGCGGAGGCTGGCGTCGTGGTGCAGGAATTCCAGCCGGGCTACACCATGCAGGGCCGGCTGCTAAGGGCGGCGATGGTGGCGGTGGCCAGCGGCCGCAAGCCGGATCTCGAGTCGCCCGGCGGTGCGGTCGGCGGCAAGCTGGACGTGCAAGCCTGATGCGGCGCTTGCCGCCAGCGGCGTAGCGCGCGCGAACAAGGAAGAAGAAGCCGCGCCAGGGGGATGGCGCGGCTTTTTTTGCGGACCCGCCCGGGAGGGCGGCAGGTCCGCACATCAGGTGCAGACGCGGGTGGTCCGGCGGGGGACCGGTGCCCACAGCAGACGCCGCAAGCCGGCGAACAGCGTGCCGATGGCCTGACGGATCGCCTCGCTCTGCAAGCGGCGGCCATTGGCCAGATGCCGGGCCAGCGTTGCATTGTCCAGATCGACGGGGATGAAGTTGCGCATGCCGCTCTCCGTGGTGTGTTGCCTGACCAGCAATCTGGCGATGGCGAGGGGGCTGGAGAATGCCGCGCAGTCGCACGATATTGGTGAAACCATGTCCGCAATCGGCAGCATCGACAGCGGCGGCGATCTGGCGGTTTTTGCCGCTGTCGTCGCCTCCGGCGGCTTCGCCGCCGCCGCCCGCGCGCTGGCGCTGACGCCGTCGGCCGTCAGCAAGCGGGTACGCGACTGGAGGACCGGCTGGGCGTCCGCCTGTTCCAGCGCACCACGCGGCAAGTCAACCTGACGGAGGCCGGCGAGCGCTTGCACGAACGCAGCCTGCGGATCCTGGCGGAGATCGAGGAAGCCGAGCAGGAGGCGGCGGCAGTGCGGGGCGTCCCGCGCGGCCTGTTGCGCGTGACCGCTTCCGTCGCCTTCGCCAAGCGCCAATTGGCGCCGCTGCTGCCGGCATTCCTCGCGCGCCATCCAGAGATGCAGGTCGAGCTGGCCGGCACCGACCGCTATGTCGACCTGGTCGGCTCGGGCACCGATGTGGCGGTGCGGTTCGGTGGACAAAGCGATTCCAGCCTGATCGCGCGCAAGCTGGCCCCGCTCTACCGAATGCTGTGCGCGGCGCCCGCCTACGTGGCGAAGTTCGGCCCGCCCGCGACGCCGGCCGACCTGGCCCAGCACAATTGCCTGATCTTGAACCAGCAGAGCAATTTGCTGGCCGACTGGCTGTTGGTCGGGCCGAAGGGCGAATTGACGCAACGGGTCAAGGGCAATTTCGTTGCCGACAACGGCGACGTGTTGTTCGAGGCCCTGCTGGCCGGTCTGGGCATCGCCCGGGTGACCGACTTCCTGGCGGCCGGGGAATTGCGGGCGGGACGGCTGGTCCGGGTGCTGCCCGATTAGACCATCGGACACCTCGAAGAACCCCATCATTGACGACGAAGCATCGCCGATGAGGGCATGGCCTGCGGCCCAGCCTGCGGATTGGGTGCTGTGGCGGGGTTTATTTGGCCTGCGGTGGCGTGTCGATGCAGTG
>VGEV01000175.1 GCA_016869175.1 Alphaproteobacteria bacterium
GTTCTCTATCGTCGGCCATGGCGGGCGTGGCGCCTCCCTGCTCTCGTG
The DNA here is from genome assembly GCA_016869175.1 of Alphaproteobacteria bacterium. Classification (GTDB taxonomy): domain Bacteria; phylum Pseudomonadota; class Alphaproteobacteria; genus VGEV01. The sequence goes on from VGEV01000175.1 coordinate 49, forward strand.
AAGGACCGGCTTAGACAACCAAATCCTGAACGAAATCAGTGAGCTATGCTACACCCGCCGCACCGATACGGCCCGCGTCACGAATAATCCAGGCTAGGGCAATTTCGGTTCCGATCGAACCGGCGGGTTCGGTTTCGCCGGAAGCCATTGCCCCCGCAACCATGACCACAGCGCGGTCAGCGCCGACCAGCGGGATCGCCGTCCCTCGAGGCCATCGAAGCGGACACCGCGCGAGGCGCAGGCCGTCGGGCGGCGCTTTGACGTGCATGATGCGGATGGTCATAGTTTCACCAACAAGTCGCGGCTGAGCACCGGAGGGGCGGCCGGCCGCGGCATGCGAGGCAAGGGGGGCGGCCGCGGCGTTGCGTTCGCGGTTGTGGCGTGCATGGCGGCACTCATCGCGTTCGTGCGAGCAATCGACAAGCTGAATGGCGTGATCGGTCAGGTGGTCGGCTGGTGGACGCTCGGCACGGTTCTGGTCTGCGCCGCCGTCGTCTTGTTGCGCTACGTGGTCAATGTCGGCTTTATTTGGCTGCAGGATCTCTACGTCTGGGTCCACGCGGCGGTGTTCACCCTGGGTGCCGGCTACACGCTGATGCGTAACGGCCATGTGCGGGTCGACATTCTTTACGCCCGATGGAGCGCCCGTCAGAAGGCCAAGGCAGACCTGTTCGGCACGCTGCTGCTGCTGCTGCCTTGGCTGGCGGTGACAGGGTATGCCGCGACGCCCTATGTCATCGCGTCGTGGGAAACGCAGGAGGCCTCGTTCAGCGCCGGCGGCATGCCGGGCGTGTTCGTGTTGAAGACGGTGCTGCTGCTGTTCTGCTTGACCTTGGGCCTGCAGGGCCTGGCGGTGGCGGCGCGCTGCATCCTGGTCTTGCGCGGGCGCGAGGAATACCAGCATCGCCGACCCGACGAAGCTCCGAGCGCGCAGTGAACGGGGCCCCGCATGCTTAGCGCGCTCAACCTCGGCGACATCCTCAGCATCCTGCTGTTCGCCACCATCTGCTTCAGCATCCTGCTGGGCTACCCCATCGCCTTCACCTTGGCTGGCACCTCGCTGATCTTCGCCGGCCTGGGCATTTTGCTGGGCGTGTTCGACACCCGCGTGCTGGGCGCGCTGCCCAACCGCTACTTCACCTCGATGATCAACGAGGTTCTAGTGGCGGTTCCGTTGTTCATTTTCATGGGGCTGGTGCTCGAACGATCGGGTATCGCGGAAAAGCTGCTCACCACCATGGGCGAGCTGTTCGGGCCGCTGCGCGGCGGCGTCGGCTATGCCGTGGTGCTAGTGGGCGCGGTGCTGGCGGCTTCGACTGGCGTGGTGGGCGCCACCGTGGTGACCATGGGCCTGATCAGCCTGCCCGCCATGTTGCGGGCCAGCTACAGCCCGCGATTGGCCACCGGCGTGATCTGCGCCTCCTCCACGCTGGCGCAGATCATTCCGCCCTCGACGGTGCTGATCTTCATCGGCGACATCCTGACCGGCGTCAACCAGGCGGCGCAGATGGCCAGGGGCAATTTCGCGCCCGACCCGATTTCCGTCGGCGACCTGTTTGCCGGGGCCATGCTGCCCGGCCTGATGCTGGTCAGCCTTTACCTGCTCTGGGTCACCTACAAGGCCGTGTTCCAGCCCGAGTCCTGTCCCGCCATCCAGCTCAGCCCGGATGAGAAGGCCGGCTTGCCGGGCCGCGTGCTGTTCGCGCTGCTGCCACCGCTGCTGCTGATCATCGCCGTGCTCGGCAGCATCCTGGCCGGCATCGCCACGGCGACCGAGGCCTCGTCGATCGGCGCGCTCGGCGCCCTGGTGCTGGCCGCGCTCAATGGCAAGCTGAGCTGGGAGGTGGTGCGGCAGGCCAGCCACAACACCATGGTCACCGCCTCGCTGATCTTCGTCATCGTGTTCGGCGCCTCGCTGTTCTCGCTGGTGTTCCGTGGCCTGGGCGGCGAGCACATGGTGACGGAAGCACTGAAGGCGATGCCGGGCGGCGTGTTCGGCGCCATGTTCATCGTCATGTTCGTGATGTTCATCCTGGGCTTCTTCCTCGATACCTTCGAGATCATCCTGATCATGGTGCCGATCTGCGGCCCGGCCCTGCTGCAACTGGGCGTCGATCCGGTCTGGCTGGGCGTGCTGATCGGCGTGAACCTGCAAACCAGTTTCCTGACTCCGCCGTTCGGGTTCACGCTGTTCTACATGCGCGGCGTGGCGCCGCAAACCATCACCACCGGCGACATCTGGCTGGGGGCGCTGCCCTGGGTCGGCCTGCAAGCCACCGGTCTGGGCATCGTCTGGTATTTCCCGGTGCTGGCGACCTGGCTGCCGTCGATCGTGTTCGGGAACTAGGGGCAAGGCCGATGGAATTGGGCATCGCCATCGCGATCCTGCTGCTCTGGGCGGTCAGTCTGTTGCCGCTGCGCAAGCTGCTGCATTCGCCGGCCCGACCCGATTGGCTGCAGGGGGGCGTTGGCGCCGAGTTGGCGATGCTGACCCATCTCCTGCTGCTGGTGCTCGGCCTTGCCCTGTTGGCGCACAGCCAGATCTACGGCTAGCGCCGTTTCTTGCGGCTCCTCAGGTCATGCGCGTCGGGCCGCGCCCGGGGGTCCTGGCCGGGCGGAAAAATATTCTGCTTCTGGATTTTCTGCGTGCCGGTGGTCGGCAACCCATCGACGAAGACCAGCCAGCCCGGCGCCTTGTAATAGGCCAGGCGCTCGAAGCACCAGTCGAACAGCCTGACGGCCTGCGCGGCATCGCCGGCCGCCCCCGGCATCGCCACCACGCAGGCCAGCACCTCCTCGTCGCGCAGCGCATCGGGCACCGCCAGCACCGCCACTTGCGCCACTTCGGGATGGGCCTGCAGGCAGGCCTCGACCTCGGCGCCGGCGATGTTCTCGCCCGAGCGGCGGATGATGTTCCGCTTGCGGTCGACGAAATACAACATGCCCTCGGCGTCCTGCCGCACGACGTCGCCGGTATGGAACCAGCCGCCACGCCAGGCTTCCTCCGTCGCCGCTTCGTTCTTGAGATAGCCCGAGAAGAACCCCCTGCGCGGCTCGTCGCCGGCGGACCGCACGAGCAACTCGCCCTCCTGGCCTGCCGGCACTTCCTGCTCGCTGTCGTCGACCACCTTGGCGAGCAGGCCATCGCGCGGCCGGCCGAAAGCCCGGGTCTCCACCCGCCGCGGTTCCAGGTGGTTGGTCAGGAAGCGCCCAGTCTCGGTCATGCCCCAGACCTCGACCAGCGGAAAGCCAAAGCGTGTCTCGAAGGCCGCGTGCAGTTCGGGCTCGATGCCGGCGCCCAGCCCAAACCGCACGGCATGCTCGGTTTCCTCCGGCACCGGCGGCTGGTTCAGCAGGACCGGCGCGACGATGCCCAGGTAGTGGCAGGCGGTGGCACGCGTCGCCACCAGGTCCGGCCACCAGCGCGCGGGCTGGAAGCGCGCCGGCAGGATCAGGCAGCCGCCGCTCAGCATCAGCGCCGTGGCCGTGCCGATCAGGCAGTTCATGTGGAAGAGCGGCAGCGGGTTGTAGATCCGCTCAACCCCCGGGCGGATGGTCAGCAGGCCGCCGGTATCGCGGTACCAGGCGCCGGAGGTCAGCACATACTCGTTCGACAGCACGCAGCCTTTCGGCCGGCCGGTGGTGCCGGAGGTGTAGAGCAGCGCCGCTTCGCTGGCCGGTCCGGGCGGGTCGTTGGCGGCCGGCGCGGCAGGCGGCGGCAGGCGCTCGGGCAGCGCTTCGAAGCCAACCACCGGCAGCGCCCGGTCCAGCGTGGCGGCGACCCGCCGCAGGTCGTCCTGGCGCTTGGCCAGGGTCACCGCCAGTTGCGCCTCGGAATGCTGCATCTGGTAGCACATTTCGTCATGCCGATAGTCCGGATTGATCGGCACGATGGAAGCGCCCAAGGCGTTCAAGGCCAGGTAGTGGCAGAAGAACTCCGGCCGCTGCTCCGGCAGCAGGGCGACCCGGTGCCGGTGGCCATACCCGGCCGCGGCATAGCGACGGCGCAAGGCTTCCGCGCCGTCGAACACCTGGCGGAAGGTCAATTCGACCCCGGCGGGGTGGTAGTCGCGTTCCGGTGCCGGCGGCGCGCAGACGAAACCGTTATCCGGCCAGCGTCGGACCGCTTCGGCGAAGGCGGCGTGCACGGTGGCGAATGATGCTTGCGGCATGCCCGTTCATCCTGCCCGAAACGGCCTCAGGCGAAACGATTACCCTTGGGAAAGCCCTTCGGCACCAGGCGGCCGGCCTGGCCGCGATGGCCGAGCCAGTCGTCGAGCCTGTCCTCCACCCGCTGCCGGCCGGCCAACTGCCGGCCCAAGCCCTCGGACAGCATCAAGGTCTTGATGTCGGCAAGGCCGCCGTCCTTGAATTTCATCAGGCGCACGCCGCGTCCGCGCGTCATCTCCGGCACCTCGGCCAGCGCGAACAGCAGCAGCTTGCGGTTCTGCGCCAAGCAGGCGACATGGTCGCCCGAGACCCGCACGACGGCCAGCGCCTCGGTGTCGCCCGAAACGTTGAGCACCTGCCGGCCCGAGCGGGTCTGCGCCAGCACCTGCGCTTCCGGCACCTGGAAGCCGCGCCCGTCCGTTGCCGCCAGCAGCAGCCGGCCGTCCGGGCTGTGCACCAGCAAAGACACGAGATCGGCCTCGTTCGGCAGGCCGAGCATCAGCCGGATCGGCTCGCCCTGGCCGCGCCCGCCCGGCAACTTGTCGACCGGCAGGGTGTAGAAGCGGCCGTTGGTGGCAAACAACAGCAGCTTGTCGGTGGTCTCGGCATGCAACCAGAAGCGGCCGCGGTCGCCTTCCTTGTAGCGCGCGTCCGGGCCTTCCGGCAGATGGCCCTTGACCGCCCGGATCCAGCCTTTCTCCGAACAGATTACCGTGATCGGCTCGCGCTCGATGAAAGCCTCGGCCGGCACGTCCTCGGCCAGCGTCGGCTCGGACAGTTGCGTGCGCCGAGCCGACAGTGCCTTGTCCGCCTGCAACCGCTTTTTCAGCTCGCGCAATTCTTCCCCTATGCGGGCAAGCTGGCGCTTCTCGTCGCCCAGGAGCTGCCGCAGTTCCGCCTGCTCGGAAGTCAGCGTCTTGTGCTCCTTGCGGATCTCCAGCTCTTCCAGCTTGCGCAAGGACCGCAACCGCATGTTGAGGATGGCCTCGGCCTGCATCTCGGACAGCTTGAACGCGGCCATCAGCGCCGGCTTCGGCTCGTCCTCGCGGCGGATGATGCGGATCACCTCGTCCAGGTTGAGGTAGACCACCAGGAAGCCGGCCAGGATTTCCAGCCGCCGGGCGATCTCGGCCAGGCGGTGCCGGCTCTTGCGCAGCAGCACGACCTGGCGGTGCGTCAGGAACGCCTGCAGCACCTCCACGAGCGTCATCACCCGCGGCACCTGTTCGGCGTCCAGCACGTTCAGGTTGAGCGGCACACGCACTTCCAGATCCGTCAGGCGGAACAGATGCTGCACCGCCAGTTCCGCCAGCACCTTGCCGCTGCGCGGTTCCAGCACCAGCCGGATGTCCTCGGCCGACTCGTCCCGCACCTCGGCCAAAAGCGGCAGCTTCTTCTCGGCCAGCAGTTCCGCCAGCTTCTCCACCAGCCGCGCCTTGGCCACCTGGTAGGGGATTTCCGTCACCACGATCTGGTAGGTGCCGCGCTTGCCGTGCTCGACATGCCAGCGCGCGCGCAAGCGGAACCCGCCACGGCCGGTGCGGTAGGCTTCGGCGATGCCGGCGGCGGGCTCCACCAGCACCCCGCCGGTCGGGAAATCCGGTCCCGGCAGCAGCGCCAGAAGGCTGGCCAGCGTCGCCTTGGGATGTTTCAGCAGGTGCAACAGGGCATCGCAGATTTCCACCGCGTTGTGCGGTGGAATGGCGGTCGCCATGCCGACGGCGATGCCGGCGGCGCCGTTCGCCAACAGGTTCGGGAAGGCCGCCGGCAGCACCAGCGGCTCCTGCTCCTCGCCGTCATAGGTCGGGCGGAAATCCACGGTGTCGGCGCCGATATCGGCCAGCAGCGCCTCGGCGATCGGCGTCAGGCGCGCCTCGGTGTAGCGCATGGCGGCGGCGTTATCGCCGTCGATGTTGCCGAAATTGCCCTGGCCGTCGATCAGCGGATAGCGTTGCGCGAACCCCTGGGCCAGCCGCACCAGCGCCTCGTAGATCGCCTGGTCGCCGTGCGGATGGAACTTACCCATCACATCGCCGACGATGCGCGCGCACTTCTTGCAGGCAGCAGCGGGGTTGAGGCCCAGTTCGCGCATGGCATAGACCAGGCGCCGGTGCACCGGCTTCAGGCCGTCGCGCACATCCGGCAGCGAGCGGGCCATGATGGTGGACAGAGCGTAGCTCAGATAGCGCTCGCCCAGCGCCTTCTGGAACGGCTCCTCGCGGATATCACCGGGTTCGACAACATCGCTCATATTGGGTTCCTTCGGGCGCGAGCCTACCAAATATCGCGTTTCAACGGGAGAAGCGGGCGGCGAACCGCCGCCTGGCCGCGGGTTCGGCGCGGGCCTGCGGCGCCAGCGCGTGGCGGTTCAGGAAATGGCCGGTCAGCGCCAGGCCGTCGGCGATCGCGGCGGCGTCGGCCGACGCCGCCTGGCTGCCCAGCAGGAAGGCAGGCAGGGGCAGCAGGCGGTCGCGATAGGCCCGGGCGGCCGCCGCCGATACCGCGCGGCCGGACACGGGCGAAACGTGGGTCAAATCCTCGGTGCTGCCGGTCGCCGCGCAGCGCGTGAGGTCCAGGCCGAAACCCAATTCGGCCAACAGCAGCAGTTCGAACCGCACATAGGCCATCGGCCAATCGGCGTCGGCCGCCAGCGCCGCGGCCAGATCGCCGAACGCGGCGAACAGCCGGGGATGTGGCTCGCGTTCGGGCAATGCCACCCGCAACAACGCCACCGCGGACGCCAGGCCAGCAAGCGGTCCGGCGGCGTCCAACAGGCCGGCGGCGGTGGCGCCGGCCGGTTCCAGGGAAAGCTGTCCCAGATGTTCGGGCAGTCGGCCGCGCCAGGTCGCGCTGACCCGATTGCCCGGCTGCAACACGGCCGCCAGACGCTTGCCCGCGCCGCCTCGCACCAGGCCGGCATGACGGCCATGCGCTTCCGTCAACAGTTCCACGATGGCTGCGCTCTCGCCATGCCGGCGGGCCGACAGCACGATGCCTGGGTCGGTCCACTGCATCAGCCGGCGCCCCCCAACACCCTGCCCTCTGCCCAAGAACGGGCGAAGGTAGCATGTGGCGGAACCCCCTCGCCCCGCATATGGCGAGAGGGCTGGGTGAGGGATGAGAAAATCAGGATGAGGAGCCTGACAACAACGAAACGGCGGCCCGCAGGCCGCCGTCGTTGAGGCCAGGGTAAGGGGGCTGGCCGGTCTACGCCCGCCGCCGCGCCCAGGCCCAGCAGGCCCAGCAGGCCCAGGCCGAACAGCGCCAGCATCGCCGGCTCCGGCACCCGGGTGGTGCCGAAGAAGTCGATCCGGGTGTCCACGTCCACCACGTTGGTGACGTTGGCTGTGAAGCGGATGGTGATGCGGGTTGCCGGCCAGTGTGCCCGAAGACGCCGCACGAGACGGCGCAAATGGCCACGCACCTCTTTGCCGGAAGGCGTCTTGCCCGGCCGCAGGATCACCGCCACGGGCCGGCCCGTCGCCGTGTCGTAGACGTGGATCGGAAGGAAGCAGCGTTCGTCGTAGTGCGCATTGAATAGCGAGAGCTGCTGATGTCCGTGCACCACGTCCACCGTG
>VGEV01000176.1 GCA_016869175.1 Alphaproteobacteria bacterium
GTCGCCGGCCCGTAGCGCTCGGGGATGTCCGCCCACGGCGAGCCCGTCCTCAGCCGCCAGAAGATGCCATTGAGCACGCGCCGGTCGTCGGCGCGTGGAACCCCGCGCGGCTTGTTCGGCAACAGCGGCTGTAGGATCGACCATTCGAAGTCCGTGATCTCGTAGCGGCGTGCAGGCATCCTCGACCCTCCTCGAGGACCCTTGAATCACCCTTCGCCAACTTTGGGAATCCCATTTATGAGTTCATGACCTAGGGTGGCGTCCGAGCAGAAGGCAATGCGATCGGCGGGCCATCGAATCGCAGCCTGCCGCGCCGCGGTCACGCTTGCGGGGCAATGGCTTGCGTGCAAATCGAACCGCGCCGGTTCGTCTGAATCGGGGATTGCCTAATCCGCGCTCAGCCAGCGTCGCAGCGCCGCCGTGGTTTCCTGCGGCCGCTCCAACGGCGGCAGGTGACCGCAGTCGTCGACGACAACGAGGCGCGAGCCGGCAATGCCCGCCTGCATCTCTTCATGCGCCGAGAGCGGCGTCAGCGCATCCTGCCGGCCGCAGAGCAGCAATGTCGGACAATCGATGCGGGCCAGGTCGGGGCGGCTGTCGGGGCGTGCCATTATCGTCTTCTGTTGGCGCAAGAATCCTTCCCTGCCAACGCTCTGCGCCATCTCTTTGATTTCATTTGTCAAAGACGGCTCGGCCAGCCGGTCGGGTTGCCCCAGCAGCGGCAGCAAGCGGTCCGTAACGCCGAGGAAACGCCCGGTGCCGGCCAGCTGGATCAAGCCCCGCCGGCGTGCCGCCACCTCCGCCGTATCGGGTCCGGCCTGGGTATCGAGCAAGGCCAGACGCTCGACCCGATCCGCCGCCTGGCGCAGGATCTCGAAACAGACATAGCCGCCCATCGACAGGCCGGCCAAGGCGAAGCGGGGCGGCGCTTCCGCCAGGATCGCCCGGGCGATGGCCGACAGGTCGTCGTGACGCCAATGGGCGTCGGTCGCCCGGCAATCCACCCGGTCGGCCAGAGCCGCCACCTGGCGGCGCCAAAAGCCTGCCGTCAGCAGCAGGCCCGCGACCAGAATCAAGGTCGGCCGCACCGCCATCAGCGGACCAGGGCGCTCAGGTCCTTGAACTCCGGCGTGCCGGCGGCGCCCAGCCACTCGAACACCACCATTTCGGAGTTGACCAGTTCGACGCCGTTGGCCAGCAGCCGGTCGCGCGCCAGCTCCTTGCTTTCGGCTGCCCGCGAAGCGACCGCGTCCCACACCACCGCGGGCTGGTAGCCGCGCCGCTTCAAGGCGATGGCGGTCTGCAACACACAGACATGCGCTTCCACGCCCGCGATCACCACCTGCGGCCGGGCAAAACCGGCCAGCCGGCCCATCAGGCCGGCATCGGCGGTGACGGCGAAATGCAGCTTCGCCAGCCGGGCATCGTTCGGCAGCGTCGCCGCCACGGCCGCGACCGTCGGCCCCAAGCCCTTGGGATATTGTTCGGACGCGGTGATCGGCATGCCCAGCCGCCGGGCTGCGGCGATCAGCCGCAAGCTGGCGGCCAGCGCCGCCTCGGCACCCTGCATCGCCGCCATCAACCGTTCCTGCTCGTCCACGATCAAGAGCTGCGAGCGGTCCGCCTCCAGCAGCATGACTGTCCCCCTTCGTCGCGCACCGGCGAATAGCACGTCGTCCCGATCCCGTCATTGACTTCGCCTGTGGATAAGCTTATTTGCCTGCATGGCGGCCCGGATCGACCGGGCCGTTTGGTTATTCCGGCCGCTGGCGCCGGAGCATTCGGGCAAGCGCCCAATTGGAGCACAGTGAGCCTTAGCTATGCCGGCGCCGACGTCGCGCCGATCCAACCGGCCGACACGCCGGGCGTATCATCCGATGCCTTCGCACATCTGGGTTTGTCGCCCGCGGTCCTGAACGCCGTGCGCGACGCGGGCTACCGCCAGCCGACGCCGATCCAGAGCCAGGCGATTCCGCACATCCTGGCGCGCCGCGACGTTCTGGGCTCGGCCCAGACCGGTACCGGCAAGACCGCCAGCTTCACCCTGCCGCTGATCGACATCCTGGCCGCCGGCCGGGCCCGCGCGCGCATGCCCCGCTCCCTCATCCTGGAGCCGACGCGCGAGCTGGCGGCGCAGGTCGCGCAGAATTTCGAGACCTATGGCAAGTACCATCGCCTGTCGATGGCGCTGCTGATCGGCGGCACCAGCTTCGAGGACCAGGACAGGAAGCTGGGCCGCGGCGTGGACGTGCTGGTGGCGACGCCGGGCCGGCTGCTGGACCACTTCGAGCGCGGCAAGCTGTTGCTGCATGGCGTCGAGATCCTGGTGATCGACGAGGCCGATCGCATGCTCGACATGGGCTTCATCCCGGATGTCGAGCGCATCGTCAGCTTGCTGGGACCCAGCCGGCAGACATTGTTCTTCTCCGCCACCATGCCGCCGGAAATCAGGCGGCTGGCGGACCGCTTCCTCGATCGGCCGGTCGAGATCAGCGTGGCACCGCCGGCGTCGCCCGCCACCACCGTCGAGCAGCATCTGGCCGTGGTGCCGGGGAAAGACAAGCGCGCCGCGCTGCGTTCCCTGCTGCAACGCGAGGATGTGAAGAACGCGCTGATCTTCTGCAACCGCAAGCGAGACGTCGACATTCTGCACAAGTCCTTGCGCAAGCACGGGTTCGATGCCGAACGCCTGCACGGCGACATGGCCCAGGAAGTGCGCACCCAAACGCTGCAGCGCTTCAAGGACGGCCGCTTCAATCTGCTGGTGTGCAGCGACGTGGCGGCGCGTGGCCTGGATATTGCCGGCTTGAGCCACGTGTTCCTGTTCGACGTGCCGATCCACGCCGACGACTATGTGCACCGCATCGGCCGCACTGGCCGGGCCGGTCTGAAGGGCCGGGCCTTCACGCTGGCCCAGCCGGCCGACGGGCGCTATCTGGCCGCGGTCGAGAAACTGATCGGCAAGGCCATTCCCCGCATCGAGATCGACGGGCTGGCGGCAAGCCTGGACGCGGATGACGGCCGTCGGCGGCGCGGTGGCCGACGCGCGGAACCGTCCCCGCCCCGCCCGGCTCGCGACGAGGGCGCGCGCGGCCGGCCGCCGCGGGCTCGCGGCAGGCCCGTCCCCGTTCAGGCGATCGACAGCCGGCCAGCGGAACCAGCCCGAGCCGCGCCAACCGCCCGTCGCGCCGAGGCCAGGCCCGCCCGCGCCGAGCGGCCCACGCGCGGGCTGGAGGACCAGCTGCCGGCCTTCCTGCTTCGGCCGGTGCGCCGAGCCGCCAGCGAGGACTGATCGGGACTGCGCCCCGCGATGCAGACCATCTTTGTGTTCGTCAAGTGCGAGCTCGGCCAGACCTACAAGGTGGCCAGCAAGGCGGTTGAGGAGGTGGAGCAGGTCTCCGAGGTGCACTCGGTCTCCGGGCAATATGACCTGCTGATGAAATGCTACCTGGCCGACGGTGCCGATATCGGGCACTTCGTGACCGAGCGCATCCAGTTGTTGCCGGGCGTCAAGGACACGTTCACCATTATCACCTTCAAGTCGTTCGCCTAGGCCCCGCCTGGGCGACGCCGCCCGGAGGCCCGCCATGGCCACAACCCTCGCCGCCAACGTCGATCTGAAGTCGGCCATCGCCGAGGCGGAGGCACGCTTCGCCGAGGCCAACCCGATCAGCCGACAGGCCTATAACGCCGCCACCTCGGTCATGCCGGGCGGCAATACCCGAACGGTACTGTTCTACCCGCCCTTCCCGCTGGCCGTCGCCAAAGGCCATGGCGTCCGGGTGACGGATGCCGACGGGCACGACTATCTCGACGTGGTGGGCGAATTCACCGCCGGCCTTTATGGCCATTCGCACCCGGTGATCATGGCGGCGATCCGCCGGGCGCTGGACGATGGCATCGTGCTGGGCGGTCACAATCTGGTGGAAGCCAAGTTGGCCGATGCGGTATGCGCCCGCTTCCCTTCGATCGAACGCGTGCGCTTCACCAATTCCGGCACCGAAGCCAACCTGATGGCGCTAACCGCGGCGCGCGCCTTCACTGGCCGCGACACCATTCTGGCCATGCAGGGCGGCTATCACGGGGCGGTGTTCTATTTCGCCAACCCGGCCTCGCCCATCAACGCCCCCTTCCCCTTCGTGTTCGGCGGCTACAACGATGCCGAAGGCTGCCGGCAGCTCATCCGCCAGCATGCCGACCGCCTGGCGGCGGTGATCCTGGAACCGATGTTCGGCAGCGCCGGCTGCATCCGCGCCGAGCCGGAATTCCTCAAGATGCTGCGCGAGGAAACCCGCAAGGTGGGCGCGCTGCTGATCTTCGACGAGGTGATGACCTCGCGCCTGACGCCGGGCGGGCTGCAGACAGACGTGGGCGTGACACCCGACCTCACCTCGCTCGGCAAGTATATCGGCGGCGGGCTGTCGTTCGGTGCCTTCGGCGGCCGGACCGACATCATGGACCAGTTCGACCCGCGCCGGCCCGACGCGCTGCCGCATGCCGGCACCTTCAACAACAACATCCTGACCATGAGCGCGGGCCTCGCCGGCCTGACCCAGGTCTACACGAAGGAGGCGGCGCTCGCGCTCAACGCCCGCGGCGAGGCCTTGCGCGGCCGGCTGAACGCGCTGGCCGCCAAACACGCCTTGCCGGTGCAGTTCACCGGCTTCGGCTCGATGCTGGCGATCCATTTCCGCGCCGGCGCCGTGCGCTCGTTCGCCGACGCCCAGGCCGGCCGCAACGAGCTGAAGCCGCTGTTGCAGCTCGACCTGTTCCAGCGCGAGCTCTATTCCGGCCGGCGCGGCATGTATGTGCTGTCCCTGCCGATGACGGAGGCCGACATGGACACCATCGTCGAGGCCTTCGAGGAGTTCTTCACCGCGCGCAGGCGGCTGCTGGCGGCGTAGGCGGACCGATCAGCCCCAGGTCTTCCTTGGCGGCGACTTGATCTCGATCTGCAGGCTGTCCTCCAACGCCTCGTGATAGTGCGGCACGCCGGCGCGATGCACCCAGACATCGCCCGCTTGCGCGATGTACTCGCGCCCGCCGATCACGCAGCGCAGCTTGCCCCTGGCCAGATAGCAGATGCTCTCGTGGTCGTGATGGATGTGCTCGGGCGAGGCAGTGCCTTTTTTCAGGTTGATCTCCAGGCAGACCATGTCGTCGCCGACGATCATCGGCTTCAGCGCCATGTTGCCGAGCGGCCGGCCTTCGATGGCGGTGATGGGGATCTCGCGGACGGCGCTGCCGCGCACGAACGGCTCGGGCGAAGGCGGCAGGGCGCGGGGATCGGCGGACATCGGCTGTTGCTCCTGGTTGCGGGCGGCGGATGCGCCGCAATGTAGGCCGGCAGGCGTTGCCGCGCCAGAGCTCGGGCCATAGTCTCGGTTGCATGTCGCAAGATGCCAAGCCCCTGGCCGGGCTGCATGCGCTGGTCACCGGCGGCGGCCATGGCATCGGCGCCGCCATCGCCGCCGAACTGGCCGGCCTGGGCGCCGACCTGACCCTGACCGGCCGCAACCGGACGGCGCTGCGGGCGACGGCGGAGGCCCTCGGCCGGGAGCACGGCACGAAGGCGCGCGTGCAGGAATTCGACTTGGCGAGCAGCGACGCGATCGCCGCCAGGCTGGCCGAAGCCGCGGGCCGCCTGGGTCCGGTGGCGATCCTGGTCAACAATGCCGGCGTCGCCCCGGCGGCGGCGCTGGAAACAACCGACCTGGCGCACTGGCGCGGCACCTTCGATGTGAATCTGTTCGCCGCGGTGCTGTGCTGCAAGGCGGTGCTGCCCGACATGCGCTCGATGGCGTTCGGGCGCATCGTCAACATCGCCTCCACCGCCGGCCTGATCGCCTATGCCGGCATTCCGGCCTACGTCGCCTCCAAGCACGCGCTGATCGGCTTCACCCGCGCGCTGGCGTTGGATTTGGCGAAGACCCAGATCACCGTCAACGCCGTCTGTCCGGGTTATGCCGACACCGAGATGGCCAAGGCCGCCATCGCCAACCTGACCCGCGCCGGCCGGACGGAAGGCGAGGCGCGCGCGCTGCTCACCCGGCGCAACCCACAGGGCCAGCTGGTGGCGCCCCAGGAGGTGGCGCGGGCGGTCGGCTGGCTCTGCCTGCCGGGTTCCGCCGCCATGACCGGACAGGCCATCGCGGTGGCCGGCGGCGAGGTCATGTAGCGCCGCTTCACGCCGCGTTCGCCGTTAGTTGACTGGCGTCGCCGTCCGCTCCTGACGCAGGCTCTGACGTGGCCAGGGAGGCACCGGTGTCCAAACTGTTCGGCGGTCTGCTGCTGATGTCGGCGCTGGCCACCGCGCTGCCGGCCAGCGCGCACGACCGCTTCCGCCACACCACGTTCGGGTTTCAATGGCCACGCGCGGTGACGCCTTACTATTACGCGCCGCCCGTCGTGCTCGTGCCGGCGCGGCCGCGTTACTACCCAGCGCCGGTCTATGCCGCACCGGGCCGCTACTTGCCGCCGGGACATCATCACGGCCACCACTATCGGCCGGCCTACCGCCAGCATGGCGGCGGCCTGACCATCGTCGTGCCGTTCGGCCGCTGAGGCTTTCGTCGCGCCCGCTGGGCGCGTAAATTCAGGGCCATGCAGAACCTGCCCCTGCTGCCGGTCATGGGCATCGGAAGCGCCGCCACGCCCGGTTGGCTTCACCTTTTTCGCGAGCGTTCGCGCGCGGGCGCGGTCGGCCCGGTCGATCTCGAGGAAGCCTTCGCCGACGCCACGCGGCTGGCCATCGCCGACCAGATCGAGGCCGGCTTCGATGTGATCGCCGATGGCGAACTCGCCCGCCTGCGCTTCGTTTATGAGATGTACGACCGGCTGACCGGCCTCGAACGCGTGCCGCCCGCCCGCCGCCTGGGCGTGCCGGGCTATGACCGCGCTCCGCGCTTTCGCGCCGAGCGGGTGGCGGCGCCGCACGGCCTGGGCCTGGTGGCGGAATATCACCGCTTGCGCGAATTCTGCCCCGACCGGCCGCTGAAGGTGGCATTGCCGGGACCGCTGACCTTTGCCGGCAACATCGACACGGCCCAGCCGGCGGCCATGCTGGATATGCTGACCGAGATCGTGGCGGCCGAGGTGACGGCACTGCTGGCGGCTGGCGCCACGTTCGTGCAGTTGGACGAACCGGGCCTCACTCACCTGCCCTACGGACTTGAGCCGACGGATGCGGCGGAGCGGTTGAACGCCATCACCCGGCTCGCGCCCGAGCGCATCGCCGTGCATGTCTGCTTCGGCAACAACGCCAGCCGACCCTATGCGCCGCGCGATTTCGCCCGGCTGATGCCGGCCTTGCGTCGGCTCGATTGCGCCATGCTGTTGCTGGAATTCACCAACCGCGAGATGGCCGAGTTGGAATTGCTGCCCGACTTGGCGGCCCGCACGCGCATTGCCGCCGGCGTCGTCGACGTCAAGTCGTTCCACGTCGAAAGTCCGCAGGACGTGGCCATGCGCATCCATCGGGTATTGGCGCATGTGCCGGCGGCACGCTTGGCGTTGACCGCCGATTGCGGTTTTTCCGCCATCCCGCGCGGACTGGCATTGGCCAAGATGCGCGCACTGGGCGCCGGTGCCCGGCTGGTGCGTCGCGAACTCGGCCTTTAGCCTGGATTATTCGTGACGCGGGCCGTATCGGTGCGGCGGGTGTAGCATAGCTCACTGATTTCGTTCAGGATTTGGTTGTCTAAGCCGGTCCTTCACGAGAGCAGGGAGGCGCCACGCCCGCCATGGCCGACGATAGAGAAC
>VGEV01000177.1 GCA_016869175.1 Alphaproteobacteria bacterium
TCGCGCTCGGTCGCCGCGGCGGCGCGCTTCCTGCTGCTGTTCCTGCACAGTCTGAACGAACTCCTGCGCGACATGCGCGCCTTCGCCTTTTCGGACAGCCTGATCGAGGTGACCGAGGTGCTGGACGAGCAGGGAATCGACGACGCCGTCAGGACCGTGATGCGCGATATCGGCTATCGCTCGACCGATTACGGCCAGGCGCTGGCCGATTTCCAGGCCGGCTATTTGGAGATCATCGACCGCAAGACGACGGTGATCGTGCTGGGCGACGGTCGGTCCAACCACACCGAGCCACGCGCCGACATCCTGGAAACCATCTACCGCCGCGCCAAGCGGGTGATCTGGCTCAATCCCGAGCCGAAGACCTTCTGGGGCACCGGCGACAGCGAGATGCCCCGCTTCCGTCCCTACTGTCACCTGGCGACGCAGTGCGCGACGGTGAAGGACCTCGAGCGGGTGCTCGACGAATTGCTGACCGTCAGCGCCTGAGGTTCTCCGCCGACCGGGCAATGCCGGCAGCGAGGGCGGCGGAAGCTCAGCTATTCGGACGCAGGCGCCGGGTTGTTAACTATTCCCTTTCGCGCAAGTCTATTGTAATATTTGCCCTCGTCAGTGGAATTGTCACGGCGGGCGGTTGTGCCGAGTCCGCGCGTGAGATATGTGCGGTTTTGACACGTATCGCGCGACATCCCTGATGTGGTGGCGCCGGCCTGAGCCCGGCGTGAACCCAGCGTGAATGACCGGGCTGCCGGCGGATCGCTGCGGCACGGCATGTGGGTGATTGCCGGGCACGGGCCGCCTGTGGCCGCCCGCGCTCGGCGTGCGGCCGGGTGGGCAAGAGCAAGGGTCGGGAGGTTGATCCGCAACATGCGTGGCAAGTCAGACAAGAAGTCGCCCCCCGCCAAGGCAGGCAAGGCCAAGGACGCCAAGGTCGGCAAGAACGCCAAGAAGGCCAAGAAGGCCGAACGGCGGACTGTGAGCCTTCCGGCCAAGCCGTTGCAGCAGAGGAAGGGCAAGGCGGCGGTCAAGGCAACGGCCGGCAAGCACAAGGCGACGCCGGCGAAACCGAAGCCGGCCAAGGCCAAGCCGGTCAAGGCGCAACCGCCCAAGGCGCCGCCATCGAAGCCCGCCCGGACCGCCAAGCCGGGACCGACGGCGAAGGGCCGCAACGCGCTCGCCGCGGGCAAGAGCGCGGCGGCGAAGCCAGCCGTCGTGGCCGCGAAGGCCGCCGCCAAGCCGGCGCCGCAGCGCGCGGCCGCGGCCGCCAAGCCGGAAAAGCCGGCGGCACCGGCGGCGATCAAGCCGAAGAAGCCGGCGGCGCCTGTGGCGATCAAGCCGAAGAAGCCGACGGCGCCTGTGGCGATCAAGCCGGAAAAGCCGGCGGCGCCTGTGGCGATCAAGCCGGAAAAGCCGGCGGCGCCTGTGGCGATCAAGCCGGAAAAGCCGGCGGCGCCTGTGGCGATCAAGCCGGAAAAGCCGGCGGCACCGGTGGCCTCCAAGCCGGAGAAGCCGGCGGCGGCGAACGGCCGGCCGCCCGTGCCCGACAAGCCGGCGCCCCGCCCATCGGCGGTCGAGGCCCCGCCCAGCAAGCTGCCGCTGCGCAAGCGGATCGAGTTCTCGGTCGGCGATTTTGTCGTCTATCCGACGCATGGCGTCGGCAAGATCGTGGCGATCGAGGAACAGGAGATCGCCGGTTACCGGCTGGAATTGCTGGTCGTGGATTTTTACAAGGAGAAGATGACGCTCCGCGTCCCGGTGGCCAAGGCCAGCATCACCGGCATGCGCCGCCTGAGTTCGCCCGATACCATGCGTTCCGCGCTGCAAACGCTGAAAGGTCGGGCCCGGGTCAAGCGCACCATGTGGAGCCGCCGGGCGCAAGAATATGAGGCCAAGATCAACTCCGGCGATCCGATCTCCATCGCCGAAGTGGTGCGCGACCTGCATCGTGCCTCGGGCCAGCCCGAGCAATCCTACAGCGAACGACAGATCTACGAGGCGGCGCTTGACCGGCTGGCCCGCGAGCTGGCCGCGGTCGAGGGCCTGGACGACCAGGCGGCGACCGAGCAACTGGAAAAGCTGCTGCGCGCGGCTTAGGGCTTCGAGCGCGAGGCGTTTCCGGGCTAGATTGTCGGGCGCTTGAATCTTGCCTGTCAGGTCACCCGGGTGGTCGCGCGTCGCCGGCCGGCCTTGGGGGATCGTAACGGCCAGCAGCTAGGCATTGTGGAACGCCCATGGCCGATGCCGGCACGGAAGTCTACGCCGTCTTGCAGCGACCGGGCCGGATCTGGGCGGTCGCGGCGATCCATGGCGAGGCCGCGCTGCTGGCGCGGCTCCATGCGGCCCTTGCTGGCGTGCTGCGCCGCGGCGACCGCTTGGTCTACTTGGGCAACTATCTCGGCCACGGGCGGGCGATCATCGCCACGGTCGACGAGCTGTTGCGCTTCCGCCGCTGGTTCCTGACGCTGAGCGGGGCCGAACCCTGGGATATCGCCTATTTGCGCGGCGCGCAGGAGGAGATGTGGCAAAAGCTGCTGCAGATCCAGTTCGCCACCGCGCCGGCCGAGGTGCTGGAGTGGATGCTGGGCCAGGGCATCGGCGCGACGTTGGCGGCCTATGGCGCCAACGCGGAACTGGCGCGCGCGCGTGTGCGCGAGGGGCCGCTGTCGCTGTCACGTTGGACCAACGAGTTGCGCCGGGTCATGCACCAGCATCCTGGACATGACGAATTGATGACCGCGCTGCGCCGCTATGCCGTGACCGACGACCGGCGGCTGCTGTTCGTGCATGCCGGCATCGACCCAGCGAAGCCGCTGGCCGAGCAGCGCGACAACTTCTGGTGGGCAGGCGCCGGACTTGGTCAATTGAGCGAGCCGTTCGAGGGCTTCGTGCGCGTCGTGCGCGGCTACGACCGCCGGCGCCGCGGGCGCGAGGCGATGGCGCATGCGCTTTCGGTCGATGGCGGCGCGGGGTTCGGCGGCCCGCTCAACGCCGTCTGCCTGGCGCCCGACGGCGACATCCAGCAATGGCTCGAAGGCTGATCGCACCGCCTGCGCGGTGATCGCCGTCACACCCCAGAAGTCGCGAATTCAGAAGCATTTATGGTGATTTCGCGCGGGTGATCCGGGGCCACGGCCGAGTCGTATTAAGCTGCGAAGGGCCAGAGCGCGGCCGGTTCCCTGGCCACAGGCGCCGGATCCTTCGGGAGTACCAGCCATGGCTTGCGTCGACACGCAGGAAACCCTCAAGGCCAACCGCCGCTTCATTCGCACGGCGATGCGGGCGCCCGTGCTGTCGCGCGAGCGCGAAGTCGAACTGGCGCGGGCTTGGCGGGTGCAACAGAACGAGGGCGCGCTGCACGAACTCATCACCTCCTATATGCGGCTCGTGATCGCCATCGCCGGACGTTACCGCCATTACGGCCTGCCGATGGGGGACATCGTGCAGGAAGGCAATATCGGCCTGATGCAGGCCGCGGCACGGTTCGATCCGGACCGCGAAGTGCGTTTCTCCACCTATGCCTGCTGGTGGGTGCGCTCGGCCATTCAGGATCACATCCTGCGCAATTGGTCGATCGTGCGCACCGGCACCACGGCCGGACAGAAGGCGCTGTTCTTCAACCTGCGCCGGCTGCGTGCGCAGATCGCCGCCGCCGACGGCCCGCTGAGCCCTCAGGCCCGCCAGCAGATCGCCGGACTGGTCAGCGTCGACGAGGCCGAAGTGGCGCATATGGAGGCGCGACTGGGTTCGGCCGACCGTTCGCTCAATGCCGCGGTCGGTGAGGAGGGCGAACTGGAATGGCAGGATCTGCTGGCGGACGATCGCCTGGGTCCGGAAGAAGCCGTGGCGCAGCTGCATGACAGCGCCATGCGCAACCGCTGGCTGAGCGAAGCGATGGGCCGCCTGAGCGAGCGCGAGCGCACCATCATCGAGGAGCGCCGGCTGCGCGAGGACGAAGCGACGCTGGAATCGCTCGGCCAGTGGCTCGGGATCAGCAAGGAGCGGGTGCGCCAGATCGAGCACGAGGCCATGCGCAAGCTGAAATATGCCATCATCCAGCGCGCCGGCAGCCGCGAAGCCGTGCTGAGCGCGGCCTGAGCGGCAGGAAGACCGACGCCGGCCGCCGCGGGGCGCCGCCGCCGGGCGGGGCAAGCGGCGGCCTTGGTCGTCGCGCCTATTGTTAGCTGATAGGTTAAATGTTATGCTGGCCACCCTGCGCAATGAACCGCCAGGGGGGAACGCGCCATGGCCGAGCACGAGGTGGTCGCACGGGCGGAGTGGCTGGTCCACCGGGCGGCGCTGTTGCGGGCGGAGAAGGAATTCACCCGCGCCCGCGACCGGCTGAACGCGCAGCGCCGGGCGCTGCCGTGGGTCGCCGTCGACAAGCGCTATATGTTCGAGACGCCCGACGGCCGTCAAAACCTGGCGGAACTGTTCGCCGGCCGCAGCCAGCTCATCGTCTATCATTTCATGTTCCATCCCGATTGGCAGGAGGGCTGCCCATCCTGCTCGTTCTGGGCGGACAATTTCACCGGCGCGGTCGTGCATCTGGCGGCGCGAGACGTCACCCTGCTCGCGGTCTCGCGCGCGCAGTTGGCCAAGCTCGCGGCCTATCGCAGCCGCCTGGGCTGGAGCTTTCCCTGGGTGTCCTCGTTCGGCAGCGACTTCAACCGCGATTTCGGCGTCGCCTTCACGCCCGAGGAAGCGAAGGCGCGCGCCCCGCTCTACAACTACGGCACGCGGCCCGTGGTGAACGAGGAACTGCCCGGCCTCAGCGTGTTCCACAAGGCCGCCGGCGGCGCGATCCACCACACCTATTCCACCTATGCGCGCGGCCTCGACATGCTGAACGGCGCCTATCACCTGCTCGACCTGACGCCGAAGGGGCGCGATGAGGCCGGACTGCCGTATCCCATGGCGTGAGTGCGCCGGCACGATCAGTATCGTTAGACGCGCTCGGGCCGCTCGCGGCCGAACAGGCCCCGCGGCCGCAGCGCCAGCATGGCAAGCGCCAGCAGATAGGCGGCAATGGTGCTGAAACCGCCGCCCAGCGCGCGGTCGAGATAGCCGGCCGCCAGGCTTTCCAGCAGGCCGATCGCCAGCGCGGCCAGCAGCGCGCCGCGAATGCTGTCGAGTCCGCCCAGGATGACCACCGGCAATACCTTCAGGCCGACCAGCGCCACGCCGAAACCGCCGCCGGCGACGGCGGTCCACAACACGCCCGCCAGCGCCGCCACCGCCGCGGCCAGGCTCCAGGCGAACCCGGCATAGGCCAGCGCCGGGATGCCCATGGCCGCTGCCGCCACCGAATCGTTGGCCAGCGCCCTGAGCGCCAGGCCAGCGCGGCTCAAGCGAAAGAAGACGCCGACCGCGGCGCACAACCCCAGGCCGGCGCCGGCCGCCACCAGTTCGGTCGGCGTCACCCAGGCGCCGATGAGCTGCAGCGGCGCGGCCGGCAGCGGCAGCGCGAGATCGGCCGGCAGCCCGCGAAAGCCCAGCCCGGCCAGCCCGCGCAGCAACGCCCCCAGGCCCAGCGTCACCATGATCAGCGAAATGGCCGGCCGCTGGGCCAGCCAGCGCAGGGCCAGTTGATTGAACGCCTGCGCCAGCGCCGCCAGCGCCGCCGCACCGCCCAGCAGCGCCGGCGCCAAGCCCAGCAAGGGGCGCAAGGCGGCAACCGCCCGTGCCCCCACCATCAACCACTCGCCGAGCGCGAAATTGAGCGTGCGCGTGGCCTTGTAGGTAACGACGAACGCCAGCGCCACCGGCGCGTAAAGGGCACCGGCCAGCAGGCCGTCGAGCGCAAGGGCGATGAAAAACGACATGGGCGGCTGCCAGTGTTTACCGCAGGGTGGCTTTCGCCTATAGACCCGAGCCATGGACGGCGCCGCGTTCCGGAAGATGCATGGGCTTGGCAACGACTTTGTCGTGCTGGATGCGCGCCGGCGACGCTTGGCGCTGAACGGCGTGGGCGCGCGACGCATCGCCGACCGGCATCGCGGCGTCGGCTGCGATCAGGTGATCGCCATCGAGCCGTCCGCCCGCGCCGATGCCTTCCTGCGCATATTCAATGCCGATGGCGGCGAGGTGGCGGCCTGCGGCAACGGCACGCGCTGCGTCGCGCATCTGCTGTTGCGCGAGAGCGGCCGGCAACAAGTGACGGTGGAGACGCGGGCTGGCTTGTTGCGGGCCTGCGCCGCCGAAGGCGGTCTCATCAGCGTCGACATGGGACCGGCCCGGCTGGATTGGCGCGACATTCCGCTGGCTCGCGCCATGGACACCCTGCACCTGCCGCTCAGTGCCGGCCAGGGTGTGCTGAGCGATGCCGTGGCTGTCTCCATGGGCAATCCGCATGCCGTGTTCTTTGTTGCCGATGTCATGGCGGTGCCGTTGGCCGAGTTGGGGCCGCGGCTGGAACACGATCCGCTGTTCCCCGAGCGCGCCAATATCGGCGTCGCCGAGCTGCGTTCGCGCACCGGCTTGCGCTTGCGCGTATGGGAGCGCGGCGTCGGCATCACGGCCGCCTGCGGCAGCGGCGCCTGCGCCGCCGCGGTCGCCGCGGTCCGGCGCGGCTTGGCCGAACGCCGGCTGGACGTGGAGTTGGACGGCGGCCGGCTGACGCTGGAATGGCGGCAGGATGGCCATGTGCTGATGACCGGGCCGGTCGCCACCAGCTTCACCGGCGAGCTGTCGCCCGACTTGCTGGCGCCATGACCATCGAGGTCATCAACTTCGGCTGCCGCCTGAACGCCTTCGAGGCCGAGCTGATGCGCCGGCGCGCGGCCGAGGCCGGCCTGGCCGAGGCGGTGCTGCTCAACACCTGCGCCGTCACCAACGAGGCCGTGCGCCAGGCCCGCCAGGCAATCCGCAAGGCCCGGCGCGAGCGCCCGGGGGCGCGGATCGTGGTGGCCGGCTGCGCCGCCCAGCTTGCGGCCCACCGGTTCGCCGACATGCCGGAAGTCGACCGGGTGCTGGGCAATGCCGAGAAACTCAAGTCCGAGAGCTACCGCGACCAGGCGCCACGGCTGGCGGTTGGCGACATCCTGACGGCCGCCCCGGCGATGCAGGCCGCCGACGGCCCCACCGAGCGGGCGCGCGGCTTCGTCGCCGTGCAGCAGGGCTGCGACCACCGCTGCACCTTCTGCGTCATTCCCTTCGCGCGCGGGCCCAGCCGCAGCCTGCCGCCCGAACGGGTGGTGGCGGCGGTCGGCCGGCTGGTTGCCGCCGGCAAGTCGGAAGCGGTGCTGACGGGCGTCGACCTGACCGCCTATGGCCAGGATCTGGCGGGCCGGCCGAGGCTGGGCCAGTTGGTACGCCGCATCCTGGGCGAGGTGCCGGAACTCCCTCGCCTGCGGCTGTCCTCGCTCGACCCGGCGGAAATCGACGAGGAGCTGTTCGCCGCCTTCGCCGAGGCGCCGCGGCTGATGCCGCATGTCCATCTCAGCCTGCAAGCCGCCGACGACCTGATCCTGAAGCGCATGCGCCGCCGGCACAGCCGGGCGGGAGCGCTGGCGGTCGTCCGGCGCCTGGCGGCCGCGCGGCCCGGCATCGCCTTCGGTGCCGACCTGATCGCCGGCTTCCCGACCGAGGACGAGGCGGCGTTCGCCCGCACGCTCGACTTCGTGACCGAGGCGGAGCTGGCGTTCCTGCACGTCTTTCCGTTTTCGCCGCGCGCCGGCACGCCGGCCGCCCGCATGCCGGCGGTGCCGGGCGCCGCGGTGCGCGAGCGCGCCGCCCGCCTGCGCC
>VGEV01000178.1 GCA_016869175.1 Alphaproteobacteria bacterium
ACAACCGGCGTATCCTGGAGCCCATCGGCAACATCCCGCCGGCCGAAGCCGAGGAACGCTACTACGCCATGGCAGACCAACCTGCCATGGCCGCGTGACTCAAACGACAATGCCTCCGGGAAACCCGGCGCGGTTCATATCTACTGAACCCGGACACGGGCTTGCCAATGCGCACTCTAGGCGTCAATCTTGCCCCCAAGAGCCAGTCATCCGGTGGATGCCGGTTGGAACGCCTGACGGACCTGTTCCTGCGCGAGCTCGAGGTTCGGCCGGCCACCAGCGACCTGTTTGCCGAGGTGGCGGCCCACGTGGCCCGGGAAACCGACGTCGGCGGCCGGCAGGCGCTGTCCGACCGCTTGGCCGAGGTCGGCGTGGCGCCGCACCGCTTGGTGCTGATGCTCGCCCAGGACGTGATCGCCGTGGCCGAACCGATCCTGCGCCGCAGCGGCGTGTTGAGCGAGGGCGACCTGCTGGCGCTGGTCGAAAGCCAGGGCCAGGAGCACCTCAAGGCCATCGCCGAGTGCGCGGTGGTCAGCGAGCGGCTGGCCGAGGCCCTGGTGGCCAAGGGCGACGACCAGGTGCTGGTCAGCGTGGCCAGCAATCTAGGCGCCAGCCTGTCGCAGGGCGCGATGGAACAGCTGGTTGCCCGCCCGCAGGGCTGCCAGGGGCTGCACGAACCGCTGGCGCTGCGCAGCGAACTGCCGCCGGACCTGCTGCATGAGCTGTTTTGGTGCGTCTCCTCGGCGCTCCGCCAACGCATCGTCGCGCGCGCCGACCTGGATCCGCAGGCTTCGAGCGCTCGATGGCCGAGGCGCAGGCGGGTTTTGCCCAGCGGCTGCAGGACCGGCGGGAGGAAGAGAGCCGGGCCGAACGGCTGATTCGCCCCGAACAGCGGCTCGGCAAGCTGAACGAGCAGTATTTGCTGCAATTGCTGCGGCAGGAGCTGATGACCGAATTCGTCATCGGCTTCGGGCTGCTCGCGGAGATCGACCTGGCGACGGCGAGGCGGGTGATCGAGGATCCGAGCCGCGAGGCCCTGGCCGTGGCGTCCCGGGCCTGCGGTTTCGACCGTGGCGCCTTCGCCACCATGGCGCTCTTGGCCAACGGCGGTCCGCGCCAAGTGCGCAAGGCGAGCGACGTGGCAGCGCTGCTGACACTATACGACAAGCTGCTCGTGGAGGCGGCCAAGCGCACCATGCGGTTCTGACGGGTCTGGCGGCTGGCGCAGAAGGAACCGGCGGCCGCCTGAATCGCCGCCACGGGCACCGCCCCGGCCGAAAACACAGGGCGGTGACTGGACTTTTTCGCGATTTCATCAAAACAATGCAGCCAGCAGCCAGCAGCCTGGGGCCGCATGGCGGGGATCGACCGCCGCCGGCTTGGCCGGGCAGGAAACAGGGGGAAGGGATGGCTATGCTACGTCATGCACGCGCCGGGGTCTGGGCGGCGCTCCTGCTCGCGGTGGGCGGCTCGCTGGCGGAGGCGAAGCCCTTCCGCTTCGCCAACGACGGCGATGTCGGATCCATGGATCCGACCTTCCGCAACGAGACTTTCCAACTGACCTTCATTTCCAACATCTATGAAGCGCTGCTCCGACGCGATCGCAACCTGAAGCTGGAAGCATCGCTGGCCACCGAATGGAAGCAGGTCGAGCCCATGCTCTGGCGCTTCAAGCTGCGCCAGGGCGTCAAGTTCCACGACGGCACGCCCTTCACCGCCGACGACGTGGTGTTCTCGGTCAATCGCGCCGCCACCGCGCCGTCCAACATGACCGGCTACTTCGCCTCGCTGAAAGAGGTGCGCAAGGTCGACGACAGCACGATCGAGTTCGAGACCAAGGTGATCGACCCGCTGCTCGACCAGAAGCTGGTGCAGATCTACATCCTGTCCAAGCCCTGGGCCGAGAAGAACGGCGCCAGCAAGTCGACCGACGTCACCAAGCCGGCCGAGGAGAACCACGCCACGCGCAACGCCAACGGCACCGGGCCGTTCGTGCTCAAGCTGCGCGATCCTGGGGTCAAGACTGTGATCGCCCCAAACCCCAATTGGTGGGACAAGGCCGAGCACAACCTGACCGAGGTGACGTTCAGTGTGATCCAGAACGACGCAACGCGCGTCGCGGCCCTGCTGTCCGGCGAGATCGACTTCATCTACACCGTCCCGCCGCAGGACACCGAGCGGCTGTCCAAGGCCGACAACACCAAGATCATGCAGGGGCCGGAGACGCGCGTCGTCTATCTCGGCTTCGACCAGGCGCGCGACGAGTTGCAGGAATCGAACGTCAAGGGCAAGAACCCCTACAAGGACGTGCGCGTGCGCGAGGCGTTCTATCGCGCGATCGACATCGAGGCGATCAAGACCCGCGTCATGCGCGGCCAGGCGACGCCCGTTGCGCTGATGGTGGCGCCCGGCATCAACGGCTACGTCAAGGAACTGGACGTGCGCCCGAAATACGATCCCGACGCCGCCAAGAAGCTGCTGGCGGATGCCGGCTATACGCAAGGGTTTGAGACCGGGATGGATTGCCCGAACGACCGCTACGTCAACGACGAGGCGATCTGCCAGGCGGTGGTGGCGATGCTGGCGCGCATCGGCATCAAGGTGAACCTGCTGGCCCAGACCCGCACCAAGTATTTCGCCAAGATCCTGGGCCCCGGCTACAACACCAGCTTCTACATGCTGGGCTGGTCTCCGGCCTCCACCTACGACACGCATAATGTGTTCGAGCAGCTCTTGCAGTCCCGCAACCCGGCTGCCAAGAAGGGCGCGTTCAACGTCGGCGGCTATTCCAATCCGCAGTTGGACGCGCTGGCCGACAAGCTGGAACAAGAGGTCGACAAGGCCAAACGCGACGCCATGATCGCGGATGCCCACAAGATCTTCCAGAAGGACTTCGCCAACATCCCGCTGCACCAGCAGGCCCTAATCTGGTCCATGCGCAAGAACATCGATGCGGTGCAGTTGGCCGACAATTCCTTCCCGTTGCGCTTCGTGCAGGTGAAATGAGCCTCGCCGGGCGCCGCCGTCCGCGGGGGCGGTGGCGCCCGGTCGCACCGCACTGGTCCTCTCCGCCATGATCGCCTTCGTTCTCCGCCGGCTGTTGCAGGCCGTCGCGGTGATGCTGGTGGTGTCGCTCATCTCGTTCGCGCTGTTCAACTTCGTCGGCGATCCGATCAACAACATGGTCGGGCAGGAGACGACGCTGGACGAGCGCGCCGAGTTGCGCCGGCAGCTCGGCCTCGAGGACCCGATCCCGCTACGCTTCGCCCGCTTCATCGGCAATGCGCTGCAGGGCAACCTGGGCGTTTCGTACCGCATGGCCGAGCCAGTCGGTCGGCTTATCCTGTCGCGCCTGCCGGCGACCCTCGAACTCAGCTTGGCGGCGGCCGTCTTCGCCTTGCTGGTGGGCGTGCCGATGGGCGTCTATTGCGGCCTCTATCCGCGTGCTCCGCTCGCCCGGCTGTTCCAGGCGGTGTCGCTGGTGGGAGTGTCGCTGCCGACGTTCCTGATCGGGATCTTGCTGATCCTGATCTTCGCCGTGCATCTCAATATCCTGCCGTCCTTCGGGCGAGGCGAGGCGGTGGCGCTCGGTTGGTGGACGACCGGGCTGCTGACCGCGGCCGGCCTGAAGGCGCTGATCCTGCCCGCCATCACCCTGGGCCTGTTCCAGATGACGCTGATCATGCGGCTGGTGCGCTCGGAAATGCTGGAAGTGCTGCGCACCGACTATATCAAGTTCGCGCGGGCCCGGGGCTTGAGCAATCGAGCGGTGCATTTCAGCCATGCGCTGCGCAACACGTTGGTGCCGGTCATCACCATCACCGGCCTGCAACTGGGCGCGATCATCGCCTTCGCGGTCATCACCGAGACAGTGTTCCAGTGGCCGGGCATGGGTCTGCTGTTCATCCAGTCGGTGCAGTTCGCCGATGTTCCGGTGATGGCGAGCTATCTCATCCTGATCGCGCTGCTGTTCGTGATCATCAACCTGGTGGTCGACCTGCTGTATTATGCTGTCGATCCGCGCCTGCGGCTCGACCGGCCGGGCAAGGCCGCCTGATGGCCAGCGGCTCGAGCGAGCGGGCCTTGGCCCGGGCTTGGGACAGCGACATCGCCTACAGCTTCCGTTCCTCGCCCCTGACCATGGCGGCGGCGGCCTTCACGGCGCTCTACCTCCTGGGCGCAATGCTGGCGCCCTGGATCGCGCCGCAGGATCCGTTCGACCTGAAACAGCTCGATCTGCTGAACGCCTTCCTGCCCCCGGTCTGGGAGGTCGAGGGCAAGGCGGGCTTTCTGTTGGGCGCCGACGACCAGGGCCGGGACGTGTTGTCGACCATCCTCTACGGGTCGCGCGTGTCGCTGCTGGTTGGGTTCGCTTCGGTCGTGCTGGCCATGCTGCTCGGCATCGGTCTTGGGCTGATCAGCGGGTATGCCGGCGGCGCGGTCGATGCCTTCATCATGCGGGTGGCCGACGTGCAGCTCTCGTTCCCGGCCATCCTCATCGCGCTGCTGATCGACGGGGTGACCCGCGGGCTGATCAGCGCGCAACGGCACGAGGAATTGGCGGTGTTCGTGCTGGTCATTTCGATCGGGCTGTCCTTCTGGGTGCAGTATGCCCGCACCGTCCGCGGTCTGGTGCTGGTGGAGAAGAACAAGGAATACGTGCTGGCGGCCCGCGTCATCGGCCTGCCGCCCGCCCTCATCATGCTGCGCCATGTGCTGCCCAACGTGCTGGGACCGGTGCTGGTGATCGCCACCATCAACCTGGGCGTCGCCATCATCACCGAGGCGACGCTGTCCTTCCTGGGGGTTGGCGTGCCCTCGACGCAGCCCTCGCTCGGCACGCTGATCCGCATCGGCAACGACTACCTGTTCTCCGGAGAGTGGTGGATCACCATCTTCCCGGGCGCGGCGCTGGCGCTTCTAGTGCTGGCGGTCAACCTGCTGGGGGATTGGCTGCGCGACGCGCTCAATCCGAAACTACACTGATGGCCGTGCCGGCGCTGGCCAACGAGCCGCTGCTGCGGGTGGAGGACTTGCGCGTCGAGTTCCCCACCCGGCGCGGCCGGCTGACCGCGGTCGATGGCGTGTCGTTCGAGATCGCGCCGGGCGAAGTGTTGGGCGTGGTGGGCGAGTCGGGGGCCGGAAAATCGCTGACGGGAGCGGCGATCATCGGCCTGCTGGAGCCGCCAGGCAAGATCACCGGCGGTCAGATCGTGCTGGAGGGCCAGCGGATCGATAACCTGCCCTACCACGAGATGCGCCAAATCCGCGGCCGCCGCATCGGCGCCATCTTCCAGGATCCGCTGACCAGCCTCAACCCGCTCTACACGATCGGCCGGCAATTGACGGAGACCATCCGCACGCATCTGCCCCTGGGCGAGACCGCGGCGCGCGAGCGGGCGTTGGCGCTGCTGCGCGCGGTCGGCATTCCCGCCGCCGAGCAGCGCATCGACCAGTACCCGCACCAGTTCTCGGGCGGCATGCGGCAGCGGGTGGTGATCGCGCTGGCCCTGGCGGCCGAGCCGCGCCTGATCATCGCCGACGAGCCGACCACGGCGCTCGACGTTTCGATCCAGGCACAGATCATCGCGCTGCTGAAGCGGCTTTGCCGCGAGCATGGCACCGCGGTCATGCTGGTCACGCACGACATGGGCGTAATCGCCGAGACGGCGGACCGGGTCGCGGTGATGTATGCCGGGCGGATCGTCGAAATCGGCCCGGTGCGCGAAGTGGTCCGCCACGCGCGCCACCCCTATACCGTCGGCCTGATGGGCTCGATCCCACTGGTCGGGCGCGATGTCGCGCGACTGGCGCAGATCGACGGCGCGATGCCCCGGCTCAATGCCATCCCGCTCGGCTGCGCCTTCAATCCGCGGTGCCAAAAGGCCTTTGACATCTGTCGGACGCAGCGGCCGGACCTGCGGCGGGTTGGCCCGGTCGCCGTCGCCTGCCATCTGTTCGACATGCCGCCCGCCGATGCGGGCCGTCCGCCATGAACCGCGCCGAGGCCCCGTTGATCGAGGTGGATCGCCTGGTGCGACATTTCGATGTCTCGCCGCCGCTGCTCAACCGCCTGTTCGAAGGCGGTCGGCGGCGTATCCTCAAGGCCGTCGACGGCGTCAGTTTCGCCATTCGCCGCGGCGAGACGTTCAGTCTGGTTGGCGAGTCGGGCTGCGGCAAGTCGACGGTGGCGCGCCTGATGGTGGGCCTTTACCGGCCGACCGGCGGCGACATCCGGTTCGAGGGCATGGAGATCGGCGGCCGGGAAGGCAGCGCGAACCGCAAGCTGGTGCAACGCCGCATGCAGATGATTTTCCAGGATCCCTACGCCTCGCTCAATCCGCGCTGGCGGGTCAGGGACATCGTCGCCGAACCGATCCGGGCGCGCGAAGGCAGGCTGCCGGCGGCGGTGTTGGCGGAGCGGGTCGGTGGCTTGTTGCGACAGGTCGGCCTGGCCTCGGCCGACGGCGAGAAATACCCGCACGAATTCTCCGGCGGGCAACGCCAGCGCATATCGATCGCCCGGGCGCTCGCGGGCAAGCCGGAATTCCTGGTGGCGGACGAGCCGACTTCGGCGCTCGACGTGTCAGTGCAGGCGCAGATCCTGAACCTGATGCGCGACCTTCAGCGCCAGTTTGGCCTGACCTACTTGTTCATCAGCCACAACCTGGCGGTCGTCTATCACGTCTCCGACCGGGTGGGGGTCATGTATCTCGGCCAGCTGGTCGAAGTGGCGGCGGTGAAGGCGCTGTTCGGCCGGCCGCGACATCCCTATACGCGGCTGCTGCTGGATGCGCTGCCCGACCTGGAGATGAGCGGCCGCGGGCGAACCCCGGTCGCGGGCGAGGTGCCAAGCCCGATCGACCCGCCGTCCGGCTGCACCTTCCATCCCCGCTGCCCGCATGCCGACGCTCGCTGCCGCGGCGAGCGTCCGCGGTTTCATGTCCACGGCGAGGCCATGGTGGCCTGCCACGCCGTCGAAGAGGGGCGGATCTAGGGCCTCAGAGCCGCAGGCCGATGGCCCTCGCAGGTCGGTTCCGGTGAGTGTGGCGCCGTGCAAGTCGGCGCCGGTCAGGTCGGCATCGCACAGCTTGGCATCGCTGAGGTCGGCCTCGCGCAGGTCGGCCTGGGCTAGGATGGCGCTTTGCAGATTGGCCCGCCGCAGATGCGCGCCGCTGAGCTTGGCCGAGCGCAGCGAGGCGCGGCTCAGGTCGGCGGTCCCTTCCGTGTTGAACCGGCCGACCAGGCGCATGCCGCCGAAGTTGGCCGCCGTCAGGTCGGTCTCGTCGAGATTGGCGGCGGCCAGCCGCGCGCCGCGCAAATCGGCCCGGCGCAGGTCACTCTGACGCAAGTCGGCGCCGCGCAGATTGGCCATCGGCAACTCGGCACCGGCCAAACAGGCCCGCAGAAGTGGACCCCGGTTTTGGGACCAGGGGCTTGAGTGGAGCCGCGTTCTGATCCGTCATTGTGACGGAGGGAGCGATGGCGAAGACAAGACGGAAGTTTGATGCGGCATTCAAGGCGAAGATCGCC
>VGEV01000179.1 GCA_016869175.1 Alphaproteobacteria bacterium
TGCATCGACACGCCACCGCAGACCAAATAGACCCCGCCACAGCACCCAATCCGCAGGCTGGGCCGCAGGCCATGCCCTCATCGGCGATGCTTCGTCGTCAATGATGGGGTTCTTCGAGGTGTCCAAACGGCGTGTGGAAGTCCACATCGCCCGTTGCCCGCATGGTGCGATTCATGTGCTCGGCCGCCGACACGGCGGTTTCCATGTTGACGCCCAGCGCCAGCGCGACGCGTGCGCGACCCTGTTCGACATCCTGCATGGCCCGGTCGAAGGCCAGGCCGCCGGTCATGCCGTTGCCGATCACCTCGCTGACCTGGGCGCGGCAAGGCAGGCGCAGGTAGTTCGCCATGAACGTGGAGAAGTAGAGCTGGCGGGTGTATTCGCGCGGGTGGGTGCAGACGAGACTGTCGATGTCGTCCTTGCCGATGCCGGCGTGCTTCGTCGCCTCGACCGCCAGGCGGCCCAGGATCTCATGCTCCAGCGGCAACTCGCTCACATCTTCGAGCCGCTGATGCGGGCCAACCGGAATGGCCGCCGTGCCGACGACGGCAACGCGATGTTGCATATCTGTCCCTGCCGCGCGACGCTTTCCCCGCGTCTTCCCGTCCGCATGATAGGGGCATCGTCGGCTTGAGCAACCGCGCAGGCGGCGGCGAAAGGAGACAACGGCATGAGCGAGGAAGCGGGTCAGATCGCGTGGCGGCCATCGCCCGAAATGCTTGAACGCGCCAATTTGACGCAGTTCATGCGACGATATGGCTTTGCCGACTACGCCGACCTCAATCGCCGGGCCAACGCCGATCCGGGCTGGTTCTGGGATCTGCTGATCCGCCATTTCGAACTCGGCTTCAGCAAGCCCTACAGCAAGATCCTGGATCTGGAGCGTGGCCCGGAATGGGCGCGCTGGTGTATCGGCGGCGAGACCAATATCGCGGTCAATTGTCTGGAGAAGCATCTGATCGGTGCCGGGCAACGCCGCCATGCGGTGGTTTGGGAGGGCGAAGACGGCGCCTTGCGCACCTGGACGGTGGCCGAACTCGATGCCGCCGCCAGCCGGCTGGCGCATGCGTTGGCCAAGGCCGGCGTCGGCGCCGGCGACGCGGTGGCGATCTACATGCCGATGCTGCCGGAAACCGCCGCGGCCTTCTTTGCCGTTCTGAAGTTGGGCGCCATCGCCCTGCCGCTGTTCTCGGGCTTCGGGCCCGAGGCCTGCCGCACCCGGCTGCAGGATGCCGGCGCCAAGGCGGCGATCACGGTCGACGCCACGCTCCGCCGCGGCAAACCGGTGGCGATGAAGGCGATTCTCGACGAAGCCGCGAAGGACGTGCCCTCGCTCAAATGCGTGCTGGTGGTGGAGCGGCTGAAGCAGGCGGTCGGCTTGCAGGCCGGCCGCGATCAGTGGTGGCACGAGGCCTTGGCTGGCCAGCCGACCAGCTTTCCGGCGCGGGCCATGCCGGCCGAGGCGCCGGCGGTGCTCGTGTTCACCTCAGGCACCACCGGACGGCCGAAGGGCACCGTGCTGTCGCATTGCGGCTTCATGGCCAAGGTGGCGCTGGATTTCGGCCTGATTCTCGACTTCAAGGCGGCCGACCGCCTGTTCTGGATGAGCGACATGGGTTGGCTGACCGGGCCGATCCTGCTGGTGGCGACCCAGTTGCTGGGCGGCACGCTAATCATGGCGGAAGGCGCTCCCGACTATCCCAAGCCCGACCGCATGTGGCGTATCATCGAGGAGCAACATGTCAGCTTCTTCGGCATCGCGCCGACCGCGGCCAGGGCGCAGATGCAGCACGGTACCGCCGCCCTCAAGGCGCGCGATCTTTCCAGTATCCGCGTGATCGGCTCGACCGGCGAGCCGTGGAACCCGGATTCCTGGCTCTGGGTGTTCCACAATGTCGGCGGCGGCCGGGCGCCGATCCTGAACTATACCGGCGGCACCGAGATCGGTGGCGGCATCGCAGCGGCCACGGTGATCCATCCGCAGAAGCCTTGCTGCTTCGCCGGCTCGATTCCCGGCATGGCGGCCGACGTGGTGGACGAAACCGGCCGCACGGTGGCGCCAGGGCAAGTCGGCGAACTGGTCATGCGCCAACCTTCGATCGGCCTGACGCGAGGGTTGTGGAAGGATCCCGAACGCTATCTCGACACCTACTGGCGGCATATTCCCGGCCTCTGGGTGCATGGCGATTTCGCTTCCATCGACGCCGACGGCTTCTGGTTCGTGCATGGCCGGTCGGACGACACCATCAAGGTTTCCGGCAAGCGCACCGGGCCGGCCGAGATCGAGGCGATCGTGCATGCCATGGGCCGCATCGCCGAAGCGGCCGCGGTCGGCGTGCCGGACGAGATCAAGGGCCAGGCGGTGGTTTGCGCCTGCGTGGCCGGCAGCGGCGAGCAGCCGGGCGCTGCCTTGGCCGAGGCCGTTGCCAAGGCGGTGGTCCAGGGCATGGGCAGTTCGTTCCGGCCCAAGCGGATCGTGTTCGTCTCCGACCTGCCGAAGACCCGCAACATGAAGGTGATGCGTCGCCTCGTGCGGTCGGCCTATCTCGGGCAGCCGCCGGGCGACCTGACCGCGTTGGTCAACCCGGAAGTGGTCGAGGAGCTGAAGGCGCGGTTCGCCGAGACCTGAAAGGGGGATGCGGCCATGGATGAGAGCAAGCGGCCGGTCGCGCTCGATGCGCACGACAACGCCCTGCCGACGTCGCCGTCGAACTACCCGGCGGCGTTCTTGGGCCGTGTAGCCGGGCGAGGGAAGCGCCGTCTGGGCGATGCCTTCGGCCTGAAGAATTTCGGCGTCAACCTGACCAGGCTGGAGCCGGGCGCCATCTCAGCCTTGCACCACCGCCACAGCAAGCAGGAGGAATTCGTCTACATCGTGTCGGGCGAGGCGACGCTGGTGACGGATGCCGGCGAAACCCGGCTGGCGGCTGGCATGTGCGCCGGCTTTCCGGCCGGCGGCAGCGCGCACCATCTTGTCAACCGGTCGGAACGCGCGGTGATCTATCTCGAAATCGGCGACCGCTCGACGGGCGATCAGGTCGTTTACCCGGATGACGACATCGCGGCGGTGATGGGCGCCGACGGCAAGTGGCGCTTCACTCGCAAGGACGGCACCCCCTATTGAAGCAACGCCGGCGGTTCAGCCGGGCTTGCGGCCGATGACGCGGGTCAGTGTTTGCGGCACGAACTCCGTTGCGCCGGTCTCGACGAAGCCCGCGTTTCGCAGATAGTCCAGGCATTCGGCAACGCTGTGCGCCCGGCCCGTGGAATGCGACAGCGCTTCGTTCAATCCCCACATCGCCGGCCCTGGCGGGCCGATGCCGTCGGCATTCAGCATCTCGCCGATCAGGTGAAACTCGCCGCCCGGCAACAGGGCGCGGAACACCTTGGCGACCACGGCGGCGATGATCCGCGGGCCATACTGCGGCAGGTTGCTGGCCATCACCACCACATCGGCGTCAGCCGGCAGGGCATCGGCGGTGAAGTCGCAAGGTTGGGCCGAAAGACGATCGCCCAGGCCGTGCCGGGCGATGTATTCCCGCGCCACCACCACGACCGGCGGCAGGTCGAGCACCACCGCGGTCAGTTCCGGGTGGGCCTGCAGGGACGCGATGCAATAGGCGCCCGAACCGCCGCCCAGATCCATGAGCCGCCGCCGGCCGCGCAGGTCGACCTGTCGCACGAACCGGCGCCCAGCGCCCAGGCCGATCGAAAAGGTCGCCGCGTGATAGGCGCGTGCCTCGTCCACATCGAAGCGCACGTGCCGGCCGATGCGTTCGGCCTGGGCATCGCGCAGGTGCTCGGCAAGATTGCCCCATTCCGCCCAGCGCGGCTTGTTGAACAGCATCCAAGGGCCGGCATAGCTGGGACTGCCCGTTACCAGAAACCGCTCGACGTCGGTGGCATTGCGCAGACGGCCCGCCTGCCGCTCGACCAGCCCCAAGGCGAGTGCTCCGGCCAGCAGCCGTTCGGCATTCAGCGGGCTCAAGCGCGTCGCCGCCGCAACGCGCTCGGCCGTATCGGCACCGCGCGCGATCACGGTGAACAGGTCCAACTCGACGCAAACATGCAGCAGCGCGGCCTGCCAATGCGCGTTGGCCAAACCCTGCAGCCGGACCGTGTCGGGTCGTGGCGTCTTGCCTTCGGCCATTGCGGAAGTGTGCTGGCGCGCCGGTCGTCGGTCAATTGGCGTCGCCCGCGGCCAGCGCTATGGATGAAGCGCGGGAGGGCGCGATGACGCTGCTGGGCAAGGGTGCATTGGTCAACTGGCATGACGTGGCGGCGGACGATCAGGCCGACTTCAATGCCTGGCACACCCATGAGCACATCCCCGAACGCGTCGGCGTGCCAGGCTTCCTGCGCGGCCGGCGCTACCGGGCGCTTGAGGGCGGGCCGGAATTCGCCATCATCTATGAGACCGACGACATAGCGGTGCTGAACTCGGCGGCCTATCTCGGGCGGCTCGACAGTCCCACGGCGTGGACGCAAGCCAATTCCCGTCGCATGCGGCTGACCATCCGCACGGCGGCGCGGGTTACCTGTTCGCTGGGGCGCGGCCTGGGCGGATTGGCGGCGATCTATCGCCTGGCGCCGCAACCAGGGGCGGCGGCCGACTTGCGCCACCATCTCAGCCAAGCCGCGCTGCCACGGGCGATCCGCCGACACGGCATCCTCGCCAGCCATCTGCTCGAAGCCGACGCCGCGATCACCGCCGTGAGGACAAGGGAGCGCGACCTGCGCCGGTGCCCCGACGGCATGGTCGACTGGATCGTCGTCCTGGAAGCGATCGACCCGGAACCGCTCAAGGCGGCGATGGCCGAACTGGGCGATCTGCTCGCGCGGGGCGCGCAGGCCCCGCTCGACGTGGCGGTCTATCGCCTGCAGGTCGCGATCCGCCGCTCCGCTACTTGACGCTCGAGAAGGCGGTCGGCTGCAGGATGGAATTGACCACCTTGGCGACAATCGCGCCGTCCTTTTCGGTCTCCGCGCGCTTCGTCTGCCATTCGGGGTCGGCCATGAAGGCACCCCATTTCTTCTCGCGATCGGCCAGGCTGTCCCATTGCAGCAGATAATAGAGCGCTTGGTTCGACTCGCCGATCAGCACGGTCCAGAAGCCGGCTTGACGGATGCCGTGTTTCTCCCACAACTTCAGCGTGATAGTGTCGAACCGTTTGAGCAGCGCCGGCAACCGGCCCGGCACGCAGTAGTAGACCCGGAGTTCATAGAGCGCCATGTCATCCCCCCGCTGGCTGATGGCTGAGCGTAGATAGCCGCCGGAGCCAGGGCAATGCGCCCAACGTCAGGGCAGGGTCACGGCGAACAGGCGGAAGTCGGCGGCCGCGGCCGGCAACGCGATCGGCTGCAACCACGCCGGCGGACGGCCGTCGCGCAAGCGGTCGAACAGCGAGGGCGCGCCGTCGCGGCCAAGATACATGTCATGCTCCTCGTCCTTCGGGCAGATCAACACCAGCTCCAGGCGCCGCTTGCGGGCAATCGCGATGGCCGAAGCGTCCTCCGTCGCGCGGAGGAAGCGGATGCCGTCGAGGATACCGTCGGTATTGCGGTGGTAGGGCGTGGAGACCACGGCATGCGGCGTGCGATAGGCCAGTTCCGGCCCGATGAACAGGAAACCCATCAGGTTGCGCGGACGGTCGCCAAGCCCGTTCGGGTCGGTCAGGACGGGCGCGATGCCGTCGGTCCGGCAATAGCTGGGCAGCGGCTCGGTCGGCAGGAAGCGGGGCAGCAGACCCGCGGCCAGCACGAAGCCGCCGCCCACCAGCAGGACCGCCAGCAGCCGGGCCAGGCCTAGCGCCAGGCGACGTGGAGCCTCGCTGACGCCGGGCCGCACCGGCATGCGGCGGCCAAGCCAGTTCTGCGTCCCGACCGAGACGAGGGCGTAGGGAAACACCGCGAGCGTCTGGGCGTAGGCGATCCAGCGCTCCTGGTAGAGCGCCAAGGGGACGAAGACGGCAAGCCCGGCGAGCAGGAACAGCCAGCCCCGCTGCTGGGCGCCTTCGTGTCGCAGCGCCTAGCGGAACAGCAAGAAAGCCCCGACCGCCGGCACGCCGAAATAGACCAGCAGTCGCTGCGCCACGCGTACCGGATCGTGCCCGACAAGCGGCGAGGTGACCTCTGCCACGCCCTTGAACCAAATGCGGTAGACCTCCGCGTCGATCTCTGCCGCGGGACCCAAGAAGAACTTGGGATAGGCGAGCGCCATGGTCAGCAGGACGGCGCCGCCGCCGGCGACGGCCCAGACGGCGCGGCTGGGCCAACGGCCGCAAACGGCCTGCGCTGCAACCAGCCAGAATGCCGACTGCAAGGCGAAACACAGGAGATGGACCAGCGAGATGCGGTCGTATTCGGCCGCCAGCAGCGCGGCCGGTGAGCGCTCGAGCGGCAGTATGGCGGCGATGGCGAGCGTCGCCGCCAGGTTCAGTTGCACGGCGAGCCGGGCGAACGGCTGCCCATTCCGCAGCCACAGCAGGCCGAGCGCCGACAACAGCAGGGCCACGGCCACCAGCGTCTCGATGCTGAGCCACAGGCACCAGGCGACCAAGAGGCCACCGGCCAAGGCGATGCGGCCGTCGGGCGGTCCTGCAACGAGCCTGAGACCAATGCCGAGCAACAAGATGTGCGAGAGCGCGATCAATCCGTGATGGTCCGCCCGCCCGGCCGCGAAATCGGCTGCTATGCCGAGCTGGAACAGATACATCAGGGCCAGGTGCAGCCGCGCCCCGGCCGGCAGCAGCGGCTGCGCGGCCCAGTAGAGCGCCGGGATGGCGGTCAGCAGCAGCAGCGGGCTTACCAGCACCCCCCAGACATGCAGGGCCGTGGGAAACTCCCAGAGCGGGGTCAGCGCCAGACCGCCCGCCAGCAGCAGCACATCGAACGGCCGGGTCCAGTGCAGCACCTCGCCGAACGGCGCGTTGGAGCGACGAAACAGACTGTCGTACCAGGCCCCGGTATCGTGCAGCTGCTGCACCCGCATGAGCCGCATGTAGGCGTCGGCATCGAACAGGCCGCCAGCGGCGATCGACCAGTCGGCACGTGCCAGCGCGGCCGATTGGATCGCCAATGCCAGCAGGAACGGCAGCCACCAGCCATGCGTGGCTGATCGTCGGCTCATGGGTCGAGGGCGAAGAGCCTGAGGCCGCCGCGCAGCGGCTCCGGCACCGGCAGTTCCGTCACCCAGGCCGGCAGCTCGCCGCCCGCCAAGCGATGATAGACCGGCATCCACCGGATGACTGGCTCTTGGGGGCAAGATTGACGCCTAGAGTGCGCATTGGCAAGCCCGTGTCCGGGTTCAGTAGATATGAACCGCGTCGGGTTTCCCGGAGGCATTGTCGTTTGAGTCACGCGGCCATGGCAGGTTGGTCTGCCATGGCGTAGTAGCGTTCCTCGGCTTCGGCCGGCGGGATGTTGCCGATGGGCTCCAGGATACGCCGGTTGT
>VGEV01000180.1 GCA_016869175.1 Alphaproteobacteria bacterium
ATGGCCGGCAGCTCACGGCCGCAAGCCGCCAACGGCGGTGGCGCGATAGCGCCAGCCTTGAACTGCCGGCCATTGCGGCCGAAACTTCAGCCATCACTTCGGCCCTTGCAATTCAAGACAGTCGCTCTCTCAGCGCGGCGGCCTGACGCCGCCATAGCTGACCCAACTGGTGGCCGCCAGCCAACCGGCGTCGATCGGCAGATTGATGCCGGTGATGGCCGAGGCGTCGTCCGACAGCAGGAACACGATCGGGCGGGCGATCTCCTCCGGTTCGATCGTGCGGCCGAGCGCGGTGGGGATTTCCAGCGAGGCGCGGTCGCGCTTGCCCTGTTGGATATTGCGCTTGAGCAGCGGGGTCATGGTGTAGCCGGGCGAGACGCAATTGACGCGCACCCCTGAGCGGCCCCAGTCGACCGCCAGGTTGGCGGTCAGGTTGATGACCGCTGCCTTCGCGGCGCCGTAGCCGTGCATGGACGAGGCGCGCATGCCGATGATCGAGGCGATGGTGACGATGGCCCCGCGCCGGCGGCTCAGCATCTGGCCGCCGAAGGCGACACAGGACAGCCAGGTGCCCTTGAGGTTGACCTCCAGCACCTGGTCCCAGTCCCGTTGCGCCAGCGCTTCGGCGGGATGCGGCAGGTGGCTGATGCCGGCGGCGGTGAGCAGGTAGTCGACCGGCCCGACCTCGCGCTCCACCCGCTCGGCCAGCGCCTTGACCGCCGGCTCGTCGCTCACCTCCAGGGCATAGGCCCGGCCCTTGAGCCGCTCCGCGACCCCGCGCGCGCCGGCCTCGTTGCAGTCGGCGATGACCACCCGGGCGCCGCGGGCCGCCAGTGCTTCGGCCGTCGCCTGACCGATGCCGCTTCCCCCGCCGGTGATGACCGCGACGCGGTCGGCGAATTTCGTCATGCCACTGCCCCCATTCTTGCCCGCAACCATGCCGCGAAGCAGCCGTCGTCGTCGAGGGCGCAAGCGCACATGGCCGCTGCGCCAGTTGGGTTTGCCGCCGGTGCCGGGCATAATCGCCGCCAGCCGGAGGGGAAGCATGAGCACGGAAAAAGAATTGCAGGCGGTGCTGGACAAGGTGTTCGCCGCCGACTCGGCGCTGTACCAGCGCCGCGGCTTCCAACGTCGCGTGGGCTATGGCAGGAAGCCCGCGCTGCTCAACATCGACCTGGCCAACGCCTGGACCAGGGCCGGCAATCCGTTCACCTGCGAGGGCATGGAGACCATCATCCCGGCCGTGCA
This sequence comes from Alphaproteobacteria bacterium, assembly GCA_016869175.1. Taxonomy (GTDB): domain Bacteria; phylum Pseudomonadota; class Alphaproteobacteria; genus VGEV01. Next base: position 1,249 of record VGEV01000180.1, read on the forward strand.
GCGGCTGCTGGCGGCATTCCGGGCGCGCGGCCTGCCGGTCGTGTACACCACCACCGCCTACGAGGTGACCGAAGGGCCCAATTCCGACATGGGACTGTGGCACAGGAAGATCCCGATCGAGATATTGAAGACCGGCAGCCGGGAGGCGGCGATCGACGAGCGTGTTGCTCCGCGGCCGGGCGAGCATGTCATCGTCAAGAAGCGGGCCAGCGCCTTCCACGGCACCCACCTGTCCGGGATGCTGCGGGCGATGGGGGTGGACAGCGTCATCGTCACCGGCGTCACCGCCAGCGCCTGCGTGCGCAACAGCGTGGAGGACGCCATCGCCGACGGCTTCAAGCCGATCGTGGTGCGCGAGGCGGTGGGCGACCGCATCGTCGGCGCGGTGGCCTGGAACCTTTACGACATCGACGCCAAGTTCGGCGACGTGGAGCCGCTCTACAACGTGCTGAAGTACCTGCAATCGAACGAGATCGGCTGAGCCGGTCTCAGACGATGTTGGCCTCGACGATCGGCCGCTTGTCGGCGATGCGCTCGTAGCCGAAGCGGGCGAGATCGAGCGTCTGGAAGCGGCCATGCTGGATGAGTTCCGCGACCGCCCGCCCGGCGGCCGGCGACTGCTGCACGCCATGCCCGGAAAAGCCGTTGCAGAAGATCAGGTTGCCGACTTCCGGGTGGCGGCCGATGATGGCGTTGTGATCGAACGCGTTGTAGTCGTAGAGCCCGGCCCAGGCGCGCGTCAGCTTGATCGTCTCGAAGGCCGGCACGCGCGCCGCCAGGGTCGGCCAGACCGTCGTCTCGAACAGCTCGTATTCCTCGTCCAGGTCGTGGCGTTCCGGGTCTTCCGTTTCGGGCGGCGAGACGAGGCCGATATACTGCCGTCCTTCCGGCCGGAACACGACGCCCGTGGGGTCGATGGTCATCGGCGCGGCCGATAGGTCCTGCTTGCAGTCGAACACGTAGGTCATGCGCTTGCGCGGCCCGACCGGCAGCGCGATGCCGGCGGTGGCCGCCAGCCGGCCGGCGCGCCAGCCGGCGGCGTTGACCACGAGGCCGGCGGCGATCCGCTCGCCGTCGGCCAGGCGCACGCCGGCAACGCGGTCGCCCGCCCGCTCCAGGGCCACCGCCTCCGCCTGCCGGTAGAGCGCCCCTTGCGCGCGCGCCTTGCGGCGGAAGGCCTGGATCAGCGCCGCCGGGTCGAGCCAGCCTTCGTCCTTCAGTCCCAGCGCGCCAGCGGCCAGGCCGTCGACGTTGAGCCAGGGGAAACGCCGGGCCAGCGAAGGCGGGTCCAGCAGCTCGATGGCCGCACCCAGGCGGCTCTGCGTCGCCATGTTCTGGCTGAGGATCGGCAGGCCCTCCGGGCTGGCCAGGAACAGGTAGCCGGGCGCCCTGATGCCCAGATCCGGCGCCTCGCCGTCGACCGCCAGGCGGCCCGCCGCTTCGCGAAAGAAGCCGACGCCAAAAGCCGACATGCGGATGTTCTCAGGGGTGGAGAACTGCTGGCGGAAGCCGCCCCAGGAACGCGCCGCGGAGGCCTCGTGATAGCTCGGGTCGCGCTCCAGCACCAGCACGCGGCCGTGGAAACCTGGATCGGCGGTCAGGAAATAGGCGGCGGCCGAGCCCATCACGCTGCCACCGACGATGGCGACGTCGAAAACGGCGGTCATGCAAGTCGGCTGGCGTTCGCCAGGTGGCCGGCCAGCAGGCCCGCCAGCGCCAGGCCGAACAGGACCAGAACACTTGGCTCCGGCACCCGCGCCCGGTTCAGCAGCCCTTCCACCGCGCCGACCGTGACGGCGCCGAAGGTGCTGCTGCCGCAAACCGCGCTGCCGGCCAGCACGCAGTCGATCCATTCGCGGTAGAAGGCTACACGCGACCAGCCGCCGACATCGCCGAAGTCGGAGTTGGAATTGCCATCCAAACCCCAGATAAACGAGGTGATGCCGAGCAATTCGCCCTCGGCGTCGAACAGCGCGCCGCCACTGTCGCCCGGCGCGACGATCGCTTCCATCACGGTGCGTGTGGTGGTGCCATAGTAGTTGTCGCGCGCCCGTCCGGAATCGAAGTCCGCCAGCAGGATGTTATTCTGGCTGTTGGGGTAGTAGGCATCGAGCTGATTGGTGCCGGCGCGCTTCAGGCCGTCGAAGCTGTCGGCGCCGTAGCGGCCGACGCCGGTCCGGCCGAAGCCGACCTGGACGGCCAGCGCTTGGTTGGCCGGCGCTATGGCATCTTCGTCGAAATCCGCCGCCGCGCAGGTGCCGGCTGCCAGACAGGCGGCCGGCGCACTCAGATGGAACAGCCCCAGGTCATAGCCGGCGTTCAATTGGCCCTGCCACAGCGGGTGGGTGAGGACCCGGTCGGCCAACAGGTAGCCGGGCCGGCTGAAATTGGTCCCGCCGCTGTCCAGCCAGAACCTTAGCTGGGTGGCGCCGGCCGTCACATGCGCTGCCGTGAGCACCCAGTGGTCGTCGATCAGCACGCCCGATGCGGCGAAGGCGCCGCCGGCGCGCTCGCCATAGATCTGCCCGACGCTGGAGAAGGCGGGATCATACGCGACCGAGCCGAACTCGTTGCCGTAACGGAACTCCGGGTCGGTCGCTAGCCTGAGATAGTGCTTCCGGTTGAAATCGGCGTTGCCGCTGACAATGGCGGGGGCCGGCTGGGCAATCAGCAGGGCGGCGGCACACATCGCCGCGCCCGCCCCCAGTCGGTGCCGCATCCCAAACCCCCGCCTTCGGCGCCCAACCGACGGACGGGCGGACGCCGCCATCAACCTTAACGGGCCGATCAGGCTTGGCGCAAGAACGCTCGCCCAAGCGGGTGACGTCAAGGCCTGGCGCGGGCCGTCGGGCCGTCCGCGGAACCCGACCAGGACGCGACCGCAGCGGCAGGCCGGTGGTCCGGCGCCTGGCGGTTCGTTGTCGACGCCTGGTTCCCAGGCGTCGGTTGAAGCAAGCCACTAGCGCGGTGTCCGATCGGATGGCTTCGCGGTCAGCGATCCCTCCGATCCGAGCCCACCGCTCTGCCGTCATGGTTGCGGCGGCAATGGCTTCCGGTGAAACCGAACCTGCCGGTTCGATTTGCACGGAAATTGCGTTAACCTGTCGATTTGATGCAGCGGATCGACCGTCCAAGCGGATCGGTACACGGCCTATGGGTCGATCCGCGAAGGGCGAAAGACCTCAGCGGCGACGGCGGCTGGCCAGCAGTCCGGCCAGCGCCAAGCCGAGCAGCGCAAGGCTGCCGGGCTCGGCAATCCGCACCTCCTTGACCGCCAGCAGGTTGCCGGCACCCAGCAGAGCGGTTCCGCTGGCATTGCAGTTGGCGTTGTTCGCGATGACGCAGGCGATCCAACTGCCATAGGTCGCGACATTCGACCAGCCGGCAGTATCGCCGAAATCGGAGTTGGCCTTGCCGTCAAGGCCCCAGATGAACGAGGTGATGCCGAGCAGCAGCCCGTCGGCCGTGAACAGCCCACCGCCGCTGTCGCCCGGAGCGATGATCGCCTCCATCACCGTCGGCGTGCTGGAGCCAAAATAGTTGTCGAGCCCGCTGCCGGAATCGAAGTCCGCCAACAGGATGTTGTTCAACCCATTAGCATAGAATGCGTCGAGAATGTTGGTGCCACCGCGTTTCAGGCCGTCGAACTTGGTGGCGCCGCCGCTGCCCGTGCCGGTGCGGCCGAAGCCGATTTCAACCACCAGCGGCTTGAGACTGGGATCGAGCGCGGTCGTGTTCAATTCGGCGGTCTCGCAGGTGCCCGCCGAATAGCAAGGTGCCGGTGCCGAGAGGCGGAAAAGACCGATGTCGTGGCCCGAGGCGAGCGAACCGGTCCAATTCGGATGGGTATAGATGCCATTGGCCAGCATGGCGCTGGACCGGCTGAAATTGGTGCCACCCTTGTCCAGCCAGAACTTGAGCGAACTGGCGCCGTCCGTGACATGCGCGGCCGTCAGCACCCAGTCGTCGTCGATCAACACACCCGAGGCGGAGAAGCCGCTGCTGCCACGCCGGCCGTAGATCTGCCCGACACTGCGGAAATCACTGTCGAAGGCGATGGAACCGAAGGCGTTGGAGTAACTGAAGGCAGGGTCGGTCGCCAGCCACATATAGTCGAGCTTGTTGGTATCGGCGTTGCCGATCACCACCGCGGACGCAGGGTGGGCGAACAGCATTGCGACGACACCGAGAATGACGTTTCGGACTTCACAAGTAGGCATCGTTGCGAACCCCCAACCGGGCCGCGTTCGATCGCGGCGAATTAACGCAAGCGGCACGCAAGAATCGTGCAAGGTAGTGTCGCTAAAGAAATTTTCGTGAGTCGAGCGGCGTTCGGACGGGTCATGGGGGGCCGACCGGGGCCATTGTGTAAAGCCTGCCGACAGGCGGCACGGCCCGGTCCTGCCAGCGATACTAGAATCTGCTGAAGAAATGGCGGAAATCCGCCGACAACTGGGGTCGCGATCGGATTGGGCGGCTGTAAGGAATGTTGACGGTCGGCGCACGGTTGACGTGTCGGCGTATCCGCGCGACGAAATGCAGCCCACTCAGCTGCCAGCGGGAGGACCGCCGACATGATCGTGCGAACCGATTTCGAGCGACGCTGGGCCCGGCTCAGGCAATTGATGTGGCAGCAGGACATGGCCGCCCTGGTCGTGTCCGAGAACGGCCGGTCCCGCTACCTGACCGGCTATCAGCGCTATTTCACTGCCACCCATGTGGCGCCGGTGCACGCCGTGCTGATGACGCTGGACGGCGGACCCTTCTTGCTGCGGCCCCGGCATGTCGTGCCGGAGCCGGATGAACACGCGGCGCAGGAGCTGATCGGCCTGGGGCTGGGCGAGGATGCGCGGGTGGAGGCCTTGGGCCAGCTTCTGCACGGCACGGCGGCGGGCGAGAGGGTGGGACTGGAACTGGGCTTCCTCGGCCGCAATTTCGTCGCCAAGCTGGCGTCCCGCCTGCCGCGCTGCCAGCTGGTCGATGCCGATCCGCTGTTGCGCAGTGCGACCGCCGTCAAGTTCCCGGACGAACTGGCACATATCGGCGAGGCGGCCAGGCTGGTGGACGAGGGCTTGGCGGCCGGCATCGCCGCCTGCCGGCCGGGGGCGAGTGAACTCGAGGTGGCGGCCGCCGCCTCCGCCCGCATGCTGGAAATGGGCGCCGAGTTCATCAACCACATGACGGTTCGGGCGGGCTCGCATGCCGCCGGCAACTTCCCGCTGCCGACCTACCGCCGGCTGGCGGAAGGCGATTGCGTGCAACTGGATTTCGGCTGCGTGGTCAACGGCTACGTCTCGGACACCAACCGTACGGTGGTGGTGGGGCGGGCCAGCGTCGAGCAGGAGCGCCTGTTCGAGGTGGGCCAGCGCATGCTGGAAGCGGGCGTCGCGGCGGTCCGGCCCGGCATCCCGGCCGCCGCCCTCTGGCAGGCCTGTTTCCAGGTGGCCGAAGCAGCCGGCATGGCGGGGCGGGTGACCCTGCCGTTCTGCGGCCACGGCATCGGATTGAGCCTGCACGAGGCGCCGTTCGTCGATCCGGCGTCGACGACCATTTTGGAGGAGAACATGGTTCTGGCCCTGGAACCCGGCGTCTATGCCGCCGGCATTGGCGGCAGCCGGCCGGAGGACATGTTGCGCATCACCGCCGACGGCGCCGAACTGCTCAGCCATTTTCCCCGCGATGCCACGCTGCATCGCGCGCGACAGCCGCAGCCAGCCTAGCCCGGCAAACGCAACGCCCGGCCGCGGCGGTCGACATCGCCCGCCTTCCAAGATGCCGAATTGATCGGTCGAGGGGCTGTTCGTCCATGCCGACCGCGCCCCGGCGCGCCGGTCCGTCTGGCGATGGGCGCCGAACGAAGCGATCGACGTTAAAAATCGTTCATCCATTGGACACCTCGAAAAACCTCTGGCGTTGAGGGTCGCGGGTTGATTCTCTGACCTCTGGCGATGGCCGGAGGCGGGGATGGCGGGACAGGCTGGTTTCTTCGACACGGACGAGCGGCCGGCGTGGCTGTCGGCGGCGGGGGACCCGCTGGAGCGGCTGGCGAAGG
>VGEV01000181.1 GCA_016869175.1 Alphaproteobacteria bacterium
GCCGAGACGCGGGCCGCGATCGCCCGCATTCGCGATGGCGAACTGCCGGAAAGGACCGAGCGCCGGCGCGCGGGGGCGGCCTTCGTGCATGCCGTGCGGGCCAGCAGTTTCGCGGTCTCCGACGGGGCCCTGCGCGATCAGCTCGCGGGCACCCAAGCCATTGCCGCGGCCGATGCGGCGATCCTGGCGGACCGCTTCGTGGCGGCCTGCGATCTGGCGCCGCCGCCGCAGGTCGTGCCGACGATGGCAGCGCAATGAGCGAAGCCCTGCTCGCCTCATTCACCCAGCCTCAGGCGTTCGACAGCGAGCAACTCGGGCGGCCGGTGGTGCGGCTTGCCCCGGCGATCGCCGAACACCCCGAACGGCTGCGGCAAGAGACCGCGGCGTGGCGCCGGGGCGGGGTCTGGCTGGCCTCGCTGCGGCTATTGGCGGAGCGGGCGGCCGGCTGCGAAGACGTGCTGGCGGAGCACGGTTTCCGCCGCATCGAGACGTTGGTGACATTCGAACGGTCGACCGCCGCACCGCCGCCGGCCGTCTATCCGGTCGAACGCGCGACGCGCGAGGACGGGCATGAAGCCATCGCGATCGCCCGCTCGGCCTTCCGCTACGACCGCTACCATGCCGATCCGCTGGTGCCGAATGCGGCCGCCGACCGGCTGAAGGGGGCTTGGGTGGCGAATTCGCTGGCCGGTCGCGCGGAGGCGGTGCTGGTGGCGCGCTGGGACGGCCGGGTGGCCGGCTTCGTCACGCTGATGCAAACGGCGGAGGCCGGCGTGATCGACCTGGTCGCCACCGCGCCCGCCGCGCAGGGCCGCGGCATCGGCCGTGCGCTGGTTGCCGCCTCGCTGGCGTTCGTTGCCGGACGCCGCCCTCGGCTTCGGGTCGCCACCCAGGCAGACAATGTGGCCTCGCAGCGGCTCTACCGGGGTTGCGGGTTTGCCGAGGTGGCGCGCCAGGCGACCTATCACTGGGTCAACCCGGAGCTTGCGCGGTGAAGCCGCTCAAGGCAGGCGTCATTGGGCTCGGCGTTGGCGAGCAGCACCTGCGTCGCTACCGCGAGATTGCGGGCGTCGAGGTGCAGGCGATCTGCGACATTGATCCGGCCAGGCTGGACGACATCGGCACGCGCTACCAGGTGGGCGAGCGCCATGCCGACTGGCGCCGCGTCACGGAGCATCCGGCGATCGACGTGGTGTCGATCTGTTCCTACGACGACGTGCATGCCGAGCAGGCGATCAGCGCCTTCCGCCACGGCAAGCATGTGATGGTCGAGAAGCCGGTCTGCCTGCATCGCCACGAGGCCGAACAAGTGCTGGCCGCGCAGCAGGCGGCGGGACGGCTCATCACCTCCAACCTGATCTTGCGTGAAAGCCCGCGCTTTCGCGAGCTGCGCCAGCAGATCGCCGACGGCCTTTATGGCGAGGTGTTCGCCATCGAGGGCGACTACCTGCACGAGATCCTGTGGAAGATCACCGAAGGCTGGCGCGGCCGCATGGCGTTCTACTGCACACTTTACGGCGGCGGCATCCATCTCATCGACCTCATGCGCTGGCTGCTCGGTCAGGAGGTGACCGAGGTGGCCGCCATGGGCAACAAGGTGCTGACCAGGGGCACCGCCTATCGCTTCGACGACAGCTATTTCACCTTGCTGCGCTTTGCCGGCGGCGCGCTCGGCAAGTGCCTGACCACGCTGGGGCCGCGGCGCAGCAAGTTCCACGCGCTCAACGTCTATGGCAGCAAGCGCACCTTCGTGAACGACCTGCCGCATGCCAAGCTGTTCGTCGGCGACCGGCCGGAAGATGTCAGCGCGGTTGCGTCGGCCTATCCCGGCATGCGCAAGGGCGACCACCTGCCGGAATTCGTCGCCGCCATCCGCGAGGGACGCGAGCCGCCGGTATCGTGCACGGATGTGTTCCGGGTGATGGATATCTGCTTCGCGGCGCACGAGGCGGCCACGACCGGCCGCACCATCAAGGTCGACTACCTCATCTGAGCGGGGAAGGGCATGCAGCGGCGGGAAATACCGTTCGGCCGGCCGATGCTGGGCGAGCGCGAACGACAGGCGGCGCTGGCGGTGCTGTCCGGCACGACGCTGGTGCACGGACCGGCGACGCAGGCCTTCGAGCAGGCCTTCGCCCAGCGGATCGGCACCCGGCACGCCATCGCGGTCGCCTCCTGCACCGCCGGCCTGCACCTGGCGCTGTTCGCCGAGGGCATCGGCCCCGGCGACGAGGTGGCGGTGCCGGCGATGACCCATGTGGCAACCGCGCATGCCGCGGAATTCTGCGGTGCCAAGCCGGTCTTCGTCGATGTCGAACCCGACAGCGGCAACATCGACATGAACGCGCTGGCCGCCGCCGTCGGCCCGCGCACGCGGGCGATCACCGTGGTGCACTATCTGGGCTTGCCCTGCGACATGGACGCCGCCAACGCCATCGCGGCCAAGGCCGGCGCCTATGTCGTCGAGGATTGCGCGCTGGCGGTCGATGCCGGCTATGGCGAACGCAAGGCCGGCGGGCTCGGCCGGCTCGGCTGCTTCTCGTTCTACCCGATCAAGCACCTGACCACGATCGAAGGCGGCATGGTGACGACCGACGACGACGATCTTGCGCGGCGCATCGCGCAGCGCAAGGCGTTCGGCTACGACCGCACCATCGCCGAGCGCGCCAAGCCCGGCATCTACGACGTGACGGCGCTGGGCTTCAACTACCGCATGAACGAGGTGGAGGCCGCGGTCGGTCTGGCGCAACTGGCCAGTCTCGACGACTTCCAGCGCGCGCGTTCCGCCAATTACCGGGCGCTCAGAGCGGCGCTGGCCGAACTCGCCGAGATCACCGTGTTCGCGCCGTTGAAGGGCAAGGCCCGCTCCTCGCACTATTGCCTGAACGCCGTGCTGCCGCGCGACGGCTCGCTCGACCGCGACGCGATTGTCGCCGAACTGAAGGCCGCCGGCGTCGGCAGCAGCGTGCACTATCCGAATGCCGTGCCCCTGATGCGCTACTACGCCGACAAATACGGCTACCGTGCCGGCCAGTTTCCGGTCGCCGAATGGCTGGCGGCGCAGTCCATTTCGCTGCCCGTCGGCCCGCATCTGCAGGAAGGCGATGTCGGCTATATCGCGAACGCCTTCAAGGCGGCGATCCTGCGGGGGCGCGGCCGGCAGGCGGCGGCGCAGTAGTGGTATGACGGCCAGGGAGGGTTGCGGGTGATGGCGAAGTTCGGGCCTGAGGCGATGCGCGAGGCCTTGTCGAACCAGCGTGTGATGCTGGTGGGGGGGGGCGGCTTCATCGGCCATAACCTGGCACTGGAATTGCGGCTCTACGACGCCGACGTGATGGTGATCGACAACCTGATGGTCAACAGCCTGATCGACAACGTCTATGTCGAGGGCCGGCAGGCCGTGCAGCGCGAGGCCTACCAGGGCTTCCTGCTGGATCGCTACCGCCTGATGCGCCAGGCCAAGGTCAAGCTGCGCAACGCCGATGCGCGGATCTATGCCGACCTGGCGCAATTGTTCGAGGAATACCAGCCGACCAAGGTCGTGCATCTCTCGGCCATCGCCAGCGCGGTCGACGCGCGGGCCAATCCGGGCCTTTGTTTCGACCTGCAGCTCATCACCTTGCGCAACGTGCTCGAGCTGTGCCGGCAGAAGGGCTCGCAGGTGAACGAGCTCATGTTCATCAGTTCCAGCACGGTCTATGGCGATTTCGAGACGCCGACGGTCGACGAGAGCGTGCGCCCGCGCCCGCGCGGCATCTATGCCAACGCCAAGTACATGGGCGAGCGACTGGTGCGCACCTACCACGCGCAATATGGCCTTGGTACCTCGATCGTGCGGCCGAGCGCGCTTTATGGCGAGCGCTGCATCAGCCGGCGCGTCAGCCAGGTGTTCATCGAGAACGCGCTGACCGGCAAGCCGCTGTTGCTGGAGGGCGGCGGCGACGGCCGGCTCGACTTCACCTATGTCAAGGACCTGGTCGACGGCATGGCCCGGGCGCTGGCCTTCCACCCCGGCAAGGGCCTGTCGGAAACGCTGAACCTGACCTTTGGCAATGCGCGGACGGTGGCCGAACTGGCGGCGGTGGTGAAAAGCGTGTTGCCGGACGCCATCCTGGAGGAACGGCCGCGCGCCAATGACAAGCCGATCCGCGGCACGCTCGACACCAAGCGAGCCGAGACCACGGTCGGCTTCAAGGCGCGGTGGCCGCTCGAACTCGGCTACAAGCGCTATTGCGAATGGTATGTCGAGCAATGGCAGCGCGCGCAGGCGGAAGTCGCGCGCAACGGCGGCTTCGCCTGAGCCGGGTGCGGCGTCCGGGCATCCTGGTCTTCGCTCGCCTGTCCTCGCGCCGGCTGCCCGGCAAAGTGCTGATGGACATCGCCGGCCGACCGATGCTGGAACATGTGCTGCAGCGGCTTCGCCGGGTTCCGGGTGGGCCGCGCGTCGTCGTTGCCACCAGCGACGCGGCCGAGGACCGGGCGATCGCCGAGTTCGCGCTCGCGCATGGCGTGGGCGTGCATCGCGGCGCTCTTGCCAACGTGGCGGCCCGCGCGCTGGCGGCGGCCAAGGCGCATGACTTCGATGTCTTCGTCCGAATTTCCGCCGACAGCCCGTTCATCGATCCGGCCATGGTTGGCGAGGCGCTGGCGCGGCACGCCGAAGAGCGGCCCGATCTGACGACCAACGTATTCCCCCGCAGCTATCCGCCCGGCTGCAGCGTCGAGGTGGTGGAGCAGGCGGCGCTGGCGCGCGCGCTGCCGGAGATGAACGCCGAGGAGCAAGAGCACGTGACCCTGCACTTCTATCGCCGGCCAGCGGACTGGCGCATCGTCAATCTGGCATCGTCAGGGGGCGGCCATGACGGCGTGCACCTGGCGGTCGACACCCCCCGCGACCTGGCGCGGGCGCGCGCCATCGCCGCCGCCTTGGGCGCCGAGCCGTTCGACGCCGGCCTCGCCCGGGTGGCCGCGCTCGCCCGCGCATACGACCGGCGGTCGGCCGACATGTCGGGAACATCGGCACCGTGAGCGGGCTGGCGCTGTTCGGTGGCGAACCGGCGGCGAGCGCGCCGCCGCCGCGCTACCGTTCCATGGGGCCCGCGGAAATGCAGGCCGTGCGCGAGGTGATGGAATCGGATTGCCTGTCCGGCTTCTATGGCAGTCCGGGTCCTGAATTCATGGGCGGGCCCAAGGTGCAGGCGTTTGAGGACGCCTGGCGCCGGCACTATGGCGTGCGCCACGCCATCAGCGTCAATTCCGCCACTTCCGGCCTGGTTGCGGCGGTGGGGGCGGCCGGCGTCTCGCCGGGCGACGAGGTGATCGTGCCGCCCTGGACCATGTCGGCGACCGCCATCGCGCCCATCAGCTATGGCGGCATTCCGGTTTTCGCCGACGTGGAGGACGAGACCTTCTGCCTCGACCCGAACATGGTCCGGGCGGAGATCACGCCCAGGACGAAGGCGATCATCGCGGTCAACCTGTTCGGCCATCCGGCCCGTCTGGCCGAGCTGCGCGCCTTGGCCGACGCGAACGGCCTGACGCTGATCGAGGACAACGCGCAAGCCCCGCTCGGCGCCGAACATGGGCGGCCGACCGGCACCATTGGGCATATCGGCGTGTTCAGCCTGAACTATCACAAGCACATCCATACCGGCGAAGGCGGGATGTGCGTGACCGACGACGACCGGCTGGCGGAGCGCCTGGCGCTGATCCGCAATCACGGCGAGAACGCGGTCGAAGGCTTGCCAGTCGACGAACTGACCAACACGTTCGGCTTCAACTTGCGCTTGAGCGAACTGGCGGCGGCGATCGGCATTGCGCAGCTCGCCGACATCGATCGCCATGTCGGCCGCCGCGAGCGGCTGGCGCAAACGCTGAGCGAGGGCACCGGCGATCTCGCCGGCTGGCGCGTGCCCCGGCCGCGGGCCGGCTGCCGGCACAATTATTATGTCTGGATGGTGCGCTACGACGCGCGGCAGACCGGCGTGAGCCGCGCCACCTTCAGCCGCGCGCTGGCGGCGGAGGGCTTTCCGCATGCCACAGGCTATGTCCGCCCGCTCTATCTGCTGCGTCTGTTCCGAGAGCGCAAGGCGATGGGCCGCGACGGCTTTCCCTTCACGCTCAGCAACCGCACCTATGGCCCCGGGCTCTGTCCGGTGGCGGAACGCCTGCACGAGCGCGAGGCGCTGTTGTTCGAGCCGTGCGCCTACGACCTCGACGACGCCGGCATCGCGCGCCTGGTGGCGGCCGTCCGCAAGGTGCACGGCGCGCGCGCCGAGTTGGCCGGCTGGGAGCGCCGGCAGGGGGGCGCCGCCGACGCATGACCCGCGTCGTGGCGAGCATCGAAGCGCGCATGAACTCCTCGCGCCTGCCGGGCAAGGTGCTGGCCGACCTTGACGGCCGGCCGGCGCTGGCGCGCCTGACCGACCGGCTGAAACGTTGCCGGCGACTTGACGCCATTGTCATCGCCACCACCGGCAGCAAGGCCGACGATGCCATCGCCGCCTTGGCGCTGGCCGAAGGGGTCGAGTGTCACCGGGGCAGCGAGGCCGATGTGCTGGCCCGGGTGAACGACGCGCATCGCGCGCTTGCCAGCGACTTGGTGGTGGAACTGACCGGCGACTGCCCGTTCAGCGATCCGCAGGTGATCGACCTGGGCATCGAAACCTACCTGGCCAACGACTGCGACATCGTCTCGACCGCGCGGCATCCCTCGTTTCCCGCCGGCATCGACGTGCAGGTGTTCGAGGCCGACGCGCTCGATTGGATTGCCCGCTCGGTCGGCGATCCGGCGGTGCGCGAGCATGTCTCGCTGTACTTTTACGAACAGCCCGAACGCTACCGGCTGATCAATTTGCTGGCGCCGGCCTGTTGGCGGCGGCCCAATCTGCGCCTGCTGCTCGACTATCCGGAGGACCTGGAACTGCTGCGCGTGGCGCACCGTCGGTTGGCCGGGCGGCATGGCGAGACCTTCGGCATCGCCGAGATCGTCGGGCTGTTCGATGCCGAGCCGGCGCTGGCCGGACTCAATTCCCATTGCCAGGAACGGCCGGTGCGATGAGCCCGCCG
>VGEV01000182.1 GCA_016869175.1 Alphaproteobacteria bacterium
AGCTTATGTTGCCCCACGAGCCGCTATTGGTAAAGAGTCCAATCTTTGACAAACGGCGAGGTAGCAATTTTCCAGCTACCTGAGCCCCCACCCGGGGGTACCCCCTTGCTTTTCAATCTGGTTCCATCCGCGCACCCCTTACACTTGGATTTGGATAAGGGGAGGGCATGAGCTACCTCTCCGAGCTCGACCCGGATAACCCGCTCAAGCCCCTGCAGGCGGCCAGTTTTACCTACCCCATCGCGCTGGGGCCGCGCCCATCACTAAAGGGGTTAATCCCCATCGAGAGCGGGGAGTCTTTGCCAAAAAGCGCACGATCACCCGCGATGGACTTCCTTTCGGGATGCAGGTACCGTTTTCCGTTAGGGAAGGTGGTTTGAAATTCCTATAGTCCCATTCAAAGGAGAGACAATGCGCAGGATCGCCGGATTGCTGGTCGGGATACTGGTCGCGGGTACCGCGTTTTCCCACAGGGCGATCAGGCACCACGAGATCCACGAGCTCATGCTCACCGACGAGAGCGGCGCGGCGCCCGGCGGCATCTTCAACCGCATCGCCGGCCTGGGCTTCGTCGAGTTCACGCGCAGCGGCATCCTCGCCCAGGGCGATGTGCTGGCAGTCGGCGAGGCGGCGATCGGCGAGGTCGTCGGCTTCAACGAGTCGCACATGCCGAATCACCAGAACATCCTGGTGCGGGGCGGCGACCTGCGCTCGGGATTCGAGCGCGGTCTGCGCGTCGGCGACGCGGCCACTTTTCGCGTGCGCATCGGCTGAGGCCCGTGCCGATGCGAAAGCGCATGCTGGTTGCACGCCTGTGGCTGGAGGTGAACTCGTTCTCGCCGCTGCCGACGACCCTCGCCGATTACGCCGGCACGGAATGGGCGCGGGGCAGGGACGCGGTCGAGCGGTTTCGCGGCACGCCCACGGAACTGGCCGCCGTCGCCGATTTCATCGACTCGCATCCGGATTGGGAGATCACCGTTTCCCGCTGTGGCTCGGCACCGCCCGGCGGCCCGATGGAAGACGGCTTGTTCGATCAGTTCCGGGACGAGGTGCTGACGGATCTGAAGCAGCGGCGCTGGGATGCCGTTTATCTTTCCCTGCACGGCGCCCTGGCGACCGGCCGGCGGCCGGCGGCCGAGCTCGACCTCGTCGCGGCCGTGCGCGATGTCATCGGCAAGACGCCGCTGGGGGTCAGCCTGGACATGCATGCCAATCTCGGCCCGCGGATGGTCGCCCTGATCGATATCGCCGCCGGCTACAAGTCGCTGCCGCACCTGGACATGCGTGAAACGGCGGCGAAAGTGCTCGGCCACCTGGTCGAGATCGTCGACGGCCGCCTGCGGCCGGTTGGCTGCCTGGCGCGCGCCGGCCACATCATCCACAGCTTCAACATGCGCACCAGCGACGGCCCGATGATGGAACTGGAAGCGATCGCCCGATCGCTGGTCACCTTCCCGGTGCTCGATGTCACGCCGTTCGGCGGTTTTCCCTATGCCGATTCGGCCAACACCGGAGCCTCGGTCATGGCCTATGCGCATGGCGATGCCGCGGCCGCGGCCGCCGCGGCCGGCGCGGTTTGCCGGGCGATGCGCGAGCGCATCCGGCAATTCGCCGTCGCGCTGCCCGACGCTCGGGAAGGACTGCGCCGGGCGCTGGCGATCGGCGGCGGCCCCGTCGCCGTCCTCGAGTCGGCGGACAACACCTACTCCGGCGGCATCGGCGATACCCCCGGCCTGCTCGCCGCCATGGTGGCGCTGCAGCCGCGCGAGCCCACGGCATTCGCCTATCTTTTCGATCCCGAGCTGGTGCGGCGCGCGCAGGGCGCGGGCGCCGGCGCGCGCCTGGATTGCCGGCTCGGCGGCCGCGTGAGCGGCGACTTCGGCGCGCCGGTGAGCGCGCAAGCCACGGTGCGGCGCCTGACCGACGGGCGATTCGTCAACCGCGGGCCGATGAATCGCGGCGTCGAGGTCAGGATGGGGCCCTCCGCGGTGCTCGAGGTCGAAGGCATCCAGGTCATCGTCACCAGCCGGCGCGAACCGGTGAACGACACCGCCTACTTCGGCCTGCACGGCATCGACGTGGCCGGGCTGCGGCTGCTTGGCGTGAAGGCGAAAAATCATTTCCGCGGCAGCTTCGCCCCGCTCTGCAAGGGTTTCGTCGAAGTCGACACGCCCGGGCCGGCGGCCATCGATCTGCGCGCCTTGCCCTACCGCTACGCGGACAAGAGCCAGATCGTCTGAGCGCCTAGCTGCCGACGTGAATCGGCGCCACTAGCGTGCGCAGGGCGGCAAGCACGCTGGGGGCGATGATGCGGCTCGTCTTCGGGTTCGCGACCGAGGGCCGGTTGCGGCTGATCAGCGTGAATTGCGCTTCCTCGGCGTCGACCTCGACCTGGTGCACCGCGCCCGGGACACCCGGATCGGCGTGAATCTCGACCTCGGTGCGGTCGAAGCCGATGCCGGCGAGGCTGAGGGAAATCGCGACGTTGAAATGGCGCGGAAAGGCCGCCGCGGCTTCGCGCGCGCTGCCGGCAAAGACCCGGATCGCCTCGGTCGTCGGCTTGGTGAAATCGAAGCCGCGCTCGCTCAGGTAGGGCTCGCCGATGAACGTCGCCGGCACGATCCGCGACCTGAGCCTGACCGAGCGGATGGTGCCCTCGGCGGCGCAGCGAAGCGAATCGATGCCGGGCAGGGCGCCGCTGGCAATGCGCAGCCGCCCGCGATGCGCGAGCGCGAATTCGAGCAGATCGGGCACGGCAGGCACGCCGGCGGCGCTGAGCGCGATCATGGTCCGGCCGGCACCGAGAACGGCGCGCGCGATCGCGGGAAAGGCGTCGGCGGTGGCGCATTCGATGACCACGTCGGCCAGCTCGGCGAGTTCGACGAGCGGCACAACGCGCGGCTTAGACTTGAGGCCGGCGGCGTTGCGCGCCGCCTTGTCCAGGTCGCGCGCCGTGAGCGCGGTGAGCGTCACGCCCGGAATCGCGCCTTCATCGAGCCTGCGGGCGACAAAGGCGCCCACGCTGCCGAAACCGGCCATGCCGACGCGCAGCGGGGCAACCGCCGGCGGCCCGGCCTTAGCGGCCGGCATCGGGGGCCGCGCCCATCAGGCGGGCGTAGGTGTCGATGCTGGGCGCCTGCCACAAGCCCTCGATTTCCCTCTGCAGCTGCGCCACGCGGCCCGCCGATGCCACCGTGCCGGCGACGGCGCGGAACTTGGCGTGGCGATCGTCCCGGCTGAGCGGGGTCTGGGGGTAACCGCGCGCGACATCGTTGCGCCGCTGGTAGGTCTTCCCCGCCTTCGTGGTAACCCGCACGACGGTCGCGTAGCGCGCCGGGAATTCGCGCTCGAGCTCTGCGTCGGCAACCACCGCGATGCGCCCGGCAAGGCGGCGCACTTCGGTGTCCGACTCGCGCCGGTCGACGAAGAGATCGATCACGTTGAGCCCCTCGGCGCTCAGCGCCACGGGCAGGATGTACTGAGCGCAATGGCTCTTCAGCGGATTGTTGTCGATGCAATGGGTGCCCGATGTCGGGAAGCGGAGCTCGATGCGGTCGATGTCGCCGATCTTGAGCTTGTTCTCGCGCACCATGTCCAGCAGCGCGTCCAGGCCGGGATGCAGGAACGAAACGCTGGAATAGGGCTTGATCGCCAATTCCATGATGCCGTCGAAGCGTGCGCCCAGCTCGTCGGCGAGGTGGCGCGGCGCCGGCTTGCGGCTGAAGGCGCCGAACACGGTATGGCCGTGGTCGAAGATGGCGACCGGCCCGCCGAAACCCTGGCCCGCGAGCAGCGCCGCGGTCGCGCCGTTGCGCGCCGCCACGCCCATCTGGAACGGCCGCGAGTTCTCGGTCGCATCGGACTCCCAGGCCATCAGGCCCGACGCCTGGCAGCCGGCAAGGCCGAAGGCGCGGACGATCTGCGGCGCGCTCAGGCCGAGCAGAAACGCGGCGGCCGCGGTGGCGCCGAAGCAGCCGCACACCGCCGAGGGGTGAAAGCCCAGGTTGTACTGCTCTACCGGACCGAGGGCCATCGACAGGCGGTACTCGATCTCGCAGCCGATGACCACCGCGGCCATCAGGCGCTCGCCGCTCGCGGCCGCCATTTCGCCGACCGCCAGCGAGGTCGGCACCATGATCGCGATCGGGTGCAAAACGCCGCCCGGATGGTGCGGCTCGTAATCGCAGGCATAGCCCATGGTGCCGTTGGCCAGCGCCGCGCCGACCACGCTGGTGCGAAAGCCGTGGCCGACCACCCAGGCCTGTTCCTTGCCGCCCTGCGCGGCGACGAACTGGCTGATCAGGCGGCCGGTCGAGAGCTTCGGGTTGGCCGCGGCGAGCAGCGCACCGCTGCCATCGAGCACCATCTCGGTTGCGTACCCGCGCACGCGCTCGGGCACCTTGCTGGGCGAGAAGCCGGCGACGAAATCGGCGAGCGTTTCCGTCAAGGGAGCGGTTTGGCGAATTGCCATCGGATCTTGCCCTGGGGTCGAGGCGCGCGTTGACAAGTGATACGGATCTTGCTACACCGTGTTTCTATCATCCTATCGGAGGGATGGCAATGCAAGGTTCGTTCATTGCGATTCGCCTGCGCCTGATCGCGATCGCGCTGCTCGGCTTCGTTGCCGGCCTCGCCGGTCACGGCGATGCGCTGGCGCAAGGCGCGTTTCCCGGCAAGCCGGTCACCATCGTCGTCGGCTTTCCGCCCGGTGGCGGCACCGACATCATCATCCGCATCTTCGCCCAGCGCATGGAGGCGGTTCTCGGGCAGCGCGTGCTGGTCGACAATCGCGGCGGCGCCGGCGGCACGATCGCCAGCGCCTTTGTCGCACGCGCGCCGGCCGACGGCTATACGCTGATGGCCGGATCGCCCTCGACGCATGCGATCGCGCCCAACCTGTATGCCAACCTGCCTTACGACAGCGCCAAGGCGTTCGCGCCGGTGTCGCTGCTGGTCAAGGCGCCGGTGGTCCTCCTGGTCAGCGCGAAGCTGAACGTGGCGACGATGAAGGATCTCATCGAGCTCTACCGGCGCGAGCCGGGAAAGCACAATTACGCCACCGGCGGCAGCGGCACCCACGCGCACCTGATCTGCGAATGGCTCATGCTGGCCACCGACGCCAAAATGGTCCACGTGCCGTTTCGCGGCGCTGCGCCGGCCCTGCAGGCGGTGCTCGCCGGCGAGCCGACCATGATTGTCGACAACATCCAGGTCGCGCTGCCGCACGTCGCGGCCGGGACGGTCAAGGCGCTGGCGGTGTTTTCGAGCGAAAGGGCGGCGACGCTGCCCAACGTGCCGACCATGATCGAGGCCGGGTACAAGGACTTCGTCACCGACTCGTGGACGGCAATCTACGCCCCGGCCGGCACGCCCGCCGAGGTCATCGCAACGCTCAACGCGGCCGCCGCGGCGGCCGCGCGCGACGCGCAGACGGCCGAGAGGCTGAAGCCGCTCAACGTCACCGCGGTCGGTTCTTCCGCGGCGGAGCTTGCCGATCTGACCAGGCTCGAGTACGGACGCTGGGGCTCGCTGATCAAGCAGCGCAACGTCACGGTCAATTGACGCGGCGCGCCCGGGCGGAGGCAATCACGCATGTCCGGGCAAGCCAAGCTGGTGCGCAACAACGACGGACCCGCGGCGCCGCTCTATACCTCGCCGCGCGAATTTCGCGCCGGCTGCCGCAGCGGCCAGCTCAGCCTGCTCACCCGCAACCAGTGCCCGGGCTACGTGCAGTGCGCGCTGGTCGCCCTGCCGAAAGCGCTCGCGTTCGAGTTCATGGTGTTCTGCCAGCGCAACCAGAAGGCCTGCCCGGTGCTGGAAGTCACCGAGCCCGGGCAATACGAACCGAAACGCTCGGCGCCGGGGGCCGATTTGCGCACCGATCTGCCCCTGTACTCGGTCTATCGCAACGGGGTCAGGGTCGAGGATGTCGCCGATGTCACGCGCCTGTGGCGCGATGACCTGGTGGGCTTCCTGATCGGCTCGAACACCAGCTGCGACCTGGCGCTGCAGCGCGCCGGCGTGCAGACCGAGCGCTATCGCTGGCCGCTGACGACGAGCGTGCCGACCGAGCCCGCCGGAGCGTTTCACGGGCCGCTGGTCGTGACCATGCGCTGGCTGACGCCGCAGGAACTGATCACCGCCACCCAGCTGACCAGCCGCTTCCCGTTCAACCACGGCGCGCCGATCCACGTCGGCGATCCGGCGGTGCTGGGCTGCGATCTGGCGCATCCGCTCACCGGTTCGCCGCCGCCGCCGATGCCGGCGGGATTGATCCCGACCTTCTGGGCGTGCAGCGTCACTCCGCAGGTCGTCGCGGTCGCCGCCAAGGTCGAGTTCATGATCACCTCGGCGCCGACCTACGGCTTCATCACCGATCTGGAAACCGACAAGGTCGGCATTCCTTGAGCGTGAAAACGCGCCCCGTCCTGACGCTGGAGGACTGCCGGATAATCCACGCCGCCGCCGAGGCCGAGGCGCGTCGCAACGACTGGATGGTGGCGATCGCGATCCTCGACGACGGCGGCCACCTGCTGCACTTCGCGCGCATGGATGGCGCCACGCCCGCCAACGCGGGCATCGCGCTGGAAAAAGGCCGGCGGCCAGGTCGGGTGCGGTTTTCACCGCTGTCTCATATCCACGGCCAGCAAGGTGGCAGGAACCGCATTGTGCAGAGGCCAGTCCAGGTTGGCCCAACATGCCGAAGGAACATTGCGCCGGAACAGACTGCAGACGAGGCTAGAGTA
>VGEV01000183.1 GCA_016869175.1 Alphaproteobacteria bacterium
TGCATCGACACGCCACCGCAGACCAAATAGACCCCGCCACAGCACCCAATCCGCAGGCTGGGCCGCAGGCCATGCCCTCATCGGCGATGCTTCGTCGTCAATGATGGGGTTCTTCGAGGTGTCCACTTGGCGCCGTTGAAGGTTGAAGGGCAAGTGCATGTCGCAACGCCTGATGGCCGGGGCGGCGTTGGCCGTTCTCCTGGGGCTGGGGCAGACGCCCGCGGCGCCGGCGGCCCTGCTGGAAATCGACCTCGATTCGGCCTCGACGCTGGCGCCCAACAATGCCGCCAACGGCGTGGGCGCCTGGGTGCTGACGATCGACTACGACTTGAACCTGCTCGGCGGCGGGATCCCGACATTGCTGAACTCGCTGGGCTTCTCTGGCGGCTTGCTCGGGCCCAACCCGCTGCGCGCCACGCCGCGCAGTTCCGTACCCGCGGACGCACCGCGAATTCGGCGATTCGGGCCGGGCTTGGGCGTGTGCAACAATTTCATTCCGGACTCACCCGGCAACGACTGCAAGGACGCCGACCACGAGGTGGACTGCGATCGGGGCGATGATGCAGTGGAGTTCAGCCTGACCACGGCGCCAGCCGGCTTCAAGTTCTTCCTGGTCGCGGTCGAGATCGGCGTGACCGATGCGACCGACGATTTCGATCTGCTGGTCGACGGCGTGCTGCTGCTGGACGAAGTCAACGTGCGCACCGCGGCCGACCAGACCGCCGCCGCGTACAAGGGCTTCGGCTATGGCGGCGGTGCCGGCGACGGGGATTGCTGCACCAGCAGCAATTCGCAATGCTGGATCGACTTGCGCGACTTGCTGGGCAACAAGAACGGCGTCGCCGATTTTGGCGAAAAGGGGACCGTTCGGCTCGAAATTCAAGTTCCGTGCGGATGGGCCGTCAGTCGACAGCGGCTGCAGCACTGCAGCGGGTGACGAGTGCAACGAAGACGACATCAAGATCAAGAGCATCGTGTGGGAAATCCGCCGGATCCCGCAAGTCCCCGAGCCGGCGATGGCAGCACTGTTCGGCCTGGCCCTGTTCGGCACGGCGCTGGCGGCGGGCCGGCGCCGCCGGTGAGCGAACGTTCCGACGCCTGAGAGACGGCCGCCCGTGGGCGGCCGTTTCGTTTCGGCCGGGCCGCCCGTAGCCTGCGGCGCGGGGGCTAAGGGGAGGGCGCGATGAGCGATTGCGTGCACGACCACGCGCGCTGGACGCAGCGCTGGGGCAAGGACGATCAGCGCGGCGCGGGCAATCTGCTGACACCCGCGACGCGGTTGGCGGCGCTCTCGACCGTGACCCGCGGCGAGGTGATCGACCTTAGCCATGTCATCGAACTCGGCGCGCCGCGCATCGAGCCCAACCAGACGCCCTACCTCATTGCCACCGGTGCAAGCTGGCGCAACACGATCAAGCGCCGGCGCGCGCATGGCGCCGGCAACGATGCCGGCTCCAACCTTGAACGCATCGAGATGACCACGCATGTCGGCACGCATATCGACGCGCTCGGCCATTTCAGCATTGGCGACTACCTCTATGGCGGGCGCAGCGCGTTCGACACGGTCAGCGACTTCGGCCTGAACGAGTTGGGCGTCGAGCATGTTCCGCCGATCATTGCGCGGGCGGTGCTGCTGGACCTGGCCGGGCTTGACGGCGGGGCACACCTGGAGAAGGGGCGGGCGCTGACCGCGGACGACCTCAAGCGGTCCTGCGACAAGGCCAGGCTGGAAATCCGCGCGGCCGACGTTGTGCTGCTCCGCACCGGCTGGGGCCGCTTCTTCATGGCGGACAATCCGCGCTACGTGGCCGGCGAGCCTGGCATCGAGGAGGGTGCGGCGCGCTGGCTGACCGGACAGGGCGTGTTGGCGATTGGCGCGGACAACATGGCGGTCGAGGCCATTCCCAATCCCCGCCATCCCGCCGTCAGCATGCCGGTGCACCAGCACGCGCTGGCCGAGGCTGGCGTCTATCTGATCGAGAACCTGGCGCTGGACGAGGTGGCGGCGGCCGGCCTGACGCAATTCTGTTTCATCCTGCTGTCGGTCAAGTTCAAGGGCGCGACCGGTTGTCCGGTGCGGCCCATCGCGCTGCTTTAGCTGCCGCGGGGCCGCTTTGTTCTGTCCCGGCCGGCGGCCAATTGGGCCGCGGCCGTTCGCCATGATTTGCGGACAACGCAGCCAACGCTTGCTTCCGCCCGACCGGGCCGCCAAGATCGGGACCGCTTATCGGGCCCCTGGCGCGGGGTCAGCGGAGACGTGAGGAGCGGCGATGCGCGAGGCCACCGACCCATTCACCTTCGAGCTGTTCAAGAACGCCATGTTCTCGATCGCTGACGAAATGGCGCTCACCATTTGTCGCACCACCTATTCGAGCGTGCTGCGCGACAACATGGATTTCTCCACCGCCTTTGCCGACGCCAACGGAAAGCTGGTGGCCCAGGGTCTGACACTGCCTGGGCACCTGGGCTCGATCCCCACCGCGCTCGATACCGTGGTCGAGCGCTTCGGCGAGCGCATGGTGCCGGGCGACGTGTTCATCATGAACGATCCCTTTGATGGCGGCATGCACCTGCCGGACATCTTCATCTTCAAGCCGCTGTTTGCCGAGGGCCGGCGGCTGGCCTTCGCCGCCACCATCTGCCACCACACCGACGTCGGCGGCCGGGTGGCGGGTTCCAACGCCTCCGACTCCACCGAGATCTACGCCGAGGGGCTGCGCATCGCGCCCATGTACATGTACAAGGCCGGCGAGAAGAACGACACGCTGTTCAGTTTCATCGAGAAGAACGTGCGCGTGCCGGTCAGGGTGTTCGGCGACTTGCGCGCGCAACTCGCGGCCTGCCACATCGCCGAGAAGCAATTCGGCGAGCTGGTGACCAAATACGGTGCCGGCACCGTCGAACGCTACATGCAGGAAATCATCGACTATGCCGAGCGGCTGACCCGCGCCGCCATTGCCGAGCTGCCCGACGGCAAGGTCAGCTTCGAGGACTGGATCGACGACGACGGCATCGACGTCGGCAAGCCGATCCGGCTGTTCGTCACCATGGAGAAGCGCGGCGATAGCATGCTGGTCGACTGGACCGGCACCAATCCGCAGGTCAAGGGCGCCATCAACAACACGCTGTCCTTCACCAAGGCCGCCAGCTACTGCGCCATCCGCTCCATCCTGCCGGCCGGCATCCCCAACAACGAGGGCGTGTTCCGCGTCATTAAGGTGACGGCGCCGCCGGGCACGGTGGCCAACGGTGTCTTGCCGGCGGCCTGCGCCGCGCGCGGGCTCACTGGGTTCCGCATGGTCGACTGCGCCTTCGGCGCGCTGGCCATGCTGGTGCCGAACCGCGTCTTCGCCGCCTCCGACGGCGGCAATACCGGCATTTCCATCGGCGGCTACGACAAGAAGCGCAAGCCCTTCATCTATGTCGATTTCGCCTGCGGCACCTGGGGCGGCCGGCCGTGGGCGGATGGCCTGTCGGGCAATTCCAACATGTTCGCCAACATGGCATCGCAGCCGATCGAAGTGGTGGAAGCCGAACAGCCGATGCGCATCCTGTCCTACGAGCTGGTGGCCGATCGCGAGGGCGCCGGCAAGTTCCGCGGCGGCTTCCCCTATCGGCGGGAATACCAGTTCCTGGAGGAAGAAGGCACCATGCAGGTGCGCTCCGACCGCAAGGTGTTCCGCCCCTATGGCCTCTATGGCGGGCTGCCGGGCCAGCCCTCGCTCAACCTGTTCAATCCCGGCAAGAACGACGAGCAGGTGTTGACCAGCAAGTTCACCATGAACATCAAGCAGGGTGACGTGCTGAGGCACGAACTGGCGGGCGGCGGCGGCTGGGGCGACCCCTTGCAGCGCGATCCGGCGCGGGTGATGGCCGACGTGCGCAACGGCTTCGTCAGCCAGGAGCGCGCGAGAAACATCTACGGCGTCGTGCTCGACACTGGCAACTGGTCGGTGGACGAGGCGGCGACCCGTCGCCAACGGGCGGATATCGCCGCGCAGCGACCCAAGACGCCCGACATCTGCTGGGAGGAACCGAAGGGCAGCGTGCGCGCGGCCGAATAGTCGGCCGCGCGCCGTTTCTCGTCATTCCAGAACGCCGCAGTCCAAGAGGGGGAGCCCGTGGCGAGCTATCGCGTTGGCGTCGATATCGGCGGCACGTTCACCGATATCGTGTTCATGGATGCGGACGGCCGCATCCTGGTGAAGAAGATTTCCTCCAGTGTCGACAACTATGCCCGCGCCATCAGTGAGGGGCTGCTGGAGATGTTTCGCGACACCGGCTTGACCGGCAAGTCGGTCGAGGAGGTGCGGCACGGCACCACGGTCGCCTCCAACGCCATCTTGGAACTGAAGGGCGCCAAGACGGGCCTGATCACCACCGCGGGCTTCCGCGACGTGCTGGAGATCCGCACGCTGCGCATGCCGCGGCTCTATGACATCGCCTGGGAAAAGCCCACGCCCTTGGTCGACCGCTACTTGCGCCAGGTGGTGGACGAGCGCATGGACGTGAACGGCCAGGTGCTGCGGTCGCTCGACAAGGCCTCGGCCGAGCGCGCGGTCGACGCCCTGCTCAAGGAAGGCGTCGATGCCATCGCGGTCTGCCTGATCAACTCCTTCGCCAATCCGGCGCACGAACTGGCGCTGAAGGAGATCGTCCGCAAGAAGGCGCCCGACCTGCCGTGCTGCATCAGCTTCGAGGTGCTGCCGGAGATCAAGGAATACGAGCGCACCAGCACTACGGTGATCAACACCTACATCATGCCGATCGTGGCGACCTATGTCGCCAGCCTGAAGCAGGACCTGAACAAGATCGGCGTGTCGGCGCAGTTGCTGCTGATGCAGTCGAACGGCGGGTTGACCACGGCCGAGTCGGCCGAGCGCCTGCCCTGCCACATCATCGAATCCGGTCCCGCCGCCGGCGTCGTCGGCGCGCAGGCGCTGGCCGAGAAGGTGGGCATCAAGGACGTGGTCAGCTTCGACATGGGCGGCACGACGGCGAAGGCCTCGCTGATCGAGGACGGCCAGGTGACGCGCAGCGCCGAGTACCAGGTTGGCTCCGGCATCATGATCGGCTCGCGGCTGATGACCGGCAACGGCTACTCGCTCAAGGTGCCGGCGATCGATCTGGCGGAAGTCGGCGCCGGCGGCGGCTCGATCGTCTGGATCGACGCCGGCGGCGCCATGCAGGTGGGGCCGCACAGCGCCGGCGCCAAGCCGGGGCCGCTCTGCTACGACCAGGGCGGCACCGAGCCCACCATCACCGATGCCAACGTGGTGCTGGGCTACATCAATCCGGATTACCTTTGCGGCGGCGAGGTCAAGCTTAAGTCCGACATCGCGACCCGCGTGTTCAAGAAGACCGTCGCCGATCCCTTGAAGGTGGAACTGGCGCAGGCGGCCTATGGCGCGCACCAGATCGCCGCCTCCAACATGATCCGCGCGATCAAGGCGGTGTCGTCCGAACGCGGCCGCGACCCGCGCAGCTATGCCCTGTTCGCCTTCGGCGGCAACGGTCCGCTGTTCGCCGCCGGCATGGCGGCGGCACTGGGCATGAAGCGCGTGGTGCTGCCGCCTTCGCCCGGCCTGTTCAGCGCCTTCGGCCTGCTCTACTCCGATGTCGAGCACCACTATTCCCGCACCTTCCGGCGCCTGACGCGCGAAGCCGATCTGACCGAGCTGAACGGCACCTGGGATCGCATGGCGCAGGAGGCGCTGGCGCAGCTGGCGAGCGAGGGCTTCTCCGACCAGCGCGCCCGCGTCGTGCGCTCGGCGCAGATGCACTATCAGGGCCAGATCTACGAATTGACCGTGCCGGTGCCGGCCGGCCCGCTCGACCGCAAGGCGCTGGCGGCGTTGGATGAGGCCTTCGGGCGCGAGCACGAACTGACCTACGGCCACCGCGCGGGGCCGGAGGAGCCGGTGGAGATCGTCAACATCCAGGTGGTGGGCCAGGGCATTCCGGACCGTCCGCGCGTGCCCGAAAGCATCGCTGTCGGCCGCCGCGGCACCACCGTCACGCCCAAGCCGCGCAAGGCCTTCTTCGGCGCGAAACACGGCTGGGTCGACGCGCCCATCCTGATCGACCGCGCGGAACTGAAGGGGCCGCGCCAGGGGCCGCTGATCATCGAGGAATATGACGCGACGGCGATCGTGCCGCCCGGCGCCACCGCCAGCCTCGACCGCTACGGCAACGTGCTGATCGAGCTGGGCTAACAGGCTCGCGCGCATCCGGCGGCGGATGCGCGCGGTGTTCGGGCCTTGTCGCGGGGCGGCCCATGAACGCCCGGTGGACCTTGCGATGCCAGCTAATTCATGAGCCGCTGGAGATCGTCCGGTTTGATCTGCTGCTTAGTCTGGCCAATATACGGGTGCGCGAGGTACTCCAGCGCGGCTGCGGGGACGGCGGAACGGCCCCAGTACCAGAACTTTCTGAAAAGCAAGGCATTCTTGCCGGCGATGTCCCGACGTTTTTCGTCGGCGTCGTTGTGCAAGGGGACGCCGGTATGCCGGAGGGATTCCCGCCCGTCTGGGCCGGCTCCAATGCGGCGATAGATTGAATCTGGTCGGTTTGGATGGCGGTCGCCGTATTCGCCCAGTGTCAGTATCTCGGCCATTTGGACACCTCGAAGAACCCCATCATTGACGACGAAGCATCGCCGATGAGGGCATGGCCTGCGGCCCAGCCTGCGGATTGGGTGCTGTGGCGGGGTCTATTTGGTCTGCGGTGGCGTGTCG
>VGEV01000184.1 GCA_016869175.1 Alphaproteobacteria bacterium
GTCGCCGGCCCGTAGCGCTCGGGGATGTCCGCCCACGGCGAGCCCGTCCTCAGCCGCCAGAAGATGCCATTGAGCACGCGCCGGTCGTCGGCGCGTGGAACCCCGCGCGGCTTGTTCGGCAACAGCGGCTGTAGGATCGACCATTCGAAGTCCGTGATCTCGTAGCGGCGTGCAGGCATCCTCGACCCTCCTCGAGGACCCTTGAATCACCCTTCGCCAACTTTGGGAATCCCATTTATGAGTTCATGACCTAGGGCAATTTCCGTTCCAACCGAGCTGGCATGTTCGGTTTGAACGGGAGCCATTGCCCTGCAACCCTGACCGCAGCGCGGTGGCGCGACGGCTTCCGGCCTGAAGGATCGCCTGCCGTGGTGTCCGCCGTTTGGGCGCCGCGCGGGCGGCCGTTCGCTTGTCGCCTGCGCGACTTCCGCCTAAGTTCGATCCGCTTTCCGGGATCCCGCATGCCAAAAGCCGCCGAGACCGAGCCCGCAATCGCCGCCATGAACTTCGAACAGGCCATGGCGGCCCTGGAGGAGATCGTCCAGAAGCTGGAAGGCAGCAAGACGGGGCTGGAGGAGTCGATTGCGCTCTACGCGCGCGGCACGGCGCTGAAGCAGCATTGCGAAGCCAAGCTGAAGGCCGCGCAGGCGCAGGTCGAGAAGATCGTGCTGACCCCTGCCGGCGAGCCGGTTGGAACCGAGCCCATCGACCCGGCATGAACGCCGGCAAGGCCGATCTCGCCGCGGCGCTGGCGGCGGCGCAGACGCGGATCGAAGCCGCGCTGGACAGTCTGCTGCCGCGGCCCAATGGCCAGCCGGAGGACCGGCTGGCGGAAGCCATGCGCTATGCGACGCTGGGCGGCGGCAAGCGGTTGCGCGCCTTTCTGGTGCTGGAGGGCGCGCGGCTCTGCGGCGTCCGGCCCGAGCCGGCGGCGGCGGCCGGGGCCGCGGTCGAGATGCTGCATGCCTACAGCCTTGTGCACGACGATCTGCCGTGCATGGACGACGACGACCTGCGCCGCGGCAAGCCGACCGTGCACAAGGCCTTCGACGAGGCGACGGCGGTATTGGCGGGCGATGCCCTGCTGACGCTGGCTTTCGAGGTGCTGGCGGGCGAGGCGCTGGCCGCGCCGGCCCAGGTGCGCGCGGCCTTGACGGCCGGCCTGGCCCGCGCGGCGGGCGCCGCCGGCATGGTCGGGGGGCAGATGTTCGACCTGCTGGCCGAGCATCGGCCGCTGACGCGCGAGGAGATCGGCCGGTTGCAGCGCCTGAAGACCGGCGCGCTCATTGTCTTCGCGGCCGAGGCGGGCGCGCTGCTGGGCGAGGCGCCGCAGGCGCGGCGGCAAGCGCTGGCCGATTATGGCGGCGATCTGGGCCTTGCCTTCCAGATCGCCGACGACATCCTGGACGTGGCCGGCGAGGCCGGCGCGGTCGGCAAGAAGCTGGGCAAGGACGCCGCCGCCGGCAAGGCCACTTTCGTATCGTTGCTGGGGCTGGAGGAAGCCAGGCGCCAGGCCCAAGCACTCGGCCGGCAGGCTTGCGACCGCCTTGCAATATTTGGTGAAAGCGCCGATGTTCTGCGGCAGCTTGCGCAGTTCGTGGTGGATCGCCGCAACTAGCCGGCAAGGAAAACGTGGTCCGACCGCGGCTGCGGTCGAACAATGGCCTCGAACGGGGAAGGTGAAGCGGTGAGCGCATCCAAGACCCCTTTGCTCGACCTGGTGCGAGAGCCTGCCGATCTTCGGCGGTTGGACGACGGGCAGTTGCAGCAATTGGCGCAGGAATTGCGCCAGGAGACGATCGACGCGGTGTCCCATACCGGCGGCCATCTGGGCGCGGGGCTGGGCGTGGTGGAACTGACGGTCGCGCTGCACAGCGTGTTCGACACGCCGAAGGACATCCTGATCTGGGACGTCGGCCACCAGTGCTATCCGCACAAGGTGCTGACCGGCCGGCGCGACCGCATCCGCACACTGCGCCAGGGCGGCGGCCTGTCCGGCTTCACCAAGCGGGTGGAAAGCCCCTACGACCCGTTCGGCGCGGCGCATTCCTCCACCTCGATCTCGGCGGCGCTTGGCTTCGCCGTGGCGCGCGACCTGGCCGGCAAGGAGCACAACGTCATCGCGGTGATCGGCGACGGCGCGATGAGCGCCGGCATGGCCTATGAGGCGATGAACAACGCCGGCGCCATGCACAGCCGCCTGATCGTCATCCTGAACGACAACGACATGTCGATCGCCCCGCCGGTCGGCGCGATGAGCGCCTATCTTTCGCGCCTGCTGTCCTCGCGGCCCTATCGCGAACTGCGCCACATCGCCAAGCAGGTGGCCAAGGCGATGCCGCGCAGCGTCGAGGTCACGGCCAAGCGGGCCGAGGAATATGCCCGCGGCCTGATCACCGGCGGCACGCTGTTCGAGGAACTGGGTTTCTACTACGTCGGTCCGATCGACGGGCACAATCTGGATCATCTGTTGCCGGTCTTGCGCAATGTGCGTGCGGCCAGCAACGAGGGGCCGATCCTGGTGCACGTGGTGACGCAGAAGGGCAAGGGCTATCCGCCGGCCGAGAGCGCCGCCGACAAGTATCATGGCGTCAACAAGTTCGACGTGGTGACGGGCGCCCAGGCAAAACTCAAGGTGGCCGCGCCGTCCTATACCAAGGTGTTCGGCGAGACGCTGGTCAAGCTGGCCGAGCGCGATGCCCGGATCGTCGCCATCACGGCCGCCATGCCGTCGGGCACCGGCGTCGATCTGTTTCAGAAGCGCTTCCCCGAGCGCAGTTTCGATGTGGGCATCGCCGAACAGCACGCCGTCACCTTCGCCGCCGGGTTGGCGGCGGAAGGCTACAAGCCGTTCGCGGCGATCTATTCCACCTTCCTGCAACGCGCCTACGACCAGGTGGTGCACGACGTGGCGATCCAGCGCCTGCCGGTGCGCTTCGCCATCGACCGAGCCGGGCTGGTGGGTGCGGACGGGCCGACCCATGCCGGCTCGTTCGACGTGACCTATCTCGCCACCCTGCCGGGCTTCGTCGTCATGGCGGCGGCCGACGAGGCGGAGCTGGCGCGCATGGTGGCGACCCAGGCGGCGCTCGACGATGGCCCCTCGACCGTGCGCTACCCGCGCGGCGACGGCACCGGCGTGCCGTTGCCGGATTGGCCGGAACCGCTGGCCATCGGCAAGGGCCGGATCGTGCGCGAAGGCGACACGATCGCCATCCTGTCGTTCGGCGCGCGGCTGGCGGAATGCCTGAAGGCGGCCGACGAGCTGGCGGCGCGCGGCCTGTCGACCACGGTCGCCGATGCCCGCTTCTGCAAGCCGCTCGACGAGGACTTGATCCGGCGGCTGGCGGCCGAGCATGAGGTGCTGATCACCATCGAGGAGGGCGCGGTCGGCGGCTTCGCCTCGCATGTGCTGCAGTTTCTGGCCCGGGACGGCCGGCTCGACGATGGCCTGCGGGTACGGCCGATGGTGCTGCCCGACCTGTTCATCGACCAGGACAGCCCGCAGAAGATGTACGAACAGGCCGGTCTCGCTGCCGCAGACATCGTCGCCACCGCGCTGACAGCGCTGGGTCGCAACAATGCCGCCGAGGCGAACATCCGCGCCTGATGCGGGGCCCGTCGCGGGCGAACGGCTGGATCGCGTGCTGGTCGGACGCGGGCTGGCGCCGAGTCGGACGCGGGCCCAGCGCCTGATTGCGGGCGGTCATGTGCTGGTCGCGGGCAGGCCGGCGCGCAAGGCCAGCGACCCGGTCGCCGACCCGGCGAGCATTGTCGTCTCTGGCGATGACTGTCCCTGGGTTTCGCGCGGTGGCCTCAAGCTGGATTTCGCGCTGCGGCACTTCGCCATCGAGGTGCGCGACAAGGTTGCACTGGACCTTGGCGCTTCGACCGGCGGCTTTTCGGAAGTGCTGCTGGCACGCGGCGCAATCCAGGTGGTGGCGGTCGATGTCGGGCATGGCCAGCTGCATCCGCGGCTCACGGCCCAGCCGCGCCTCATTCGGCATGAAGGCCTGAACGTGCGCGACCTTACCGCCGCGCACCTGCCCGAGGCGCCGGACCTGATCGTCGCCGATCTCAGTTTCATCTCGCTGACCGTTGCGCTGCCGGCGGCGCTGGCGCTGGCGAAGCCCGACGCACGGCTCGTCGCCCTCGTCAAGCCGCAGTTCGAGGTCGGTCGCGCCCTGCTCGGCAAGGGCGGCCTGGTGCGCGACCGGGCGGCGCGCGAGGCGGCGCTTGCCAAGATCCGCGACTGGCTGGCGGCGCAATCCGGCTGGTCGATCCTGGGCGGCGTCGAGAGCCCGATCGCCGGCGGCCACGGCAACCGGGAGTACCTGCTTGCCGCCGCCCGCCACGCTTGAGGTGGAGATTGCCCGGCTGGGCGGCCGCGGCGACGGCATCGGCGAAAGCGCCGAGGGCCCCGTCTTCGTGCCGCTGACCCTGCCGGGCGAGCGCGCGCGGGTGTCGCCGCAAGGCCCGCGTGGCAGCGGCCGGATGGCGCGCCTCGTCACGGTATTGCGGCCCAGTCCGGCGCGGGTCGAGCCGCCTTGCGCGCATTTCGGCGATTGCGGCGGCTGCGCCCTGCAGCACTTGGCACGCTCCGCCGAGGCCGCCTGGAAGCGCGACAAGATCGCCGGCGCGCTTGCCCGCCAGGGCTTGGCGGTGGAAGTGCCGCTGCCCTTGGCGACGTTTCCCGGCGGCCGCCGGCGCGCGCAATGGGCCGCGCGGCGCCGGAACGGCAATGTGACGCTTGGCTTCAACGCCCGCGCCAGCCACCGCATCGTCGCCATCGCCGATTGCCTGGTGCTGCGCCCACGGCTCCTCGCCCTGCTGCCGGCATTGCGTCCGTTGCTGGCGGCGTTGCTGCGCGACGGCCAGGCGGCGGACGCGCAGGCCACCGAGGCCGATAACGGCATCGATCTGTGGCTGCGCCTGCCGGGCACGCCCAGCCTGGCTGAGCGCGAATTGCTGGCAGGCTTCGCCGAGGCGCAGGACGCCGCGCGCATCTCCTGGGGCGAGCGCGCGGCCGAGACAATCCTGCAACGTCGCCTGCCGGTGGTCGCACTATCCGGCTTGCCGGTGTCGCTGCCGGCCGGCGCCTTCCTGCAGGCGAGCCGCGAGGGTGAGGCGCTGTTGCAGCGTTTGGTGGTTGCGGGCGTCGGCGCGTCGGCGAGCGTGCTCGACCTCTATGCGGGGCTCGGCACCTTCGCGCTGGCGCTGCCGGCGAGCCTGCGGGTGCACGCGGTCGATGCGGCGGCGGATGCGATCGCGGCCCTGCGCCAAGCGGCCGGCCAGGCCGACCGCCGGCGGCTGAGCGCTGCCGTCCGCGATCTCGACCGCCAGCCGTTCACGGCTGAGGAGCTCAAGGGCTATGAGGCCGCGATCTTCGACCCGCCGCGCGCCGGCGCCGCGAAACAGGCGGCTGAACTGGCGCGCTCGGGATTGTCCACCATCGTCGCCGTGTCATGCAGCGCCTCGACCTTCGCCCGCGACGCCCGCCTGCTGGTGGACGGTGGCTATCGCCTGGACAGCGTCCATCCGGTCGACCAGTTCCCGTGGTCGCCGCATGTCGAACTGGTGGCGCGCTTCTCCCGTTAGGGATTGAGCACGCGGTGCATGTCCAGCACCGGTGTCTTGACGCCGGCCTGGCAAAGCATGTCGTGCACCTGGCCGCGATGGTGCGTCTGGTGATTGAACAGGTGCAGCACCAGCATGGTGGCCGGCCTCGCGCGGCCGCTTCCTGCCATCAGCATGGTGCTGGCTCTCGTGGTCGCAGATCGTCGATCATGTCGAGGATGCGCCGGAATAGAACGCGCGGCACGGCACCCTCGGCCATCTGGAAGACGGCGTAGCGGGCATGGGCGATCACCTTCGCGCCGATCTTCACCACCTTCTCGCGGATGGTGGTCAGCGACCAGCTTGCCATCTCCTCCGGCAGGGCGAGCGTGCGCAGGAAGTTGCACAGGTTGTAGGCCAGGGCATGAAGCTGGAGCCGCACGGCGTTGGCCTTCATCGTGCCGCAGGACAGCCGCGTCCACTTCACCGCGTTCTTGCCCTCTTTGATCCATTGCTCGGCCGTGCCGCGCTGGTTGTAGAAGGCGACGATGCGGTTGGCGGGCCGGGTCAGGTTGGTGACGATGAACCCGACGCGGGGATACAATTCGCCGGGATGCCATTCCACCTTGGCCACAACCCGCCGTTTCCGGCTCCACGATCCGGCCTGATAGCTGAAGCTGGCATGGAACCGCTGGACATGCATGGGCGGGCGTCCAGCGGGGCGTTTGAGCAGGTGGGCGATGTGGCCCTGAAGAACGGCATTGGCCTTGAGGCGGATGGTGTATTTGTAGCCTTCGGCTTCCAGGTAGTCGTACAGGTCGGGCAGGGCGAAGGCGGCATCGCCCCGGAAGAACCGCCGCTTGGT
>VGEV01000185.1 GCA_016869175.1 Alphaproteobacteria bacterium
GCGAGAACAATATCGTAGCTTCCGCGACCCGACGCGCCGATTTTACCCGCATCCGGGCCATCTGGCCGCCCGCGGCGGGGCTCGGGCTTGCCAATGCGCACTCTAGGCGTCAATCTTGCCCCCAAAAGCCAGTCATCCGGTGGATGCCGGTTAAGAACTCTTCACGGTATACTCTGCGTGACGTCACCCTGTGGGGCAAGTCGCATGAATGCGGGTAGGAAACCACGATCGAAGAGGATGACATCTCCACACGTAACGGAACCTCCGTACGTAACCGATCATCCGCTTGCAACCGCTACTTCGGTCATCAAGGGAGAAACCGGCGATACGGGTCGTGAAGTCTGGCACGTCAATACCGAGAGCGGGGTGATTGCCTTGGCCACGTCCATCGCTTCGATCAAGGCGATGGACGAAGCAACCGAGATCTATCGAGAGGCACTCGAACGGCTTGCCAAGCGGTAGGCGGCATTATCGCCTGACCTTGAAAGACGCCCTCAGCGCCCACAAGCGAGCGATCAGTTTTGGCGGCAGGGACGGCGTACCGAATCTTGCCTTGGTGCAGTCCGCAATCGCTCGGCCCTACAATGGATATTATCGTGGCATCGCCTGGAAAGCTGCGGCTCTGGTCGAGTCGATGGCGAGCAACCACGGATTCACGGATGGCAACAAGCGAACCACGCTCATTCTGCTGCACACGTTCCTGCAGCGGAGCGGCTACAAGCTCGTCGCGGTTCCTGGCGACCTGTCGTTGCAAGAGGCGGTGGAAAACATGATCCTGGACGTGGTCAACAGGCGGATGGATTTCGGCCAGCTTATCGACTGGCTGAAAGCCCGGGTCGTCGCATCGCCTTGAGCGCGACGGCGCGGGGCAGACGAAATAGAGACGGCGATGGCGGAAACACTGATTCCGAACTGGCGGCTGGTCGGCGACTGGTTCGACCTGTGCAATTGCGATATCGGCTGCCCTTGCATCTTTTCGTCCAACCCGACGCAAGGCTTCTGCGACGGCGCGCTGACCTGGGTGATCCGCGAGGGCCATTACGGCGAGGTGCCGCTCGCCGGGCTTGCCATGGTCGCCGTCGTGCATTTCGAGGGCAACGTGCTGGAGCGGAACCGCGAGTTCGGCTGGCTGATCGACGCCCGCGCGAACGCGGCGCAGCGCCAGGCGCTGTCGCGGATCGTGGCCGGCGAAGCGGGCGGTGCGTTTGCCGCCTGGCGGACGCTTACCCTCAAGTTCCACGGCATCGAGTTTGTCGAAATGCGCGCCGAGCACGAGCCCGAGGCCTGGACCATCGAAGTGCCGGGCAAGGTGTCGGGCCGCGGCGGCCCGTTCCGCAAATACATGGTGCCGGCGGGCGCGGTCTGCCTGATCATCAATCCGCCTCGGCCCGAGGTGACGCCCGGTCCCGCCACCTTGGGCCAGGCCGAGAAGAACGAGGTGACGGCGTTCGGCCGCAGCTGGAACTGGGCCGGCCGCTCGGCCAAGCATTTTCCCTTCGACATGCGCGGGCCGGGCGCCTTCACCTGGCGCAAGCCGCTGAACTGAGCCCATGCCCGTCTGCCTTGTCACCGGCACCTCGACCGGCATCGGCCGCGCCACCGCGCTGCATCTGGCGCGCGCCGGCTACCAGGTGCATGCCACGATGCGCGACCTGGCCAAGGCCGGGCCGCTTGCGGACGCCGCCAAGGCGGCGGGACTGTCGCTCAAGGTCAGCCAACTCGACGTCGCCGACAAGGCCAGCATGCAGGCCGCGGTTGCCCGTATCCTGGCCGAGGATGGCCGGGTCGACGTGCTGGTGAACAATGCCGGCCTGTCGAGTTCGAGCCCGGCCGAGACCTATCCCGAGGGCGAGCACCGCGCGCTGTTCGAGGCGAACTATTGGGGGCCGGTGCACCTGACCCAGATGCTGCTACCCGGCATGCGCGAGCGCAGGCAAGGCGCCATCGTCAACGTCTCCTCGCTGCTCGGCCGCATCGCCTGGGCGAACCAGGCGGCCTATTGCGCCAGCAAGTTCGCCATCGAGGCGTTCAGCGAGGCGCTGGCGCAGGAGGTAGCGCCGTTCGGCATTCGCGTCGCCATCGTCGAGCCGGGCGTGGTCGCCAGCGCCATCTTCGCGAACACGCCGGTGCACTACGACCGCGCTTCGCCCTACCGCCCGGCGATCCGGCGCAACGGCCGCTTCTACAAGGTCGGCACCGCCGTCGCCACGCCGGCGGAGGAAATCGCCGAGGTGGTGCGCCAAGCGCTCGTTACCGACCGGCCGCGGCTGCGCTACGCGCACGGCTGGGGGGCCGGGGCGATCGCCCGCCGGGCGGCGATGTCGGATGAAGCCTTCGTCGCGCTCGGCGCCGCCGAGGACGCCGACTACTACGCGACATTGCGCGACGAACTCGGCCTCGATCTCGGGTGAGCGGATTTCAAGCGGCGAGCCGCCACCACGGCGCCGCAGCCGCCGCAGCTACAAACGGGGCGGAGAAAACGGATCCAGCGTCTCGATACCGAAATGCCGAAAATCGCGAACGTTTCGAGTGACCAAGATTAGGCCACGAACCATCGCCGTAGCGGCGATCATCGCGTCTTCGACAAGACGGTCCGAGCGCCCGTGCATCAGCCGTGCCCACAGGCGGAAGGTTTCGCCATCCATCGGCAGCACATTCCAACAATGCGCCACAGCATCAAGCCAAGCTTCGATCTGATCGGCCTTGGCAACGTCTTGCTCGCGTGTGAGTTCGATGCCCGCCTGAATTTCCCCGAGTGTCACGGCGGCCAGATGCAAGTCAGCATCGCGAACGCCGTGAAGCCAGGCCAGCACGGCACCGTGCGGCTTGGGGCGGCGCAGTTCGGAAACGACGTTGGTGTCGAGCAGATACACAACCTCACGCGAAATCTGGCGGTGCACGCCGCCTCAGTCGGCCGCGGGTGGGTTGCGGCCTGTCGAAGCGCGGCGCCTCAGCCAGCAGAAGCTCCTTCAAGCTTGGCTGCGCGCCTTGTTGCAACCGCTTCCACTCGGCGATCGGCGCCAGCACGGCCGCTTCCACGCCACGCCTGGTAACAATTTGCGGCCCCTCCTTGATGGCGGCCTCCAATAACTCGCTGAAGCGAGCTTTGGCATCTTGCACCGGCCAAGTACCCATCGCCCTATCTGCTCCTCACAGGACCTGACTAGTCATAACACTAGTCATCTCGGCTATCAACTGCCTCCCCGCGCCACGAAATGCGGGTTCTCGAAGCCAGGCTTGCCGTAGCGCAGCGGCCGGCCATCGAGCGTGGTGACACTGCCGCCCGCTGCCTCCAGCACCGCCTGGCCGGCGGCGATGTCCCATTCCATGGTGCGGCCGAGCCGGGGGTAGAGGTCGGCCGAGCCTTCGGCGACCAGGCAGAGCTTGAGCGAGCTGCCGGCATCCACTTGGCGCGCCACGTTGACCCCGGCGAGCCAGGCGTCGGTCTCGGGCGAGCGATGCGAACGGCTGAGCACGACGGTCGCGCCTTCGTCCGGCTGGCGGCGGACCGCAATGGTGCAGGGCGCTTCGCCTTGCGCCTCGCGCGTCGCCCGGCCGGGGCCGGTGGCGAGGTAGAGCAGTTCCCGGGCCGGTGCCAGCACCACGCCCAGCACCGGCCGGCCGGCGCGGACGAGCGCGATATTGACGGTGAACTCGCCATTGCGGCTGATGAACTCCCGGGTGCCGTCCAGGGGATCGACCAACCAGAAATCGCCGCCCGAGACCTCCGGCACATGGCCCGCCGCCACGGCCTCTTCCGCCACCACCGGCAGGCCGGGCGTCAGCCGGGCCAGATGGCGCAAGATGATCGCCTCGGCCGCCTCGTCGGCCGCCGTCACCGGGCTGGCATCGGCCTTGGCGGCGATCCGAAAGTCGCTGGCGTAGACCTTGAGGATCGCCGCCCCCGCCGCCAGGGCCGCCTCCCGGATGCCGGCCGCCAGGGCCGTGTCGTCCACCATGCTAAGCCTGTCCTCTGCGCCAAGCGCGCGAGCATGCATTGGCCGCGCGGCCGGTCAAGCATGGCTTGGTGACGGCTGCCACCGGCGCCATATTCCGCTGATGCGCGAATTCGCCGTTCGGCCCGACCCCGAGGATCCGCGGCTCACCCGCCGGCTGGCCGGCATCGACCAGGACAGCCGGCCGGTCGAAGCCGCCGTGGTGGTCGAGCGACCGCTGACGCTCTACCTCAACGCTCAGGAGATCGTCACCATGATGACGATCGGCGACCACCCCGATTGCCTGGCGGTCGGCTACCTGCTCAACCAGAACATGCTCGGGTCGGAAGACCGGATTGAGGCGATCGAGCATGACGACGAACTCGACGTGGTGGTGGTGCGCACCCAGCACCCGACCGACTTCGAGGTCAAGCTGAGGAAGAAGACCCTGACCTCGGGCTGCGCCCAGGGCACCGCCTTCGGCGACGTGATGGAGAAGTTCGACGCCGTGCGGCTGCCGGCGGACGCGGTGCTGCGCACGTCCTGGCTCTATGCGCTGTCGCGCAAGATCAACAGCAGTCCCAGCCTCTATCTCAGCGCCGGCGCCATTCACGGCTGCGTCTTGTGCGAGGCCGACCGGCCGCTCGTCTACATGGAGGATGTCGGCCGGCACAACGCCATCGACAAGATCGCCGGCTGGATGCACCTGAACCGCGTCGGACCGGAGGGCAAGCTGTTCTACACGACCGGCCGGCTGACCTCCGAGATGGTCATCAAATGCGTGCAGATGCGCCTGCCGATCTTGATCTCGCGCTCGGGCTTCACCGCCTCGGGCGTCGAACTCGCCCGCCGCGCCGGCCTGACGCTGGTGGGCCGGGCCAAGGGCAAGCGCTTTCTCTGCCTCTCGGGCCAAGGCCGCCTGGTGTTCGATTCCGACCCGGCCGCGGCGGCCGACAGCCCCGCCTGGAACCGCAAGGCGGCCGGCGACGATGCCGGCTGAAACGATCACCGGCGTCATCCTGGCGGGCGGCCAGTCGCGCCGCATGGGCGGCGGCGACAAGGCGCTAAGGCTGCTGGCCGGGCGGCCGATGCTGGCGCATGTGATCGCGCGGGCAGGCCCTCAGATTTCGGAATTGGCCTTGAACGCCAACGGCGATGCCGGCCGCTTCGCCGGCTTCGGCCTGCCCGTCATCGCCGACAGCGTGGCGGGCTTCGCCGGACCGCTGGCTGGCATCCTGGCCGGGCTGGACTGGGCGGCGGCGCTGCCCGGCTGCGTCCATCTGCTCAGCCTGCCGGCCGACGCGCCCTTCCTGCCGGGCGATCTGCTGGCCCGGCTGGCGGCGGCAAGACGCGCCGCCGGCGCCGACATCGCGGTTGCCGCGTCGGGCGGCCGGACGCACCCGGTGGTGGCCCTTTGGCCGCTCGCCTTGCGCGAGGACCTGCGCGCGGCCTTGCTGGCCGGCGAGCGCAAAATCGACCGTTTCACGGCGGCCCGGCGCGTCACGCTGGTCGAATGGCCGGCGGTGCCGCTCGATCCCTTCTTCAACGCCAACACGCCCGCGGAGCTGGCGGAAGCCGAACGGCTGCTGGCCGGCTGAACCCGGCCGCGCGCCGCGCCACCCCTGGCGCTTGTCGCGTCGCGCCGGCTAAACCCGGCCGCGCGCCGCGACGGGCCAAATGTCAACCAGCATGTCGCCCCGCACCACGTGATAGACGTTGTGCAGGTTGACCGTCGGGTCGCAATGCGGGTTGAACAGCGTGATATAGGCGCCGAGCTTGGGCTTGGGCGCCCCCGCCGGCAGATCGACCAGGCCGTGCTCGTCGCCGCGGAAGCGGTAGGTGGCGCCCGCCGGCGCGCCGGCCATCGGCACCGGCGCCTTGCCGTCGGTGGCGAACGCCTTGAGCCCAGCGTCGACCGTGACGTGGTCGTCGTAGCTGGCGCTGACCACGCTCGCCTGCACGAACAAGGCCGGCTTGAAGACGATGCCGCCCGGCTGCTCGACCTTGGCATAGTCGGCGTCCATGAACACGTAGGAACCGGTTTGCAACTCGTTCAACAGGCCGAACTCGGCGTCGAGCTGGTGGGTGCCGGTACCGCCGCCGGTGACGATTGGGGGCGCCAGCCCCGCCTCGCGCAACGCCGCCACCACGTTCTTGGTGAGCTGCATGCGCTCGGGCATGGCGGCGCGGCGCTCGGCCACGTCGTAGATATGCTGCAGGTTGCCGGCATAGCCCTGCACGCCGACGAGCCGCAGCCTCTCGGCGGCGGCAATTCTGCGCGCCAGCGCCAGCCCCATCTGGGTGTCGGCCACCCCGGTGCGGCCGATGCCGGTATCGACATCCAGCACCACCGAGAGCGGCCGGGTGGAGCGCTCCGCCACCGCCGCCAGCGCGTCCACGTTGTCCGGATGATC
>VGEV01000186.1 GCA_016869175.1 Alphaproteobacteria bacterium
GCCCGGGCCGGAGCGGCCCGCGCCGCCGCTTCACCGACGGCCGTGCCGCTCGACCGCGACCGGGCTGGGCGGGGTAGGATGCGCCTTCGGCCTTGGCAGGAGCGAGCTCGACCGAAGAGGGGGTGTCCCACATGCAAGCAAGCCCGAACGCCGTGGACGGTGGCGCCGCCGCGCACGAATTCCGGATCGCCATCCCGTTCGGCCTGCCCGCGGTTGCCGGCGCGATCGTCTCGCTGGCGATGTGCTATGGGACGGTGCTGGTCAAGGAGGTTTTCGGCATCCCCACGCTCGGTCTCAACCCGCATGTGCAGGCCGTGCTGATGTGGAGCTCGGCGCTGCTGGCGGAGTGCGCGCTTTAACGGGACCGCAAGCGGCACCGCAGGAATCTGCCGTCGGTGCTTGGCGCCGTTGCCGTCGCCGCGTTGATCCTGACGCTCTATGTCCGCTACGACGTCGGCATCGAGCGCTTGTCCTATACCGTCCTGGTGATTGCGACCTTGCTGAACCAGAACCTGTTCCTGAACTTTCTCAACGAGACGGTGAGCGGCCAGGCGCGGGCGATCGAGGCGCTGAATCGCGACCTGCAGCGCAAGGTGGCCTCGCAGGGCGACGAGATCGGGCGGTTGGCGCGCCTGAAGCAGTTCCTGCCGGCCCACGTCGCCGAGGTCGTGGTCTCGGACGAGAAGCAGCAGCTGCTCGGCACGCATCGCCGCTACATCGCCTGCCTGTTCTGCGACATCCGCGACTTCACGGCGTTCTCCGAGGCGGCCGATCCGGAAGAGGTGATCGCGTTGCTGCAAGCCTTCCACGACCGCCTGGGCGGCCTTGTCGCCGAGCGGGGCGCGACCATCGGTTATCGCGCCGGCGACGGACTGATGGCCTTTCTCAACGATCCGATCCCGTGCGAGGCGCCAAGCCTGCGCGCGATCGAGCTGGCGCTCGACATGCGGGCTGCCTTCGAGGACATCCGTCGGCTCTGGGGCCGGATCGGGCGGCCGATCGGGTTTGGCATTGGCGTCGCCAGCGGCTATGCGACGCTGGGGCTGGTCGGCTACCAGGGCGGCGCCGACTACACCGCCATCGGCAATGCGGTCAACCTCGCGGCGCGGCTGTGCGACGCGGCCGCCGATGGCCAGATCTTGCTGGCACAGCGGACCTATGTCGACGTGGAAGCCCAGGTCGATGTCGAACGCCTGGCGCCGCTGGCGCTCAAGGGCCTGCACAAGCCGGAAGAGGCGTATCGGCTGCTCGGCCCGCGCGGGGCCGGCTAGTGTGGCGGATTTGCAGTTCCGCCGATCTTGGCGGACGACTGGGTGAGGAAGTGCAAATCCACAGCCACACGAGAGTGAGAGGATTGCCAGTGTCCCTTTGCTTCCGAAGTGCGCATGGAAGCGGCCGCCTGGACTTGCGCCCGGCGCGATCGAGATGACGAGCGGGCGGCCCCGGCGTCAGGCGGCCAGCGCCTTTCGCAGGTTGCGGTCGAGCGCCGCCAGGAACTCCTCGGTCGTCAGCCAGGCCTGTTCCGGCCCCACCAGGATCGCCAGGTCCTTGGTCATGGTGCCGGCCTCCACGGTATCGACGCAGACCCGTTCCAGGCCGCGGGCGAAGCGGTCGAGGGCGGCGTTGCCGTCCAGCTTGGCGCGATGCTTCAGGCCGCCCGTCCAGGCGAAGATCGAGGCGATGGGATTGGTCGAGGTCGGCTTGCCCTGCTGGTGCAGCCGGTAATGCCGGGTGACCGTGCCGTGCGCCGCCTCCGATTCCACCGTCTTGCCGTCCGGCGTCATCAGGATCGAGGTCATCAGGCCCAGCGAACCGAAGCCCTGCGCCACGGTATCCGACTGCACATCGCCGTCGTAGTTCTTGCAGGCCCAGACGAACTTGCCGCTCCACTTCAAGGCCGACGCCACCATGTCGTCGATCAGCCGGTGTTCGTAGGTGATCTGCTTGGCCTTGAACTCGGCCGCGAACTCGGCCTCGAACACCTGCTGGAACAGATCCTTGAAGCGGCCGTCATAGGCTTTGAGGATGGTGTTCTTGGTGGAGAGATAGACCGGCCAGCCGCGGCTCAAGCCATAGTTGAAGCAGGAGCGGGCGAAGTCGCGGATCGAATCGTCGAGATTGTACATGCCGAGCGCGACGCCGCCGCCGGGGAACTGGAACACTTCGTATTCCATCGGCTTGCCGCCGTCGGCCGGCTCGAAGCGCATGCTCAGGCGACCCTTGCCCGGCACCACGAAGTCGGTCGCGCGGTACTGGTCGCCGAAGGCATGCCGGCCGATCACGATGGGGTCGGTCCAGCCGGGCACCAGGCGCGGGATGTTGCGGCAGATGATCGGCTCGCGGAACACCGTGCCGCCCAGGATGTTGCGGATGGTCCCGTTGGGCGACTTCCACATTTTCTTGAGACTGAATTCCTTCACCCGCGCTTCGTCCGGCGTGATGGTGGCGCATTTGACACCGACGCCGAACCGCTTGATCGCCTCCGCCGCGTCCACCGTCACCTGGTCCTCGGTGCGGTCGCGCGCCTCCATGCCCAGGTCGAAATAGCGCAAGTCGATGTCGAGATAGGGCTGGATCAACGTCTGCTTGATCTTGGCCCAGATCACGCGCGTCATTTCGTCGCCGTCCAGTTCGACGACCGGGTTGGCGACCTTGATCTTCTGCATCATGGCCTCGTGCGAAGGGCTGGCTGTTGTCGCGGGGCAACGGGAAGGGCCGCGAAAATAGCAAAGCCCCCGATGCCGTCAACGGCCCTGGCGACCCGGCCTACATGCGCTCGGGATGGGCCGGCGCCGGGCTGGGCGCCAGCGCGCCGATCAGGTCGAGCGCCTGCGGCACGTCGCGCGCCACCCGATAGAGCCGGCGCACGTCGGCGCCGGCGAAGCCTTGCCCGATGAAATGCTCGAGCAGCGCCAGCAAGGGCTGCCAATAGCCCCCCGCATCCAGCAGCACGATCGGCTTGTCGTGCAGGTCGAGCTGCCGCCAGGTCAGAATCTCCACCGTCTCGTCCAGCGTGCCGGTGCCGCCCGGCAACACCAGGAAGGCATCCGACAGCTGGAACATGCGCTGCTTGCGGCTGTGCATGTCGTGCACGATCTCGAGCC
Organism: Alphaproteobacteria bacterium; assembly: GCA_016869175.1. Taxonomy (GTDB): domain Bacteria; phylum Pseudomonadota; class Alphaproteobacteria; genus VGEV01. The sequence goes on from VGEV01000186.1 coordinate 3,105, forward strand.
GGCTGAGCCCGGCATGGCCGACCTCGCGGATATGCAGGTGTTCCGGGATGATGCCGATCGCCTGGCCGCCCGCCGCCAGCACGGCGTCGGCCACCACGCCCATCAGGCCGATCGAGCCGCCGCCATAGACCAGCGTCTGGCCGCGCCACGCCAGTTCGCGACCCAGTTGCTCGGCCACTTGGCGGTAGAGCGGCTGGCTGCCCACTCGGCTGCCGCAATAGACGCAGACCGAAAGCGGTTTGGCCGGGAGGTTGAAGTTCATGCCGTTTCGCGGGGCGTTGTTGCCGCCCGTCCTTTGCCTGGGTTATTTGGCACCGGGCGGCGCTTGCGTAAAGCCGCGCCGGGCCCGCGACCGCCGATCACAAATCCGTGCATGGCCCGTACCGGCCGCCGCTGCTAGGGAATAGCCGGAATTGGCCGGCCGTATGTCTCGTCGGTCGCATGGATCCGGATTGTGGGGGAGGAACGGTTAATGAAACCGATTGTCGGACTGGCGGGCGGCGCGGTTGTTGGGCTGCTCCTTTCCCTGGCGGCGGAACAGGCTATGGCACAAACCGCCGTCGCGGTGGCGAAAGAACGCAAGGAAATGATGGGTTCGCTTTGGCCAAGCTATTACAAGGATCTGAATGCGGTAGCGGCCGGACAAGATACGAATATCGCCGCTTCCTCGACGAAGGCGCAGGCGGCCAGTGCCGCCGTAAAGAAACTGGCTGGCTTGTTTCCCCCCGGCACCGGGCGTGATGCGGCGCCCGAGACCCGCTCGACACCCGAAGTGTGGTCGCAGCGGGCGGAATTCGAAGCTGCCTTTGCCGCGCTCGTTAGTGAGACCGACAAGCTGGGTGAGGCGGCGAAGAGCGGTAGTCTTGACGCTTTCAAGGCTCAATGGGCGGCGGTGGGGAAAGCCTGCGGCGGCTGCCACGGCGGGCCGATCAAGAGCGGCGGGAAATTCCGTTTCGAGGCGCAGTAGGCCGTCGTCGCTCTGCTTGGCATGCAGCATGGCGGCCGTTGCCGGGCACTATTTGGGTTTGTCGTCCTGGGCTTGGCTGCCATGGTGGGGGCATGGCCCGCTTTGGCGGAGTCGCCGGCGGCCGAGCGCGGGCGATATGTGTTCGCGGCGGGCGGTTGCCATGCCTGTCACACTGACGAGGCCGGCGGTGGGCGGCCACTGGCGGGCGGCCCGGAACTCACAACGCCGTTCGGCAAGTTCTTTGCGCCCAACATCACACCCGACCCGGCTTACGGCATAGGCCGTTGGAGCGACGCGCAGTTCCTGCGGGCGATGCGCGAAGGCATAGCGCCGGACGGTCGGCTCTATTACCCGGTGTTTCCCTATACCGCATACGCCAAGGCCAGCGAACGCGACCTGCTGGATCTCAAGGCCTATCTGTCGTCTGTCCAGGCGGTAAGTCAGCCGAGCCGACCGCACCAAGTCGCTTTTCCCTTCTCCATCCGATTGCTGGTGGGGCCGTGGAGACTGCTGAACTTCGAACGTGGAGCGTGGCGGCTCGATCCCGCTCGGGATGCCGTTTGGAACCGGGGTAGCTATCTGGTAAAGGCCCTCAGCCATTGTGGGGAATGCCACACTCCACGCGATTCCCTGGGCAGCCTTGACCGCGGCCGCTGGATGGCCGGCGCGCGTATGCCTGGGCGGCGCTCGGTCGCGCCCAATTTGACGCCGGATGCGAGCGGCCTTGCCGACTGGAGCGAGGCGGACATCGTTGCGGCGCTTGCGTTCGGCACGTTGCCGCAAGGCGGCGTTCTGGGCGAGGAGATGGGCGAGGTGGTCCGGCACGGCACAAGCAAGCTGACGCACGATGATCGCCGCGCGATCGCGGTCTATTTGAAGTCGCTGCCGCCGCGCCTGAACGCGGTTGCGCCCATGACGGGGGCACGGTGAAGCGGACCGGGAATAGTTGGGCTGTCGCGACGTATGTCGCTTGGGGAGCAATCCCTCGGAAACGATAACGGAGAACGACACATGAAACGTCTCTTGTTCGCGATGGCTGCACTGGTCGTCATGACCGGGCCGGCTTTGGCCGGAAGCTGCCCGAAACACATGGCGGCGATCGACGCGGCCTTGGCCAAGAACCCGCAGCTCAGCGCCGCGGAAAGGGCCGAGGTAACAAAGGCGCGCGCCGACGGCGAAGCGGCGCACAAGGCCGGCAAACACGACGAGTCTTTGGCGACGCTCGCCAAGGCGGAGAAGATTCTCAAGATCAACTAACGGCCGCCAAGCGTCGCAACCGTATTCCCACGTCTGGGGACATTGTGCGTCACGCGCGGGTGGCATAGCGTCGAACGGTTCGCTCGTTCGGCGAGGTGCCATCCGTGCGTAACACGGTTGTTGTCGCAGCACTCGTCCTGTCGCTGGTGGTCCTACTGGTCGGCTACTTGTTGTTGGGCCGCGAGAAGCCGGCTGTCATCGCGCCCCCGTCGGTGACCGCAGCGCCGGTGGCGCCGGCTGCCCGTCCGCCGGACAGCAGCGTCGCCTTCGACGTCGTCCGGGCCAATCCGCAAGGACCGACCGTGCTGGCGGGGCGCGCGCCGGCCGGTGCCAAGGTGACGCTCTATGACGGCGAGCGGCCGCAGGCCACGGTCGAGGCCGATGGCCGCGGCGAGTGGGCAATGGTGGTCGACGAACCGCTGGCGCCCGGCGAGCGCACGCTGAGTTTGCGGGCCGAGTTGACCGATGGCCGGGTGCGCGAGGGCGAACAAAGGGTGGTGCTGCTGATCCCCGAGCCGCCGAGCGAGGACACGGGCGCGGCCGAGCCATCGCCGGTGAGCCCGGCGCAGACCGCCGCGGTGCTGCTGCCGGCGGCCGGCGGCGAGCCCGCGCAGCTGTTGCAGCGGCCGGCCCGCGGCGGCGCCCTGGCGCTCGACATCGTGGAATATGACGAGGCCGGCAACCTGCAACTGGGCGGCGTGGCGGCGCCCGGCAGCAC
>VGEV01000187.1 GCA_016869175.1 Alphaproteobacteria bacterium
CCGGGCTGCCGCGTGGCGAGCCAGTGCGTGCCTTCCAGCCAGCAGCCGGCACGCCACATGCCCTCGCCGATGGCACCGTTGAGCAGCAGGTGGTGCAACGGCCCCATGCGGAGCTTGTAGGCCATGGCTCAGGCCGCCGGCCGGCCAGAGGTTGTCCCGCGCTCAGCCGTTCCGGCTTCGACGCTGGCCAGGTATTGGGCGGCGAGGTGGTCTAACACGGTCAAGCTGCGGACCTAGGGCCAGTGTCGTCGCGGGCCGCCGCCAGGTCTGCCGCAACCAATCGTTGCAGACGGGCAACTCCCCATTTCAACTCCATGCCCCGTGCCACCTCGTCCAGCTTCATGAGAGCCGCCGTGAGCACGTCGGTTGCGTAGGGTGAACTCATGCTGTTCGCCATCCTCATTTTCTTACATTCAGTTTTGCTCATTTACACATCCGCCATGGCGCCTATGAGGACGGAAAAGTGTTGTTCGTCTCTAGCGCCCGCGCCGAACAACCTTTTTCCTTATAGGCGCCAAAAGTTGTTCGGCGCCGAACCCGCCGAACTTTTGCCAACTTTTCGAGGTTCGGCGGCAAAGTTCGGCGGAGAACAAATTCTCATTATGGCACACGCTATTCCGAGTCCCTTTCGGTGGTGGTTTCGACATTTTCCCAGGCTACGCGGACCACGATCCGCCCTGCCCGAACAGCGTCTGTTCGTTGTCCGGCGGTCTCAATTTTGAGGATACCGACCTTGGAGTCGAGCCAGTAACGCACAACCGTCGATTGCACGTTTTCCGGTGGTGCCCGACCCGGCATGGCGCGCTCGAAGGCGAGTGAATAGCGCCGACCATAGCCTGCCTGGTTGCGTGGCGAGTAGCCGTTCCCCGCGATATATGCCCTGTCGATCTCGGCCAGCACGGCGTCCCGGTCGGAGGAACTGAGTAAAGTTTCCCTATTTGCCGGCGCCCAGGGGGTCAGGACGGCCACCATGTCCGATGGTTCCAATCCAACGCCGTTTTCGATGTCGATAGACTTGAATTGCAGCCACATCGCGCGGTCCCTAGGTGGCGCCATGCTCGCCTTGGCGTCATCCGCCGACATGGGGGATAGCGTTCTGGCGGCCCTGACAGCACCTGCCATGGCCGAAGCGCCCCGCGCCTGATTGATGTCGCCATCGGCATGGGTGCCGCCTGCCGGCGGCTTGCGGACGTGGTGGGCCAGGTCGATGGCGACGCCGCTGACTTCGGCGATCCGATTGAACACGCTCAAGACAAACGCCACTTCGGAATTGTCATTCTCGTTGGCGTAGTGTGCCGCCACGAAGGGGTCAACCGATAGAGCCATGATGCCTAAGCGCTTGATTTCGGCGATCAATCCGTCGGCATCGGGCATGGCGACCATGCCGCCGGACATGCCGGCCAGACGCTTGGCGACGATCAAGCCACGGTTGCGCCCGGAATTGATGTGCACCCGGCCGGCAATATCGCGGGTATCGACGTGGTGGTGACGGATGATGGCTCCTAGCCGCCTCTGTAGCTCCTCCAGGGGGTCTTCCAGGTTGAAGTGCCAGGTTGGCCCGACGTTGTGCACCTGTTCGCCCAGTAGTGGCTTGCCGGTAGCCATGGCGACGGATTCCGCCAGCAGGAGTGCCGTCTTGCCGGTCCCGCCAGGTGCCACGGTGAGACTGACGAAGCCGCCGATAAGGTGCCGCCCGTAAATCCATCGGCGCGGGCGGGTGATGGTGGTCCAATCCAGGCCGACCGGATTGGCGCGGATCGGCTCTGGTCCGGTCGGTTCCGGCCGGCTGGCGGGTGTTGGGCCTGCCTCCTCCCACTTCCATTCGCCGTTGCCGGGGGAATGTGGGGAAAGTCGGGAATGTTTGGGCGCCTGTGGCGCCTCCGCACGCGTTCTGGCCTGCTGCTGTTCCCGATAGCGCCCTATGGCCTGGGGGAGGCTAGGGGCGCCCTCCACGGCGCCTGTGGGCAGCCTCTGCGCCAGATAGGCCGCTTTGACCTCCATCTCGTCCTTGCCGCGCCCCGGCCGGCTTAGGTCAACGTTGGCTTCGTATTGCGACCACGCGGCTTCGGCGATCTCCGGGCCGGTCGGCCAGCGTTCGAGGGCACCGGCCAGTTCGAGCGCTACGGCGAGCACGGTGTCTCGCATGTAGCTTTCCCGGCCATCCAGCAATTTATTTTGTAGGCCAAGGCTGTTGGTGGTGTAGACGCGGCTGGAGTCGGGGAAATTAACTACGCCGCGATGTTTAATTGTTTGCGGGGTTATTGGCGGGGTTATGCCCGAGGCTATAGGGTTATGTCCGTGGTTATTTGCGGTCTTATCTGTGGAGTTTCCGGCGGTTTCTGCTGGTTTCTGCTGGACGGCGCCCCGCACGCCTTCTCGATCTCGCCCGGCAGGTAGACCCGGCCAGATGCCTCGGCCCAAGTGACGAGTTCCTGCCGCCGCCCCTCTTTGGTCGGCCAAGCGATCATCCCCGGCAGGCGCATGATCCGGCCGGGATTGATCACGGTCGGATCGCCCCCGAACACGGCCGCCAGCAGCTTCAGCTGGGCGCGGTATTCGATGGCGTCCTGGATCGGCTCCTCCAGCAGCCACCACAGGTGGGCGCGGGGATGCGGCAACGTGCCGGTCGTGACGACGAGATTCGGCGGCACGTCGAGCATGGTGGCCTTGCCGAGCGCCGCGTTGACCGAGCCGGGCGCGTCCAGGTCGATATGCAGCGCCCATGCCTCATGGAAGTCGGCATCTGAGGTTCGACCGTGCGGAAATGTCTTAGGCCGCCTGATCGATGCGCCGAAGTAGATATTGGCGCCAGGCGTGGCGTTCCATTCGGCCGCTCTGGCAACGGCGATCTCGACGTTTCCAAGCCCGAATAATTCCGCCTTGATGGCGCCGGTGCCCAACCGGATGATTTCAATCAGGCCGGCCGTGGCGCGTCCGTGCAGCCGAACGAGGAAGGATTGCGCGACGCCCTCGTCCGGCCGCATTGGCGTTGGCATCGATTGTATCGGCGCGCTCATGCCACCGCGGCCGCTGCGCGCGCCGACGTGCTGCGCGCCGAGCGGCTTGCCGACCAACTGTCAATGTCGCCGATGGCGTACAAAATTCTCCGGCCGTGTGCGCGAAAGGTTGGCCCCAGGCCGGTGACGCGCAACCTTTCAAGGGTCCGCGCGGAGACTCGAAGTCGCGCCGCCGCTTCGTTCGTTGTCAGAAATTCCCCAGAGTTCATCGTCGCCACCAAACGTCCGACGCGACGTGCGTCGCTTCATGGTGGCAATTGTCGGGCGGTAACAAAGCGCGCAAAATACACGCGGCGTCGCGCAGAAATGGCTCTACGGCGCGCTGGGCACGCTGGGCACGCTGGGCACGCTGGCTACGTACCCAGCGGCGCCGGCGTCACCAAGTGCGCTGCAAGCTGTGATTTTTAATCGGCCGGTAGGTGTTATTGAGGATCCTTCGAATCGTTTCGACGGACAGCTTCAGCAGCTTGATGGCCTTGTCGTCGGCAAGCGTCACTGCCATCTGCGCGACCGGCGGACGCTTCTCCGGGTCCAGCCACTTGCGCTTGGCCACGCTGCGGATTGTATTGATGCCGTTGACAACACGCGCGTCGTTTTCCGCCTTGGTCTTGCGTTTGCGTGCGCCGACCGGTGCCGGCAACGGCATCAGCGTGCCGTCATCCGCCGTTGGCGAGGCGTCAATGCCGCCCGACAAATATTCCAAACGGTGGTGACATTGGACCGGCAAGCCTTCGGCTAGCGCACGCGCCCAATTCAGGAAGTCACCACGCCCCAGCCACCGATGGTCGCCTTCCCTGGTGGCAGCCCGTTTGCCGGCCACGATGGCACCGGTCGCCAGGTTCAACAGGCGGGCATGTTCCTCGCGCTGTTCTCGCGTTGCGCGCCCCGAACTCGGATTGAGCGGTATGCCCAAAAGATAGGCGATGGAATCGGACAGCGAGTGTGCTGGCGCGCGGAACCAATCCAGCAAGTCCGGCCGCTCGCAAAGGGTCGTTGCGATGGACTGCCCGTACGGCAGAAGTTCAGGGCCGAGCGTGCCCACGCCGTCGGCTGGCGGAAACACCGTCAGCACGGAATCCCGCTCGAAGCGCAGCCGATCCCAGACTGTCGCGCCGGGCCAGTTGGCATCGTCGCGCGGCGCCGCGCGAGGTGGGTTGTCGTAAAATGCCAAATCGGCCCACGCCTCGCTCGGAATGAGTTCCGGATCGCCCCTGCCGTTTCGCAGGCCCAGCGCCGCCAGGTCGCCATCCGCCAGCGCCTTCACGACGGCCTCGCGGGCCTCAACTTCGTTGAGAAAATAGACCGGCTCGCCGATGGACTTCGCATAGACCGCGTCCATTTCGAGCCTTTGAAAACTCGCCGGCCGGCCGGGCACTTCGGCGTCAATTGCGCGACCATCCGGCAGAGGGCCGCGGCGATAGGCTTCCCAGCGTGCGTCCACAATTCGGGTTTCGAGTTCCGCATCGTCGGCGGCAAGCGCCACCCATCGCGGGCTGCGCAGCATCGCCCAGCCGACCGCCTGTAGAGCGTTCCAGTAGCGCGCAAAGTATGCCGGGGGCAGCGGGTCTGGCTTTTTCGGCTCGGCAACCGGTTCCAGATCGACCGGTTTCACAACCTCAACCGGACTTCCCGGCTCGGCGCGCGCTTTGCTCTTACGCCTCGCCATCAGGCGGCCGCCGTCGGGATGCGGGCAACTTCGTCGCGCAAGCGCCGCTCGGCGTGCCAGAGGTCGTGCGCCGCCTGCATGCGCAGCCACAGGCCGGGACCGTTGCCGCAGAACTTGCCGAGCCTGACCGCCATCTCGGGCGTGACGGCGGTCGCTTCCCGCAGAATGGCATGCAGGCTCTGCCGCGAAATGCCAAGCGCCTTGGCCGCGTCCTTGACCGGCATGCGAAGCGCCGGCAGCACGTCCTCGCGCAACAGCGCGCCCGGATGCGCCGGCCGCATGCCGCCCGCCGCCGTCCGCCCCTTGATCGCTTGCCGCGCCATGTCCCTGCCCTCAGTGGTATTGCTCAAGATCGACCGCCGACGCTTCGCCGTCCGCCCATTCGAAGGTGATGCGCCACGGCCCGTTGACCGCGATGGCGTGGCGCCGGGGCTTGCCCCGACCGCCGAAACCTTGGGCTGCACACAGCTTCGCTTATTGGAATCGCTTCACGCCGCCATTTTACGCCGAACGCCGCCATCACTGCGACTAGGCGACCACCGCGCGGTCCCATTTGCTAAGCTGGCCGCCAGACAAGGCGAGGCGGGCCATGCCGAAGCTGGTGGCGGGCTTATTCGCGGCGCTGCTGCTGGCATTGCCATGCCAGTAGGCGCCGAGGACTTCTCCAAGGGCTTGAACGCCTACAGGGGCGGCGACTACGCGGCGGCGCTAAAGGAATGGCGCCCGCTGGCCGAGCAGGGCAATGCCCTCGCCCAGTTCGCGCTCGGCTTCATGTACGACGAGGGCAAAGGCGTACCGCAGAACCATGCCGAGGCGGCGAAGTGGTACCGCCGCGCCGCCGAGCAGGGCCATGCCAGCGCCCAGAACAATCTCGGCGTCATGTACGGCACGGGGGAAGGCGTGCCGCAGGACTACGTCGAGGCGGTGAAGTGGTACCGCCGCGCCGCCGAGCAGGGCAATGCCCACGCCCAGGGCTTACTTGGCGCCATGTACGACGAGGGCAAAGGCGTACCGCAGGACCATGCCGAGGCGCTGAAGTGGTACCGCCGCGCCGCCGAGCAGGGCGATGCCGCCGCCCAGTACAATCTCGGTCAAATGTACCGCACAGGCCAGGGCGTACCGCAGGACCATG
>VGEV01000188.1 GCA_016869175.1 Alphaproteobacteria bacterium
ACTGCATCGACACGCCACCGCAGACCAAATAGACCCCGCCACAGCACCCAATCCGCAGGCTGGGCCGCAGGCCATGCCCTCATCGGCGATGCTTCGTCGTCAATGATGGGGTTCTTCGAGGTGTCCACCTGTCCATTCGCGGCCATTTTAGTCGCAACCGCCGGCCGGCACAGGGTGCCTGGCGCCCCCCGTCGCGTCCCGCGCCGATTAACATATACTGTCACCGGAATTCACTGTCACCGATTAACGTATACTGTCACTGTAATTCCCATGCTTGCAAGTCTGCGATCGGTCGCGTAAATAATAACCTGTCACCGGTTTATATCCCGGTGACAGCTTACGATTCTACGGCGAGCCCCAAGCGCGCCGCTTTGCCCGCTATCGCGCCGCCGGCTCCGCCGCAAGCGTCAGCAGGCCGTGGAGCGCGCGCAGCGCCGCCGCCAGCGTGGCAAGGCCGCCGGCCGGCGCCGTGAGTGCCAGCGCCTGCAAGATCTCGGCGTCGCCGGCGCCGCAATACATCGCCTCGGCCGCATGCCGGCGCGTGCCCTCGGCATCGCGCGCCATCGCGGCGCAAACCATCGCCAGCAATTCGCGCTGCCGGCGCGGCAGGCCGTCTTCGCGGCCGACGGTCGCCGCCAGCAGTCCGCAGACGGCCGCCTCGGCCGCCGGATCGATCCGGCGCAGCGCGGCGCGCCAGTCGGCGGCCTCGCTCATGTCGGGCTCCTTCGGCCGGCGGCCTCACGCAGCATGCGTTCGGCCGCTTGCGCGGCCGACTGGCCGGGCGCGATGCCGAGTGCCGCCGCCGTGGCGTTGCAGGCCGAGACGACGCCGGAAAAATAGGTGTCCTGCGCATCGCCCACGCGCGCGCTGGCGCAAGACACCGTGGCGCCGGGCACGGCCCGTGCGTCGAGCGCCGCCAGGCCGCCGATACCCGAGCGGTCCTTGGCGAAACCGACATCGTTGGTGATGACGCCGGCAAGCGCGAAGCCGAACTCCGCCACATAGTCGGCCATCGCGGGCGCGGCGTGCGAGCCCATGCAGAGCACCGCGCCGGAGATGCGGGCATCGGCGTATTTCACCGTGTCCAGCGCGTAGACTCGGCCGAGCGGCGAATCGTGCACCAGGATCTGCCGCTTGGGCAGCGCGACCGGCACGGGGTTGGCGTCCAGCAGGCGGTGCGTGGCGGCTTTGGCGGTCGTGCCGGGGGTAAGTCCCAGCCGCTCGGCCGCCCGGTTGACGCGGGAGAGGATGCCGTTCTCGTACATGTCGCGGCCGTCGCCGATACGGGCGGAAGCGGCGGAAACGCAGGCGCCGGGGATCAGATATTCGTCGAGCAGAGCGAGGCCTGCCACCCCGCCATCGTCCTTGCCGATGCCGGCGTCATGACCGATCAGGCCGCGCGGGCGCGCCCAGAGGACGAGCTGGGTGGCGCAAGGTGCGGAATGCGAGCCGCAGATCAGCACGTCCGAGACATCGTTGCGGGTATCGACATGGCCCATCGAATCCATGCACAGGATGCGGCCCCGCGGGCTGGCGAAGACCTCGTATTGCGGCCAGACGGTCATGTGTGCCCTCGGAAGCGAGCCGCTCGTGGACCGGCGCAAACGGATGCTGACCATCCGTTTGGGCAGTCGATCCCCTACAGCAGTGGGTTGGCAGTTCGATTCAACCGGCGCTCGGGAACCAAACGTCGGCATCGAACCGCTAGCATGAAGGCAAAGCGGGCAAAAGCGCCAGCCCTTCTCACCCCACCGGTTCGGGCACCTTGTCCTCGGGCTCGGGGCTGGGTTCGCCGGACTTGCTTTCCAGCACTTCGAAGGCGAGCTTGCCGTCGCGCAGGTCGATCTTGACCACCCCGCCCTTGGACAGGCGCCCGAACAGCACTTCGTCGGCCAAGGGCTTCTTCACGTGCTCCTGGATCACGCGGGCCAAGGGCCGCGCGCCATAGAGCTTGTCGTAGCCGCGTTCGGCCAGCCAGGCGCGGGCGGCATCGGTCAGCTTGAAGCGCACCTGCCGCTCGCCCAGTTGCCGCTCCAGCTCGGCCATGAACTTGTCGACCACCTTGTGGACGATCTCGGGCCCCAGATAAGCAAAGGAAACAACGGCATCCAGCCGGTTGCGGAACTCGGGCGTGAACATGCGGCGGATCGCCTCGTCGTCCTCGCCCTCCTTAAGGCCGCGCTCGAAGCCGATCGCCTGCTTGGCCATCTCCTGGGCCCCGGCGTTGGTGGTCATGATCAGGATGACGTTGCGGAAATCCACCTTCTTGCCGTTGTGGTCGGTCAACTTGCCGTAATCCATCACCTGCAGCAGCACGTTGAACAGGTCGGGATGGGCCTTCTCGATCTCGTCCAGCAGCAGCACCGAATGCGGGTGCTGATCGACGCCGTCGGTCAACAGGCCGCCCTGATCGAAGCCGACATAGCCGGGGGGGGCCCCGATCAGCCGGCTGACGGTGTGCCGCTCCATATATTCCGACATGTCGAAGCGGATCAGTTCCATGCCCAGGATGCGGGCGAGCTGGCGGGCCACCTCGGTCTTGCCGACGCCGGTGGGGCCGGAGAAGAGATAGGCGCCGATCGGCTTCTCGGGCTCGCGCAGGCCGGCGCGCGCCAGCTTGACCGCCGCGGTCAGCGCCCCGATCGCCTGCTCCTGGCCGTAGACCACGCGCTTCAGCTCGGTTTCCAGGTTGCGCAAGGATTCCTTGTCGTCCTTCGAGACGGTCTTGGGCGGGATGCGGGCGATCTTCGCCACCACGTCCTCCACGTCCTTGACGCCGATGGTCTTCTTGCGCTTGCTCTCCGGCAGCAGCATCTGCGCCGCGCCCACCTCGTCGATCACGTCGATCGCCTTGTCGGGCAGCTTGCGGTCGTTGATGTAGCGGGCCGACAGCTCGACCGCGGTCTTGATCGCCTCCTGCGTGTAGCGGACCTTGTGATAGTCCTCGTAATAGGGCTTCAGCCCTTGCAGGATCTTGACCGCGTCCGCGACCGAGGGCTCGTTGACGTCGATCTTCTGGAACCGGCGCAGCAGCGCGCGGTCCTTCTCGATATAGGAGCGGTATTCCTTGTAAGTGGTTGAGCCCATGCAGCGGATGGTGCCGCTTTGCAGGGCCGGCTTCAGCATGTTGGAGGCGTCCATCGCGCCGCCCGAGGTGGCGCCGGCGCCGATCACGGTGTGGATCTCGTCGATGAACAGGATGGCGCCCTTGGCGTTCTCGATCTCGTGAATGACGGCCTTGAGCCGCTCTTCGAAATCGCCGCGATAGCGCGTGCCGGCCAGAAGCGCGCCCATGTCGAGGGCATAGATGGTGGCGCCCTTCAGCACGTCCGGCACGTCGCCCAGCACGATGCGCCGGGCCAGGCCCTCGGCGATGGCGGTCTTGCCAACGCCGGGGTCGCCGACGAACAGCGGGTTGTTCTTCTGGCGGCGGCAGAGGATCTGGATGGTGCGCTCGATCTCGCCGGCGCGGCCGATCAGTGGGTCGATCCGGCCGCTCTTGGCCTTCTCGTTCAGGTTGACGCAATAGGCTGACAGCGCCTCGGCCCCGTCCTTGACCACGCGTTCACCACCTTCTTCCTCGGCGCCGCGCGCGCGCCGCCGTTCCGTCTGGCCCGGCGTCTTGGCGATGCTGTGCGAGACGAAGCTGACGGCATCGAGCCGGCTCATGTCCTGCTGCTGCAGGAAATAGACCGCGTGCGATTCGCGCTCGGCGAAGATGGCGATCAGCACGTTGGCGCCGCTCACCTCGCCGCGGCCGGAGGACTGCACATGATAGACCGCCCGCTGGATCACGCGCTGGAAGCCGGCGGTCGGCTTGGCGTCGTCGCCCTGCCGCACCACCAAGCTCTTCAGCTCCTCGTCGATATAGACCATGAGCTGCTTGCGCAGCTTCTCGATGTCGACGTTGCAGGCCTTCAGCACCTTGATGGCGTCGCTGTCCTCGGTCAGCGACAGCAGCAGGTGTTCCAGCGTGGCATATTCGTGGTGGCGCTCGTTGGCATGGCCGAGCGCGCGGTGCAGCGACTGTTCCAGTTCGGCGGAGAAGGTCGGCACTAGTCTTTTTCCATGGTGCATTGCAGCGGATGCTGGTGCTTGCGCGCGAAGTCGATCACCTGCACAACCTTGGTCTCCGCCACTTCGTAGGGGTAGACGCCGCAGATGCCGATGCCCTTGCGATGCACATGCAGCATGATCTGCGTCGCCTCCTCGCGGTTCTTGTGGAAGAACCGTTCCAGCACATGCACGACGAACTCCATGGGCGTGTAATCGTCGTTCAGCAGCAGCACCTTATACATCGACGGTTTCTTGGTTTTCGGCTTGCTGCGGGTGACGACGCCCGTGCCGATGCCTTGATCGGGCGGTCGGTTCTTGTCGTTCTCGCTCATCGCGGTCCGTCTGCCTGTCGACGCATCCATGCTCGGCTCACCCCGCATCATATCGGCCTTGCCGGCCGCAATGAAAGGGTCTAGCCGAAGTGTCACGCAAAGATGTTGCCAAGCCTGTCACGGCAGGCACGAAAAAGGGGTCCGGCCTGCCTGGCCGGACCCCTAGCTAGGTCGAGCGGTTGGCGCGCCGGCGTCAGGCCGCCAGCTTCGCCCACTTCTCCACCGCATGATTCATGCGGCTGTTCAGCGGCTCGAACGCCTCTTGCGCCACCTTGGTCGCCACTTCGCCGACCCGCGTGGTCTGCGAGATCACCTTGTCGAACGCGGTGCTGGTGATCGAGGTCTGCAGCTCGATCATCTCCTGCAGGGTCTTGGCGCCGAACAACGCCTTGGTCGCCGCCACGCTCTCTTCCAGCGAGTTCTTCGAGAAGTTCATCAACTCGCTGGTCAGCACCTCGAGACCCTTGGCATAGGCATTGGACGCCGCGATCACCGCGTCGACGTTGTCCTTGGCGAACATGGTGAACTCGTTATATTGTTTCACGGCTTGGTCCATTCGGTTCTTGGCGGTGCTGAACGCCTTCTCGTATTGCTGGGTGCTGGACTTCACCAGGGACTCGTAGGCTTCCTGGCTGGCGGCGACCACGCCTTCCATCGCCTCACCGGCGGCGTCGCTCACCTTCCTGCTGGTCTTGTTCATCGTGCTGGGTCCTCTTGGCTTCTCGGTCGCGTACCCGGCTACGCTGCGGCCGACGCGGTTAACGGTTGGCTCACATGACGATGTTGCAGTGCAACATGGGCACAGCATAGGCGATCGCGACGTCATGTCAAGCGGCCTTCTTGTGCGCCGCAGCAAAAACTCCCGTGAACAACCCCGCCGGGGGCTGTCGCGGCACGGTCACAACCCTGCTGCATGGCCAAGCTTCCGGGCGGCGGAGGCGACCGGCATCGCGATGCGTCAGCGCGCTCTCGCGGTCGGCGAGCGAGCTTGGGGGTCAGACCCGTGGCGGCCTGAACGTGGTGCCGTCCATGAACAACCGGCGGTGCTGGAAGCGCCAGCCTTCCGGCGTCTTGACGAGCGTGTCCTCGTAGCGGGCGCAGTCCGCCATGTGCGGCAATTCGCCCGGCTTGCCGTTGTAGGCGAACAGGTAACAGCGGCCGCGCACGCTGCCGTCCGGTTGGCGTTCCAGGTGCAGGCTGGCATTGGCGTGGCGGCGGTAGATCGCTCCGCGCCCGGCATATTCCCGCTTCTTGTCCGGCATCCACCGGATGACCGGCTTTTGGGGGCAAGACTGACGCCTAGAGTGCGCATTGGCAAGCCCGAGCCCCGCCGCGGGCGGCCAGATGGCCCGGATGCGGGTAAAATCGGCGCGTCGGGTCGCGGAAGCTACGATATTGTTCTCGCCAAGACGCACCTCTG
>VGEV01000189.1 GCA_016869175.1 Alphaproteobacteria bacterium
GCACCACCGGCCGCCCGAGTTGCTCGCTGTCGAACGCCTGAGGCTGGGTGAATGAGGCCAGCAGGGCTTCGCTCATTGTGCTGCCATCGTCGGCACGACCTGCGGCGGCGGCGCCAGATCGCAGGCCGCCACGAAGCGGTCCGCCAGGATCGCCGCATCGGCCGCGGAAATGGCTTGGGTGCCCGCGAGCTGATCGCGCAGGGCCCCGTCGGAGACCGCGAAACTGCTGGCCCGCACGGCATGCACGAAGGCCGCCCCCGCGCGCCGGCGCTCGGTCCTGTCCGGCAGTTCGCCATCGCGAATGCGGGCGATCGCGGCCCGCGTCTCGGCATAGCCGCGGGCAAGCATCACGTGCGGCATCAAGTTGCCGTGGAAGGTCGAGTTGAACGAGATCACCGGCTGTCCGGCGACCGCCGCCTGGATGCCGGTCGAGCCGTTGATGGTTGCCACCGCACGGGCGCCAGCCGCCAGCGTTTCGCTGCTCTCCCAGGTGCCCGCCAGCAGCAGGTTGGGATAGGCCTTGAGGCGGGCATGAAATCCCGGCGGCCGGGGCGCATGCAGCGCCGGGTGCTCCTTGACAACAAGGCGCCAATCGCCGGGCAGGTTCTTGGCCAGCCAGTCGATGCAGGCGAGCTGGTTGTCGGCCGCCTGCGCCTCCACCATCACGCCCGATTCCGGCTCGACGTGCAGCGGGAAATAAATGTAGTCGAGCCCTGCCGGCAGGCCGGGCAGGAGGGCCGGCTCGCGCCGGCTGGCGCGCAGCCACAGCCAAAGGCGCCAGACGTGCCGCATCTCGCTGGCCAAGGTGTAGCGGCCATGGCGCTTGCCGCGATGGCGCAGGCGATAGCTGGCATGTTTGCGCGCGATGCGCCCCAAGCGCCGGGCGAGGTTCGGCAGCGACCCCGCGCCGCGCTCGCGGGCCAGCCAGGCCTCGTATTGCTTGGGGCGCGCCGCCAGCGCCTGACGGTGCGCTTCCTCCGCGGCGTCAACTTGCGCCGGCGGCGCCGGCGTTACCCGCAAACTCTCCGCGAAGGCCGCCGCCAGGCCAACCGGCGCGATTTCCCAGCCCGCGGCCCAGCAGAGCCGGCTGTCGACGCGCGCCAGGATCAGGTCCCGGCAGGGCAATCCGCTGTTGCGCGCCAGCGCGCTCAACGCCGCCGGGCCGATCGAACCGGCGCCGCACAGCACCGCGACCGGCCGGAGACGACGCAGGATTTCGCGCAACCGCGCCACGAAGCGCAGGGCAATTCCAATGCGCGCGTCCCAGGCAAGGCCGGTCAGGCGAGCCGGCTCGGCGAACTCGGCGCCCAGCACGAAATCGCGGCCGAGTTCGCGATCGGTGCGCAGCAGATCGACCAGGCTCCGTCCCAGCTGCCGTTCGGCCTCGCCGACGGCACCCGCCAGCGGCGGCGAGCGGTCCGGCGTCAGGCAGTCGCCCAAGAACAGGATCTCGCGGAAGGCGGAGGGATCGAAGCCGAACTGGCCGGCATGCGGCAGGTTGGCGGGCTCGTAGGTCAACAGGACGCAATCGAACCCATGGCGTTGCCGCAATTCGCCCGCCAGCGCCGACACGTAATGCCGCAGCATGGTCACATACCAGATCAGCACCACGGGGCGTGACTGTTCGGTGGCGTCACGCATCGGCGAAATGCGCCCGGGTCTCGGCGTCCCAGCGGCGGAAGAAGTCGAGCACCGCCGCCGGATCGTCGCCTGGCGCATCGTCCCGCGCCGGATCGGTCTTCTTGCCGATCGCCACCAGATACTCGCTGTCGATATAGCGGTTGAGGAAAACCGGCAGCAGGCCCAGCCGGCGCAGCAGACCGGACAGAGAGTTGGCGGTGAAACGAAAGCAATGCGTATCGGCCGGGTTGTCGCCCAGATAGTAGTGCAGCGGCTTCTTGAACGGCACCAGGATGCGGCTGCCGGTGGCCACCACCACATGGCCGCCATCGGCCACCAGCGCGCGCGCCGCCGTCAGCATGGCGCGGCAATCCTGGCAATTCTCCAGCGTCCACAGGATGGTGGCGATGTCGAACGGCCGCGCGCCGGCCTCGCCTTGGGCCATGCAGTCCTCGATCGTGCCCGCGAAGGCGGCGATGCCGTGCCCGGCCATGCGCTGGCAGTTGGCCGCCGAGGGCTCGATGCCGAACACCTCCGCGCCATATTCCGGCCCGCGCAGCAGTTCCAGGAAATGGCCTTCGCCGGCACCGATGTCGACCACCCGCTTGCCGCGCAAGCCCAGTTCGTTGTCGACGGTATCCGCGACGTAGCGATGGCGCGCGCGCACCGCCGGAATGCGGGCGGTGTAGGCGCGCTGATAGAGATCGTCACTCCAGCTTGCCGCGATGGCCGCGGCGCTGCGCCGGCGGCGCACATAGACGAAGCCGCAATCGAGGCAGACGTGAATGGCTTGGCCCTTCGTGTAGGCTGGCGCGCAGGCGATCGGCTCGGCGCGCGCGCTGCCGCAGACGTCGCACGCGAAATCGCGCGCGTCCGTCATGCCGGGTCGCTCGCCGTCTTGGCCTGCTCGAACGAGCCGTGGTCGAAGCTGCCGAGGCAGATGCGGCAGGTGGGATTGAGCTTGCCGGTCTTCAGCTCCCGGCGGATGGCGGCGATCTTCTCGCCTTGCCAGATCTCCGCCAACGTCTGCTGCTTGACATTGCCCAGCACCAGTGCCCGGCCGTAATAGGTGCAGCAGGGCGTGACCTCGCCCGAGGCCCAGACGTGCAGGCTGTTGAAGGGATAGTCGCAATAGGTGTTCTTGACCGGCAGCGCCTCGGCCGGCGGCAGCTTGTCGACCTCGCCCTTGATCAGCGGCGTGACATGGCGGAAATCCACCCGCTCCTGGAAGTCGACATAGTCGACCCAGTCGCGCCATTTGGCGAGGAAGGCGTCCTTCTCCGCCAAGTTCTCAGGCTGCACGCAGAAGCAGAGCCGCACCACCGGCAGCTTCGCGCCATGCCGGCGCTTCACTTCGACCAGCTTGCGCACGTTGGCCTCGACCCGCTCCAGTTCGTCCTTGCTGCGGATCCGGGCATAGGTTTCGCGCGTCGCGGCGTCCAGCGAGATTTCGATGCGGGCTACCCGCTGTTCCACCAGGAACTCCGACATCGCCTCGTCCAGCAGCGTCGCGTTGGTGCCGAAGAAGATGTCCATCACGCCGGCCTGGCGGGCCTTCGCCACCACCTCGCGCACGTTCTTGTAAAGCAGCGCTTCCGAACCCATGCCGATCACCATGGCCGGCACGTCGTTCGTCCGGCATTCCGCCAGCACTTTCTCGATTGTGCCCAGCGCCAGCGTGCTCTTGGCCTCGCGGTGATGCTCGGTGTAGCACATGATGCATTTCAGGTTGCAGCGATTGACCAGCTCCAGCGAGACGGTCAGCGGGAACGGCGGCAGCTCGTCGTGCAGGGGATAGTTGAGGCTGCGGCGATAGGCGACGCGGTAGCGGCGGAAGCGATCGCCGAACTCATCGGCCAGGATGCGCTCGATGTCCGACAGCGGCACACTGTGGATGTAGTCGACCCCAACCCGATCGTCACTGCGGTCCAGGCTGTCCATGGTCAGGCGGTCCTCATTGCGGCGGCTGGCGCAGGCACCAGTCGTTGCCGGCGCGCTGCCAGATCTCGGCGTTGCGGTGGCGGTCGACCAGTTCGACGAATTCCGGTTCCGCCAGACCCAGATATTCCAGGTTGTCGCGGAAGTGGCTGGCGGGGAATTCGGCATCGTACTTGCGCGCCAGTTCCAGTCCTTCGGCCCGCGCCATCTGGCCGTTCTGGATCATCCGGCAGGCGTCGCGCGTGGCGCGGCCGAAGCCGAACTTGATGTACTGCATGTAGTAGTAGAGGTTGTCGATGCGGTCATCGAGGCTGTCGAAGTCGGTGAAGGTGCCGTCGGTGCGACCCTTGGGATCGCAGCGGAAGGCGAACTTGTCGCGGATGTAGCGGTAATTCTCCAGCATGCTCCAGCGGAAGAACCAGGCGAAATAGAGCGCGCGCACGCCCGCCTCGGCCAGCCGCCCGGGCGGAGGATAGAGATAGGGCGCCAGGTCGCGCTCCTCGACCGCCTCGTCCAGCCAGTTGCCGGGATCGTCGCCCACCTGGTGCTCGATCACTTCCGTGAAGTCGCGCACCTTGCGGTGCTGCTCGCTCAGCACCCGGCCGCCATACTCGCTCTCGCCGTGTTCGGCATAGAACACCAGCGGAATGCCATAGTTGACCGCCACCTGCAGCGGCACCGCGTTGACGCCGGCGTCCCAGTGCACCTTCGGGTTGCCGCGCTCGACGAAAAAGCGCCGCGCCAGGTGGCGGGAGACCTTCTGGTTGGGTCGCACCAACAGGTGATCGAAGCCGAGTTGCAGCATCGCCTCGCGGTTGGCCACGCCCACCTCGTTGGGCAGCAACGGCGAGAAGGTGACCAGCAGCGGATTGAGCCCGAACTCGAACTTCAGCTTGTGCGCGATGGCGCTGGAATCCTTGCCGCCCGACCACGGCACCACGCAATCATAGGGTCCCGTCCCGCGATAACGCCGGATCAGCTCCAGAAACTCGGCTCGCCGGGCGGCCCAGTCGATCCTCGCCTTCTCCTCGGCGTTGCGGCAGGCGTTGCACACGCCTTCGCCGTCGAACACGATGCGCGGCCGGCTGTCGGGCATCAGGCAGCGCGTGCAATAGCGCATTGCCGCTAGTTCCTCACCGGCAGGCCGCGTTTGGCGAGAAAGGCCTTGGCGCTGCGGATGCTGGTCTCGGTGAAGTGGTAGATGTTCTGCGTGCAGGCGGCCGCCGCCCCAGCCTCGAAGGCCTCCGCCATGTGCGCCCAGGTGCCGGCCCCGCCCAGCACCAGGACCGGCACCGGCACCGCCTGGGAAAGCCGCCGGCAAAGCTCCAGGTCGTAGCCCTGCAACCAGCCATCGCGCTCGATCGCGGTCACCAGGATCTCGCCCGCCCCTTCGCCGACCGCTTCGCGCGCCCAGTCCTCCGGCGCCCGCCCGCTCGGACGTTGCCCGAAGCCGCCATAGACCTCGTAGCGGCCGTCTTCGTGCCGCCTCACGTCCATCGCCAGCACCACGCATTGCGCGCCATAGGCCCGAGCCACCTCGGCGATGAGCGGGGGCCGCTCGAGCGCGCCGGTGTTGAGCACCACCTTGTCGGCGCCGAGCGCCATGAGGCGGCGCACGTCGTCGAGTGTGCGGATGCCGCCGCCGGCCGAGAGCGGCACGAAGCAGCGCCGGGCGAAGTCGGCGATGACGCGCTCGAAATTCTCACGCCCGCCCTCGCCCGGCCGGGTCACGTCCAGCACCACGATCTCGTCGACCGACCAGGCATCGACGAAGTTCAGCGTGTAGCGGTAGTCCGGCCGGAACAGCTTGGTGCGGTAGAGCACGCCGTCGTTGAAGGTCAGCACGGTGATGACCCGCTTGCGCAACATGGCCGAGCCGCTCAGGCATGGCCCAGGAAGTTGCCGAGCACGGCCAAGCCGTCCTTCTGGCTCTTCTCGGGATGGAACTGCGTGCCCAGGATATTGTCGCGTTCGATGGCCGCGACGAAGCGGCCGCCATAGTCGGTCTCCCCCACCGCCAGCCCGCCAGCCCGCGGCGCCAGTCGGTAGCTGTGCACGAAGTAGAACAGCGCGCCGTCGGCGATGCC
The DNA here is from genome assembly GCA_016869175.1 of Alphaproteobacteria bacterium. Classification (GTDB taxonomy): domain Bacteria; phylum Pseudomonadota; class Alphaproteobacteria; genus VGEV01. Next base: position 5,646 of record VGEV01000189.1, read on the forward strand.
GGCGAACAGTCGCGAGGGTCGCACCTGGTGCAGCTCGTTCCAGCCGACATGCGGCACCGGCAGGCTGGCGTCGTCGGGCCTCAGGCGCGTGACGCGGCCGGCAATCCAGCCAAGCCCCTGGTGCTCGCCGAACTCC
>VGEV01000190.1 GCA_016869175.1 Alphaproteobacteria bacterium
AACAGGGTCAAACACTTCCGAGCCATCGCCACGCGCTACGACAAGCACGACGCCAACTACCTCGCCCTCATCAAGCTCGCCGCATCACGAATCTGGATGCGTGCTTATGAGTCCGTGTCCTAGTTCGCCGACATCCGCCGCCGGCCGAGATCTGGCTGGGCGAGCCGCTCTATCCAGAGATCCTGCCAACCTATGCGCTGGCCTTCCGTTCGTTCCTCGGCCTGCCCCATCCTTTCTCTCGGCGCTATGCGCGTCTGCGCCTGTCGAAAGCCGAGCAGAGCGCACTGTTCGACGTGCATATCGCGATGGACGGTCCGGATGGGCTGCCCACCTGCCATCAGCTTCTGGGCTATCCCGATCCGCTCCAGCAACAGGTGGAAGACAACCTGATGAGCTACTGGTCCCCGGCGCGCAGCGCGCCACGTTACCGGGACGGTCGTCACCTGCAACTCCTGCTGCAACTCGACAGCATCCTCGACGACGCTTCGATGAAGTACTGCTGGGGCGACGCCGGCAAGCTCTACTTCATGTTGCACGAGCGCGACCTGGCCGCCCGGCGCTTCGACCGGACGATGTTCCACATGCAGTGCGGCTGAGCGGCGGCGGCCAGGCGATCGCGCCGTCGCGCCCGGCCGCCGCGGTGAGCGAGGATCCGACGGTATGCCCCGCAATGCTGGGCTGGCCTTGTTTCTCGACCTTGACGGGACGTTGCGGGACATTGCCGAACATCCGGCGGCGAACATCCGGCGGAGCTCAACGCGGCAAGCGGCCTGCCAACAATCCTGGCGCAGGTTTCGCGCCGGCTTGCTGGCGCGCTGGCCTGGGCAACGCGCCATGACAACGCGGCGCGGTCACGCCGCTCAGACCTGGGGCGAGAGCTGCCTCAGCCGCCTTGCGGCTTGATGCCGTCAGGCGGCCAGCCGGGCCGCCACCGGCGCCAGCTTGTCGAGGAAGGGCAGCGCGTCGTCGGTTCGCCGCGGCACCATCACCACGACGCGTTCGGTGCCCAGGTCGCGGCAGTGCTTGAGATAGTCCTCGGTCGCCTCGAAAGCGAAGATCGAGATCGGCACGCTGGCCGGATCGCGCCCGGCGACCTTCAACCTCTCGCGCAGATCGGCGATCGCCGGCGGCAGGTCCTTCAACAGCACGTCGATCGGAATCCAGCCATCGCAATATTCCGCCACGCGCTGGCGACCTTGCGGCGTGGCCGAGCCCAGGATGATCGGCGGGTGCGGCTTCTGCACCGGTTTCGGATAGGAGATGATGCGCTCGAATTTGACGTATTCCGCCTGGTAGCTCGCTTCGTGCTCGGCCCAGATCGCCTTCATGGCGGCAAGGCGCTGGCGCAGCACGGTCCAGCGCCGGTTGCCCGGCGTGCCGTGGTTCTCCATCTCCTCGACATTCCAGCCGGTGCCGATGCCGAACAGGAAGCGACCGTCCGACATCCGGTCGAGCGTCGCCACCGACTTGGCCAACGCGATCGGCTCGTGCTCGGTTACCAGGCAGACGCCAGTGCCGAGCTTGAGCCGCTTGGTCACCGCCGCGGCCGCCGCCAGCGACACGAACGGGTCGGCCATGTGGTAGTAGGGCTTCGGCAGGTGGCCGCCACCCGGATAGGGCGTGCGCCGTTCCGCCGGGATGTGCGTGTGCTCGCCGACCCAGAGCGACTCGAAGCCGCGCTCCTCCAACGCGCGGGCCAGCACGTCGGCACGGATGCCGTATTCGGTGTTGAAGCTGAAGCAGCCGATCTTCACGCCCGGTCTCCTCGCCTATGCCGATCACAGCGCCGGCTGATATTTGCGCAGCCACGCCAGCGACTCGTGCATCACCTCGTCGAAAGCGGGCGGCACATAGACCTCGTAATGGCCGTAGCCCTTCAACACCACCAGCTTCTTCGGCTCCCCGGCGCGGCGGTAGAGTTCCTCGCTCTCCTCCGGCGGCACGAGGCGGTCGTCGTCGGTGGTGATCAGCAGCAACGGCCGCGGCGCGATCTTGTCCACCACCCAATCGGCATGGTGATCCAGCGTCTGGTCGATGAACTCCAAGGGTATGGTGTTCACCGCATGCGGATTGTTCTTGCGCGCCGCCGCCGCCAGTTCGGCCGACTGCCGGTCGGGGATCAGGACTTCGGTGCGTTCGACCATTTCCGACTGGCCGGTCAGCGCGCGCTTCTCGCGGTCCCGCTCGGAGCGGGCCAGCAGATCGACGAACTCGTCCGGATGGCGCACGCTGCGCATCCAGCGCCGGCCGTGGCCGACGCCGACCACGCCGATCACGCATTTCACGCGCTGGTCGATCGCCGCCGTCCATACCACCGTGGCGCCGCCATAGGAGGTGCCGTAGATGGCGAGCCGGTCCTTGTCGACTTCCGGCTGCAGGCCGGCGAACGTCAGTGCCGCCTGCACGTCGGCGATCCGGCTCCACGGCGCCAGGCGGCTGCGCGGTCCGTCGCTGTCGCCCCAGCCCTTGTAGTCGAAGGTCATGGCGACATAGCCCGCCTTGTTGAAGGCGCGCGCGTTGTCCGGCAGATAGAGACTGCGCACCCCGGTATAGCCGTGACAGAGCACGACGCAGGCCCGCTTCTCACCGGGCTTCAGGTTGTCGGGCAGATAGAGATCGCCCTTCAGCTTGGTGCCTTCGCTGTAGAATTCGATCGGCTTCTGCATCATATCCCCCAGTTCCGCTGCCTCGCGCCCCGCCGCTCAGGCGGCCAGCACGCCGCTGTCGACCGCCAGGATATGCCCCGTCACCTTGCGGCTTTCGTCGGAGGCGAGATAGAGCGCCGCGCGCGCGATGTCGATCGGCTCGCACAGGCCCAGCAGATGCTGGCCGGCAACCGTCTTGACGTCGGCCTGGCTCGACAGCAACTTCTGCACGCGCGGGCTCAGGGTCACCGCCGGCGCCACCGCGTTGACGCGCACCCCCTCGCGGCCATAGCGCACCGCCAGGCTGCGGGTGAGGGCTGCCACCCCGCCCTTGGCGGCGGTGTAGCAGTCGCGGCCCGTCATGCCGATCTCGGCGACGATCGACGAGGCGTTGATCACCGAGCCGCCGCCCGCCTTGATCATCGCCGGAATGCCGAAGCGGCAGCCAAGGAAGGTGCCGAACAGGTCGAGCTTGATGCAGCGCCAGAATTCGTCCAGCGGCGCTTCCGGCGCCGGTCCGTCCTGCGGTGTCGAGCCCCCGGCATTGTTGTAGAGCACATTGAGCCGGCCATAGGCCGCCACGGTTCGCTCGACCGCAGCCTTGACGCTGTCGGGCTCGGTCACGTCGGTGGCGACGAACAGGCCTTGCCCGCCGGCGGCATTGATCCGCCGCACGGTTTCCTCCGCCCCGGCGCGGTCGATGTCGGCCACCACGACTTGCGCGCCTTCCTCGGCGAACAGCACCGCCGCCGCCTGGCCGATGCCCGAAGCGCCGCCGGTGATCAACGCAACCTTGCCCGCCAACCTCGCCATGCCCCTGCCCCCCTGGGAAGCGGCAGGCTAACGCCTATTCGCGGCCGATTGAAATGGCCCTGCCGCAACCGTGTTCCGCGCTTGCGCGGAGGCTCGTCGCGCTATCATCGCCCGACACGGCAAGCGGCCTGACGGGAGGAAGACGAACATGGCCAACGAAGACGACATGGGCCTTGCGGGCAAGGTCGCCATCGTCACCGGCGGCGGCGCGGCGGAGGGTGGGATCGGCAACGGCAAGGCCGCCGCCGTCCTGCTGGCGCGCACCGGCTGCAAGGTGGTGGTAGCCGACCGCGACAAGAAGCTGGCCGAGGAGACCGCCGCCATAATCGCCAAGGAAGGCAACACGGCCTCCGCCATTGCGGCCGATGTGGCCAGCGAGCGCGACTGCGCCGCCGTGGTGAAGGCGGCGATGGACCGCTACGGCCGGCTGGATGTGCTGGACAACAATGTCGGCATCGCCCACCAAGCCACCGTGCTGGAGGAGACGCTGGAGCATTGGGACACCATGATGCGGGTCTCGGTCACTTCCATGTTCCTGATGTCGAAACACGCCATTCCGGCGATGGTGGCAGGCGGCAAGGGCGGCGCCATCATCAACATCTCCTCGATCTCGGCGCTCAGGCCGCGCGGCCTGACCGCGTATTCCACGGCCAAGGGGGCGATCATCTCGTTCACCCGGGCACTCGCGGTCGATCACGGGCCGGCCGGCATCCGGGTCAATTGCGTGGCGCCAGGGCCGGTCTACACGCCGCTTGTCTACGCGGGCGGAAAGATGACGCCGGAAGGGCGCGAAAGGCGGCGCGAGTCCTCGCTCACCGGGACCGAGGGCACCGGTTGGGACATCGGCAATGCTGTGGTGTTCCTGGCCTCCGAGCGTGCCCGCTACATCACCGGCCATACCCTGGTGGTGGATGGCGGCGCCACGCTCACCTCGCGCCGTCGCGACGGCTGAGGCCGGAAGGAACGGCGGCCCCAGCCTTGCCAGGACGGCGGGGCCGCTGGGCGGACGGGCCGCTGGGCTAGGGGCGCCGGCGACGGATTGACGCCAGGCCCATCAGGCCCAGGCCGAACAGGGCGAGGGTCGCCGGCTCGGGGATCCGTGGCGGCGGCACGTCGATCGTCCGCACGAAATCGAGCGCCAGATCGGCCGCCTCGGTCGCCTCGATGGTCAGGCGCACGGCGCTGGCGCTGTCGAACACCCCGCCGTCGCCGACGAAGTCGCCAAACAGGAAGCTGAAATTGCCAGCGCCGAGCCCGGCAAGCGTCAGCAAGGCGACGCTGGCGCCATCGAACACCTCGAGCGTCAGGGTGACCGAGCCCTGGTCGATCGCCATGATGGCAATCTCAATCCCGTTGGCCAGGCCGCCATCCGTCAGGTCGGCGGCGAGGCCCGCGCCATCGGCGTCCCACATGATCCGGCTGCGGCCGCTGGTGCCGAAGTCCTGCGAATGCGCCAATGCGCCGGTCGGCAAGGGCATCACCGCCAGCGTCGCGCCGGAACTGATCGGATCGCCGTCGGCCGGAAAGCCAAGGATCTCCATGGTGCGGAAGCCGCCGATGGCGCCGCCGGCGGCAAAGGTTGTCGGACCCGGCGCAGCGCTGTCGACCAGCGCGGCATCGGCATCGAAGTCGTCGATCAGGATCGCGTTGGCCGGCAGCGCCGCGAGCGCCGCGAGGCCGGTGGCGCCCAAGACTTGGAGCAGGGTATTACGCATGTTTAATCCCCCATTACTTTGCTTCGGCGGGAAACGGTCGAACGACTCGACCGATGCCGGCCCGTAGTGCCGACTTCCACGCAATTCCGATACCAGAGGGAAATGCAAGCAATAACAAAAAGATGTGGTCTCAGTCCGACCAGAGCTGTATGCCGGCTTTCCGACGGCGGTGACGAATTTAGCAATCGGTTTATTATCACGCGTTAACCACGATTTTCTAATGCCGATCCCGTAACAACGGCTTGCTGGCGAAATTCTGCGCCACGATTGGCCAAATCCTGAATAACATGCGCCTAATTCAATTGGACACCTCGAAGAACCCCATCATTGACGACGAAGCATCGCCGATGAGGGCATGGCCTGCGGCCCAGCCTGCGGATTGGGTGCTGTGGCGGGGTCTATTTGGTCTGCGGTGGCGTGTCGAT
>VGEV01000191.1 GCA_016869175.1 Alphaproteobacteria bacterium
TCCACGTCCTTCATCCCCCCGCCCTCTGCCAAAACCGCAAAGAGCTATCTGCTGCTGGATTTTTACTCCGGCGCAACCGGACAATCCGGCCGCTTCAGTGAGGGATTTTTGCCCCGGCGCTTACACCGCCTCGCCGCCACCCCGGAGAGCCCCTGATGTCCGATGTCGTGGGCAAGCGCCTGATGGTGCTGGGCGGCTCCGACGCCCAGCTCGTGCTGATCCGCCGCGCCATGGCACTCGGCGCCGAGGTGATCGTCGCCGACCGCGACCCCGACTGCGCCGGCGGTCGGCTGGCGCAGGCCTTTCACGCGGTCAGCACCGCCGATATCGCCCGGCTGGCGGCGCTCGCGCAAAGCCACGCCATCGACGGCATCGCGACCTTCGCTTCTGATCCCTCGGCGCTGGCGGTGGCGGAGGTGGCCCGCCAACTGCGCCTGCCGGGCAATCCGGTGGCGGCGGTCGAGACGCTGATCAACAAGGACCGTTTCCGTGCCTTCCTGGCCAAGCAAGGCTTCCTCACGCCCCGCGCCCTGCCCGCCCGCGACCGTCGACTAGGCGATGGCGGCTGCCCGCCGGCTCGCTGGCGACATCCTGGTCAAGCCGGTCGATTCCTCCGGCAGCCGCGGCATCACGCATCTTGCGGCCGCGCGCCGCGATGACGAAGCGGTCGGCCGCGCCGCTGCCCGGGCGCTCGGCTTCAGTCGGGCCGGCCGCCTCGTGGTCGAGGAGTATTTCCACCGGGCTGGCTATCAGGTCGCCGGCGACGGCTTCCTGGTGGATGGGCGGCTTGTCTACCGCGCGCTCGGCAACGAGCATTTCCACCCCGAATTCAATCCGCTGACACCGATCGGCGAGAGCTTTCCCAGCGCCTGGCCGGAATCCGACCTGGCGCGCGGCGCGGCCATTCTGCAGGACATCCTGCAGCGGCTCGGCATGCGCCACGGCGCGCTCAATTTCGACTTCTGCTTCCTGCCCGACGGCCGGGTCTTCGTCATCGAGATCGGCCCGCGCAACGGCGGCAACCTGATCGCGGAAGTCGCCGGGCGGGCCTTTGGCGTCGACCTTGTGGAGGCGACCTTGCGCTCGGCGCTGGGCCTGCCGGTCAGCTTGGCGGCGCCGACCCCGCGGGGCTGCTACGCCTCGCACGTGCTGCACATCAAGCGGCCGGGGATTTTCCAGGGTCTGCATGTCGCCGACGCGCTGGCGCCGCATGTCGTGGAGCGGCGGCTCTACTTCCAGTCTGGCGCCCGTTTCACGGCCGAGCAGGTGGACAATCATCGCCTCTTCGGCGCGTTCGTCCTTCGCTTCGACGGCGTGCGCCAGATGACCGAGACGATGGATCGCCTGGACACGCTCGTATGGGCGGAGATGTCGGAGCGCGAGAGCGGCGCGCGGCGGGCGCGGGCTTAACCGGTCGCTAACGCCGGACGCCTAGCTTTCGCGAAGCCATAACGGGATCGCATTCATGGACGGCACACCGGCCAGCCACGCAGGCGACGGCCCGGTCTTCTGCGAGGATCGCTATGACCGGCGCAAGCTGTTCTACCATCCGCGCGCGGTCGCTGATCTGCTGGAGACCGGCGACTGTTGGCCGGTCACCGTCAACACCGGTTTCACCACCTATTGCAACCACTCTTGCGTGTGGTGCTCGTCGGCCTACACGACGCGCGTAGCGCCGACGCTGAAGCAGCGCAACGAACTGATCATCGACCCGGCGGTCTGGATCGACAATGTCCGCATCCTGGCCAAGGGCGGCACCAAGGGGCTGATCATCGCCGGCCAGGGCGAGCCGCTGCTGCATCCGGCGGCGCTGGAAATGCTGAGCGCCGCCAGCGCGGCCGGCCTCGGCTACATGCTGTTCAGCAACGGCGAGCGGCTGACGGCGAAACATTACGACGCGCTGTTCGCGGGCGCGCTGGCTGTGCGCTTCAGCGTCGATGCCGCGACGCCGGAAATGCACCAGCGCTGGCATGCGGCGAAGAACGCGTCGGGTCGCGGCAAGGCCGATTTTGCCAGCGTGCTCGCCAACATCCGTGCGCTGGTGGCCGAGAAGCGCCGGCGCGGCGCCCGTCGGCCGCATATCGGCTGCCAGATGATCTGTTCCAGGCTGACCGAGCCGGATTTCGAGGCATTCGCCCGGCTGTTCGCTGAGATCGGCGTGGATTACGTCGCCTACAAGTCGTTGCAGCGCAACGAGGCCAACGCGGCGCTCTCGGTTTCCTCGCTCGATCTGCATGCGGACGAGGCCGAGCGCTAGGCACAGGCCGAGACGATGCTGCGCCAGTTGCTGGCCATCAAGCAGCGCTATCAGCGGGCCAACTTCGCGGTGCATGTCAAGGTCGACCAGATCGCCAGCGCCTATGTCCGTCAGTTCAACGGCGCGCTGCGTTACGATCGCTGCCGGGCGCATCCGCTGGTGCCGATGATCGAGCCGGACGGCAAGGTCTATCTGTGCATCGACCATGGCGGCGACGCCGATTTCGTGATCGGCAACATCTATGACGACAGCATCGATCGGATCTGGACCTCCGAGCGGCGACGCCAGGTGGCGGAACGCATCGACCTGCTGCGCAAGTGCCCGGCCGGCTGCTTCCTGGACGACAGCAACCTGCTGCTGCACCGCCTGGCCAAGCCCGATCCCGACCTGCACCATCAGCTCGTCTGAGCCTTTACGTTGGCTTAGCACTTGTCGGGCATCGTGTTAACGATGTCGCCCCGTGTCCTGCCCAACCTGCAGGCGGTGCTCGCCCAGCCGACGCCCGCGCGGTCCTCGCACGGGCGCCGCATCCCCTATGTCGACCTGCCGGCGCAGTATGCCGACGAACGCGAGGCCATCCACCGGTTGGTGGAGGAGGTCTTTCTCAGCGGCGAGTTTGTCGGCGGCGCGTGCACGGATGCGTTCGAGGCCAAGATCGCCGAGGCCGTCGGCGTGCGCTACGCGGTCGCCCTCAGTTCCGGCACCGATGCCCTCATCCTGGCGCTGCAGGCGCTCGACATCGGTCCGGGCGACGAGGTGATCTGCCCGCCCAACTCCTTCATCGCCACGGCCGGCGCGGTCGTGGCGGTCGGCGCGCGGCCGGTATTCGCCGATGTCGGCTTCGACCAGAACATCGATCCGGCGGCGGTCGAGGCCGCGATCAGCACGCGCACGCGCGCGCTGCTGGCGGTGCACTTGACCGGACGGGTCGCCGACATGGACGCGATCGGCCGCATCGCACGGCGCCACGGCCTCGCGGTGGTGGAGGACGCGGCGCAAGCCATGGGCGCACGGTTTGCCGACCGATCGGCTGGCGCGCTCGGCACCATCGGCTGCTTCTCGGCCCATCCGGTGAAGAACCTCAATGCCGCTGGCGATGCCGGTTTCATCACCACCGATGACCGGCGCTTGGCGGAACGCGTGGCCCGCCTCAGGCGCAACGGCCTGGTCGACCGCGATACCTCGCTGGAATGGGGCCGGGTCGCCCGCATGGACAACCTGCAGGCTGCCATCCTGTTGATGCGGCTGGAGCGCCTGCCGGAGATCGTCGCCAAGCGGCGCGCCAATGCCCAGCGCTATCGCGCGTTGATCGATCCGGCCTTGGCGTTCAACGCGCCCTGCCGGCCGCAGGAGTACAATTGCTTCCACACCTACGTCGTGCAACTCGCCAACCGCGACCGCCTGCGGGCGCGGCTGGCCGAGCGCGGCATCGGCACCGCCGTGCACTATCCCATTCCCATCCACTTGCAGCCCGCCGCGCGCGGCCTCGGCTATGGCGCCGGCGCCTTTCCGATGGCGGAGCGCCAGGCCCGCAGCATTCTCTCCCTGCCGGTGCACCAGTACCTGTCGCCGCTGGCATTGCTGGCGGTGGCGGAGACCGTCAACGAGGAAGTGTTGGCGCTGCAAGGCGAGGCGGATTGAGCCGACCGCCGGCCTCGCTATAGTGCCGGCGCATGGACCAGGATCTTTCAGGGCAGGCATTCGCGGGGCTCTCGGCCGGCGACCGGGTGGTCGTCGCGTTGTCCGGCGGCGTCGATTCCGCCGTGGTCGCCGGGCTGGCCAGGGCGCAGGGGCTCGAGGTGGTCGGCATCACCCTGCAACTTTACGATCATGGCCGCGCGGTCGGGCGCAAGGGCGCCTGTTGCGCTGGCGCCGATATCCACGACGCCCGTCGCGTGGCCGAACGGCTCGCCATCGCGCATTACGTGCTCGACTTCGAGGCGCGCTTCCGGCGCGCTGTGATCGATGACTTCGCCGCCGGATATGCGGCGGGCGAGACCCCGGTGCCGTGCGTGCGCTGCAACGAGCGGGTGAAGTTCGCCGATCTCCTGGGCATCGCGCGCGAATTGGGGGCGAAGGCGCTGCTGACGGGCCACTATGTTCGCCGCCTGCCGACGCCGCGGGGCTGCGAACTGCACCGCGCGGCGGATGCCGTCCGCGACCAGAGCTATTTCCTGTTCGCCACCACGCCGGCGCAACTGGAGTACTTGCGCTTTCCGCTGGGCGGCATCGCCGACAAGGCAGCGACGCGCGCCCTGGCCGCCAGCCTGGCCCTGCCCGTCGCCGCCAAGCCCGACAGCCAGGACATCTGCTTCGTGCCGGGCGGACGGTATGGCGAGGTGCTGGCGCGGCTCCGGCCCGAGGCCATGCGGCCGGGCGAGATCGTCGACCGCTCGGGCCGCGTGCTCGGCCGGCATGACGGCATCGGCGGCTTTACCGTTGGCCAGCGGCGCGGCCTGAAGCTGGGCCAGCCCGAAGCGCTCTATGTGCTGCGCATCGAGCCGGCCACCGCGCGCATCGTGGTCGGGCCGCGCGCGGCCTTGAGTTGCCCGGAACTGCGGCTGCACGGGCTCAACTGGCTGGCCGAGCCGCTCGCCGGCGCGCGCGCGGTCGCCGCGCGGGTGCGTTCGACCCGGCCGCCGGTGGCGGCCGAGATCATGGCCGAGGGCGCGGGGCGCGCCTTGGTGCGCTTCCGCGAGCCGGAGACGGCGGCGGCACCGGGCCAAGCCTGCGCGCTCTACCACGGCACTCGGTTGCTGGGCGGCGGCTGGATCGCGGGCCCGGCACGGCAAGCGGCCGCCTGAGGCCCTGGCGTCGGGGCTCGCCTTGACAGCCGGCGGACGGCGCTCCTACAACCCCTCGCCCTGGCAGGGGCGGAGGCAGCCTGGGGCGGGGTAGCTCAGCGGTAGAGCAGGGGAATCATAATCCCTTGGTCGGGGGTTCAAATCCCTCCCCCGCTACCAGAAAAAACAAAGACTTGTGGTAGTGTCCGCTGTCCGCTAAAAACCCATAGCTACCATTTAGCAACCACGCGGACGGATTTCGCGGGCCTGGAAGCGCCCGGCGGGCGAAATTCGCGCCCCTGCAAAAGCTGAACGCAACGATGCCAGCTTGAGCGCAATCTGCCCCACAGCCGGCCGCTACGCAAGATTATTACGCAATATTATTTCGTATCCGCCAGATGGTCGGCCAGCATGAACAGCGCCAGCCGCAGCAGCGCCCCGCCGACCCGCTCAAGGCTTCTGGGGTCCCTCGCCACGATAAGCTCGGCCGCCAGCGGCACCTCGCGGAAGGTCTTGCCTTCGA
>VGEV01000192.1 GCA_016869175.1 Alphaproteobacteria bacterium
TTGATCTCGCGCGATACGCCATGCTGGAAGCCGATGACCGGCACGCCCCGCTTGCGCAGGTGTCGGATCGCCGCCATGCGTTCCGGCAACCCGGGATAGTTGGTCAGCGCCACCGTCGGACGATCGCCCAACAAGGCATCCAGCCGCCGCGCCACCGCATCCTGGCAGCCGAGCTCCGGCTCCACCTGGTCGCAAACATACCCCTCGAAGGCCTCGCGGCACGGCCTGACCGCGGCCGCCGGCACCCAGGCGCGGGCGAAATCGTCCACTGCCTTGGCTGTGACCTGCAGCAGCGCCGCCTTCAGCGCCTGCGGCATCGCCATGGGTGCTGCCGCCGGCAGCGTCACGACGCGCAACGCGGCGCCGCCCAGGCCCAGCCGGACCGCCGCCTCTTGCAACAATTCGTTGTCCGACAGGATCAACACCTCGGCTTGCGCCCAGCGTGCCGGAAGCTGCCGCCACAGCTTCAGCAGCAGCCGATAGGCGACCCCCTCCAGGCCAGCCACTCGCAAGGCCGACCAACGGTCGGCCCGCCGGCGAGGCTCGGGCGCATTCGGCGATTCCGCTTCAAAGCACAGGAAGCCAGGGTTGTTGCCCAGCAGGCGGTCGAGCGGCGGTGTGCGTCGCAGATTGGCCCGGCCGCCCAGGGCCAGCAGGGCGCGCGGCTCATGGAAGTCCGCCGCCTCGAGACAAGCCGCGCGGATCACCAGACGATGCGCGTAGAGCGTGCCGGCCCTGGCCATGTGCAAGGCCCAAGGCTCCGCCTCGGCGCTTCGCCGAGCATCAAGAAACAACCGTTCGGCGAATGGCAGGATGGCGGCGCGATATCGCCGCAGCCAGTCCGGCGTCAAGCGCCGATCGAACTGCTCGACGCCGGGCCGGCCGCTCAGCAGCAGCGCCGGGCTGGTGCTGCGCAGCCGCGCCGTCGCGGGCAAGCCGGCCGCGAGGGCGGCCTGCCAGGCCACCAGGCTTTCGCCGAAGGCGACCCGCACATCGGCAAGCCTCGCGCCGGCCGTGGCCCGCACCGGTGCCTCAGCCATGGAGCGCGTCGAAATCCCGGCGCAGCATGGCGAATTGCACCGCGTCGACGAAGCGTTCGCCAGTCCACAGATAGTCGCGCAAGAGCCCCTCGCGCACGAAACCGACCCGCTCTTGCGCGCGCAACGAGGCCAGGTTGTCGACCGCGACCGAAGTGGACACGCGGTTCAACCCAAGCGCCAGGAAGCCGTGGCGCACGAGCGCGAACAGCGCCTCGCTGCCAAGGCCCTGTCCCTGGCTTGCCTTGTCGCCGATCAGCCAGCCATAGCTGGCCTTGCGATGCGTCGCATCGACGGCATGCAGCCGCGCATTGCCGACATAGCGATCGTCCGCTTGGCGGCAGATGGCGAACATGCGGGCCTTCGGCGGCTGCGATGCGTGGTAGTAGGCGGTCAGACTTTCGCGCGTCTGGTTGGGTCCGCTCATCAGATGTCGGGTGATCTGGGGATCGGTCATCCAGGCCAGCCAGCCGCGGTCGATATCGGCGAGTTCGATGGGCCGCAAGTACACGCGCAGTCGATCGGCCGCGAAACGACGAGGCGGCGCGGCTCCGGTCATTGCGCGGCCATCGAGGCGGCCGGATGGCGTGCCGCGCGGTCCAGCAATGCCTGCGCGATGCGGGCGGCCCCCCGTCCGTCGACCAGCCGCCGTCCGCGTTCCGCCAGGCGTTGGCGGGCCGTGCGGTCGGCCAGCAAGCCCGCCAGCTTTCCGCTCAGGCTGGCAACCGGGGTGTTGCCCGCCAAGCCAAGCGACAACGTCGCGCCCCGCGCGGCCGCACCGGCCAGAAGCGGGCATTGCGCGGAATTCTGCGCCAGCGTCGCCGTCGGCACGCCCGCCGCCAGACGCTCCGCCAGGCTCACGCCCGGCGCGCCGATCGCCAGGTCGCTCTCGGCCAGCAGCGCGGGCACGTCCGGCGGATCGAACAGCAGGCGGGCCCAGGGCAAGCCGGCGATGCGCCGCTGCAGGCTTGCGCGATGCGGCGCACGGGCGCCCAACAGCACCGTCACCTCGAGCGGCGTTGCCAGCGCCGGCAGCCCGGCCAGGGCTTGCAGCACCAGATCGGTCGCGTTGGCGGAATCGACCAGGCCGAAACCGATCAGCACGCGTCGCGCAGCCGCCGCCGGCCGGCTCCGCCGCATCTCGGCGAAGCCGGGGGCGACCGCCGCGTAGGCCGGGCCCAGCAGCGCCGGCCGGCCGCCGACGCTGGTGCCCGCCAGGTGCAAAGCGGCGTTGACGAACAGGTCGATGTCCTCGGGCAGCGCGAGTTCGTCGTCATAGGCAGCGACGAACCGGCTGTCGCCGCGCGCCGCGCGGATCGCCGCCCGTCCAAGCGGCTTCAAGTCCAGCAACGTGCCATCCCAGCCGGCTTCGCCGGCCTCCGGCGCCAGGCGGTATGGCTCGTCGTCCAGTTGCTGCCGCCAACGCCCGTCATCGCCGACCAAGGTCAGCGCCACTTCCGCCTGTCCGGCCAGCGCGCGCGCCACCAGCCGCGAACGCGCGACATGCCCGCCGCCCACCGCCGGCGCCGCCGCCACCAGCAGGTGCCAGCGTTGGCGCATCAGCGCCCGCCCAGCCCCAGTGCCGCGGCCAGGGCGCCGACCGCCCGGTCGACATCGGCCTCGCTCATGCCGGCGAATAACGGCAGGGACAGGCAGCGCGCGTAATAGCGTTCCGCCCCGGGCAACGACAGCGGCCCATAGCGTTCGCGGTAATAGGGTTGCCGGTGGACGGGGATGTAGTGCACCTGGCTGCCGATGCCTTGCTGGCGCAGGTCCGCCATCACCTGGTCGCGCGTCCGGCCCAGGCCGGCGAAATCGATCAGTGCGACATAGAGATGCCAGGCGGGATCGCCGCCCGGCTGCCGGCCAAGCGGCCGTACCGCCGGCGCCAGGACGGCCAGATTGCGGTCATAGCGCGCCACCAGCCGGCGCCGGATGGCGATGAACCGGTCGAGCTTGGCGAGCTGGCTCAGACCCAGGGCGCATTGCAGATCGGTGGCGCGATAGTTGAAGCCCGGTTCGCCCAGTTCGTAGGACCAGACATGCGGCCGGCCGCGGTCGTCGCGCGACAGGGCGGCATCGACGAAGCGCTCGGCCCGCCGTTCCAGGCCGTGGCTGCGCAGGCGGCGCAGCCGTTCGGCCCGCCCGGCGTCGTTCGTGGTGATCGCGCCGCCCTCGCCCATGGTCACGGTCTTCACGGGGTGGAACGAGAAGGTGGCCATGTCGCCCTGCGCGCAGGCGCCGACCGGGAACACCGCGTTGCCGGCCGCGTAGCTGCTGCCGATGGCGTGGGCAGCGTCCTCCACCACGGCCAGCCGATGCTGGCGGGCAAGCCGAGCGAGGCCCGCGAGGTCACAGGCCTGACCGGCCAAGTGCACCGGCAGCACCGCGCGCGGAGGCCGGCCGCCGGCGCGGCGCAGGGCCTCGTCCAAGCTTGCCTCGGTCAGCAGGCCGGTATCGGCATCGACATCGGCGAACAGCACCTCGCCGCCGCAGTAGCGCACGGCATTGGCGGTGGCGACAAAGGTGATGGCGGGCACGATGCAGACCTCGCCCGGCGTCAAGTCGAGACTGGCCACCGCCAAGTGCAACGCCGCTGTACCGTTGGCGCAAACCACGGCTTCCCGCGCCCCCACCCGCGCGGCGAGCGCCCTCTCGAACTCAGCCACGGCGGGCCCGGTGGTCAGATAGTCGCCACGCAAAGCCGCGGCAACGGCGGCCACATCGTCGTCCTCGATGCATTGCCGGCCGTATGGCAGGAAAGGCTCGCTCACGCGCGGGTCGCCTTCACGCCGGCAACGCGTCGAGCAGGCCGCGCATCTCGTCGTCCCGCAGCCACCAGGTGTTGTCGTCGCTGGAATAGCGGAAACCGGCCGGCACGGGCACCTGCTTCGCGTGGTAGCGGGTCGCTCCGGCAAGATCGCGGGTGATCACGTAGCGGTCTGGCAGTTCCAGCGTGTTGCGCGCGTCGTCCTCGGTGATCATCGCCTCGTGCAGCTTCTCGCCCTGGCGAATGCCGACGATCTCGGTCGCCAGGCCGGGCGCCATGACCCGGGCCAGATCCGTCACCTTCATGCTGGGCAGCTTGGGCACGAAGATCTCGCTGCCATGCGCCAGTGCCAGGCAGGACAGCACGAAGTCGACGCCTTGCGGAAGCGTGATCCAGAAACGGCTCATCGCCGGATCCGTGATCGGCAGCACGCTGGCGCCCTGCTGGATGCGCTGGCGAAAGAACGGCACGACGCTGCCGCGACTGCCCAGCACGTTGCCGTAGCGCACGACCGAGAACATCGGCCGGTCGGAACCGACCACGTTGCGCGCGGCCACGAAGATCTTGTCGGCGGCCAGCTTGCTCGCGCCGTAGAGGTTGATCGGGCTCGCCGCCTTGTCGGTCGACAGCGCGACGACACGCGCCACATCGGTCCGGATCGCCGCACGCACCACATTCTCGGCGCCCAGGACGTTGGTGTGGATGCACTCGAACGGATTGTACTCGGCCGCCGGGATCTGTTTCATCGCCGCCGCGTGAATGACGAAGTCGACCCCGCGAAAAGCCATTTCCAACCGCCCCAGGTCGCGCACGTCGCCGATGAAATAGCGCATGACGCGCTCGTGCGGGCGGAACGCGGCGCTGGTCTGCATCTCGAACTGCTTCAACTCGTCGCGACTGAAAACGATCAGTTTGCGCAGGCGATAACGGTCCAGGACGGTCTTGCAGAACGCCTGGCCGAATGAGCCGGTACCGCCCGTGATCAGCACGCTCTTGCCGTTGAGATCGGCGAGCGGCGTGAAATGCGTTCTGCGGTTGCCGCCCGGTCCGCCGTCCCTGTGCGTGTCCATGCCGTCAGACTCTTGCGATGTTGTGCGAATGGGCCGGCGGCGGGGCCGCCGACTTGGCCAGGATATCCGCGACGAAGGCGCAGAGGCGGGCCTCGGCGCCGGGCGGTGGCAGGCGAGCCGGCCGGGCTTGGCGTTCGCCCGCCAGCCATCCGCTCAACCGGTGCCGCAAGTCGCTGCGCTCGCTGACCGCGGCCGTCGCGCCCCAGGCAACGCTTTGCAGCCATTCGCGCTCGGCCGGTCGTGGCAACACCGCCAGGGTCGGCCGGCCCAGCACCGCTGCCTCGTCGAGCAGCACGGTCGACAGACCAACCACGAGATCGGCCGCGAACACCACCTCCAGCGCGGATTCGCTCCGGCTGACGCAATCCACCTCGCCGGCATAGGCCGCGTAGTCGTCAGCGCCGTTCTTGGGATGCAAGCGCAACACGACATAGGGCCGGCGCGGCGCCGGCGGCAGCGCGTCCAGCACTTCCTCCAGCGCTATCTCCGTGCGGCCCCGGCTGCCGCGCCCCGTGAGCGTGTAGTCCGGCCCAGATCGGAAGTTCGCCGGCGCAAGGCCGT